>NZ_CP107255.1:0-348986 GCF_029232205.1 Candidatus Nanohalovita haloferacivicina | reverse complement strand
TTTTTCTCCCAGTTCGTTCCACCATCATCGAAGTTGTGATATCCCGGCTGGCTCATAAGTCTTGAAGATAGAGTATAGGCCTCTAGATTAAGTGAGGCCTGATGGACGTCGTCTCTGAAGTTTGGAACCTGGTTGGCTCCGATAGTTGATAGGCCTACGACCGCTACGAGAAATAGTACCATTGATCCGAAGTATTCTATGCTGAACTGGCCTTTCATTATGGTACACCTGCAGAGGCAACCGCTACCATGAATGCGATGAATGCCAGCGGAAGCATGATTAGTGCGTGTTTTACTCCTGCGCTGGGGCTTCCTTCTGATACCTGACCTGCTACTGCTGCGGTGCATGCTCCCTGGATCATAAGCATTGTGAATAGGAGTGATTTGTAATAAGCCATTCTTCCATAGCTGTACTGGTTTGCGTATTCGCTTGCAAGGTCTGATGTTACGTTTGCGGGTACGAATCCGAAGATTTTTGCGGTGGAGCAGAATGGTTGTGCTGCGGCGATGCTGCCACTGCAGTAGTTTGTTGGGCCTGATCCTCCGCCTCCTCCGCTTCCACTCTGGCTGAGTACTTCTTTTACTCCGGAGAGTGCTCCCGGATCTGGGCTGCCGAGGCCTAGTAGCTGTGCAAGCATTGTGTAGATTCCAATAGTGATTCCGATGAATAGGAAGTAAATGACGTACATGATAACCAGTTGCTGTCTTAGTTTGGCGTCTTTCTCCTGTATTACTTCTTTAAGCTTGGTTGCGTCGTCTCCTACCGACTCAATTGTCTTTGTGATTTCTCCTCCACTCTCAAAGCTCTGGATAATAATAGATGTGGATTCCTGGATTACTGCGGAGTCTTTCATTCTTTTTGAGAATCTTTCCATTACTTCAGGGAAGGGAATTCCCCATGTAAGCTCGTAGTGTATTTTCTCAATTTCGCTGTTCAATCGGCCGTAGTCCGTCTCTTTTGCGGATTCGAAGGCCTTCATAATTGTCATGCCTCCTCTCTTGGACTCTGCCAGATCCTTCAGGAATGAGGGGAACTGGTCCTCCATCTGTCTTACTGCCCTGTTTCTGAGGAAGGATAGAATACCGAAAGGTACTACTCCTATCATCAGGCCTAGCAGGAATGCTGTTCCACCGATTCTATCAGCTCCCTGAATGTACAGAAATACTCCTACCATGACTATTGCTGCTCCTACAGCCATCGAACCATAGATTATCTTCTTGGTCAGGGAGTATCCTGGTTGAAAGTCTTCTTCCTGGAAAAAGTCTAACATCTTGGCATCACCTTATTCCTCCTGGCGCGATTCCTCTAACGAATATTATGAACATGCCAGAAATTAAAGGAAGGCCTATGAATATCGATATTACCTGTACCGTAACCACTAGATCTGGCGACATTGATGCGAATGAGCTCATAACGGCGCTCATCGATGTGAAAATAATTGAACCTACAATAACAATCGTAATGTACATTTCAACGAGCAGAGAGAGCGAGTCAGCGAATTCTCTTACTCTTCTCTGATAATCATTCATCAGGCCTTCTGCTCTCTGTCTTAGGAACTCTCTAAGAGATCCTCCTGTTGTAATTGAGTGGTTGATTCCCCACACAAGTTCCTCAAAGTCATCGCTCGGCGTTCTCTCAGCTGCTCTTTTCAAGGCCTCTGTCATATCCATTCCAAGGCTGTTTACATCTCTGCTGATTTTCTGGGCCTCTTTTGATACTTCTCCGTATTCGTCTACTTCTGAAAGGTTCTGGAAGATTTCTGGAAGAGATGATCCTGTTCCTGCAAGCGTTGATAGATACATTGTTGCGAAGGGAAGAGTGTCCCTGATCTGAGAGGATCTGTTGCTGATCAAAATTTTCGGGTATAGGTAGAATCCAACGAAAATAAATACTGATGTAAGTATTGCAAATATCAGGCCTATCATGAGGCCTGTTATGCCTGTAGTTAAGGCCATTAGACTTCCTATAAACAGAAATATTCCCAGGAATGTTGCTCCTGTTGATACGTACATCATGCTCAGGTATTCCGGGAGGGATATGTCGAGGCCGGCTTTTGTTAGTTGTGGTCTTAGGCCTTCGAAGTACTCGAGGGAGTCTAGCGCGTATTTTCCTGCGAAATTGAAACAGAAGTCTTTATACTTCTCGAGCATTACTTTCTACTTCTTCCTTCTCAGCATTAAATGTTTGCCCGATCTTCTCCATTACTCTCTGTGGGTTGGAGTAGTATCTTGAGATCATGTCTCCTACATCTCTGTAGTGTTTGATCTGCTGGTCCTGCATGTAGTTGAGGACGTGTTGTCTGTTTCTGACCTCGTTTTTCAGGTCTTGGTAGTCCATTCCGCTCTGATCTGCGATATCCTTGAGAATTAGAGAGTTATTTTCGATGGTGTACTCGTCTTCCTGTGGATCCCAGCCGAATACTTTGTTGGCATCGATCCCTGTTCTGTCGTCGTACCCCATAACCTCGAAGATTCCGTTAATTCTTCTGATGTAGCTTCCGTCTCTCCTGATTCTGGAGATAAGCATTACCACGTCAAGAGTCTCAATAAGGCTTCCCGACAGATTAATTGGTTCTGTGGTCAGACGATCCATAAGCATGTCAAGGCTGTCGGCGTGGATCGTAGATAGGCCTGTGTGGCCTGTTGCCATCTGCTGGAATAGAATATAGGCCTCTTCACCACGGACCTCACCAACGATAATGTATTCTGGTCTCTGACGGAGGGATTCCTTGAGCAGGTTGTCCATTGATACTTCTCCTCCTTCCTCTGCTGAGGATCCGAATCCTGAACGAGCTACTTCCGGCACCCAGTGTTCGTGAGGTAGTCTGAGTTCAGGCGTGTCCTCGATCGATACAATTTTCTTGTCAGGCCTGATGAAAAGAGATAAAGCGTTTAGCTGAGATGTTTTACCGGATCCTGTTGTTCCTGAGATTAGTATTGATTTTCCGTGTTCTACGAGAGTCCAAAGATAACTGTACATCTGTGCATTCTCTGTCTCGTAGTCCATCATGTGGATAGGCGTCAATGGGTCCTCTGTGAAACGTCTGATTGTAAAGTTCGATCCTTTACGGGCAATGTCCGTTGCCAATGTGGCCTGGACACGAGATCCATCAGGGAGAGAACCGTCAAGAAGCGGACTGGATACAGAGATAGATCTTCCACATCTCTGAGCCAGCTTCATAACGAAGGCATCTAGCTCGTCCTTATCCTCCCACACAATATCCGTCTTAACAGAACCATACTTTGGATTTCTGTGGTAAGCGTAAACCGGGATTCCTCTACCGTCGCATGAGATATCCTCTACTTCTGTATCGTTCATCAGCGGCTGAAGCTTTCCGAGGCCCGCAAAGTCCCTTTTAGTATAGTATCGAATTACTTCTTTCTGTTTATTATCTACATTCAGATCGTACTTATCCACGATGGTATCAATCTTCTCTTCAAGATATTCGTCGGCCTCTCCTGTCTCCAAATTATTGAAGTCTATGTCAAAGCTTCTCTGCATTATAGAGTGAATCTTGTCGAGTAGACGTTCGGTATTAGGAGTTAGTTCTGGCTCCACTATCTTGTAAACCAGTTCTTCTTTTTCATCACTCCAGTAGATATGGGCCCATGCGTACACCACTTCTCCTTCGTCTGGATCTGCTGGCACCAGTGGATAAGTTACATCTACATCTGTCAGGTCGGCCTCTTCCTGTCCTTCATCTATCATTTCAGGCCTGAACTCTCCAGGTGTTGGTACTCCTATTCCTTCACTGTTTCCTGAGCTCTCGTCTTCTTCATCTTCGTACCATTCTGGGTGCTTCATCTTTCGAAGCTTACCGATCAGGCCGTTGAAGTTTGCACTCATCCGCTATCACTTATTATCAAATTGTTTCCCTCCTTCAAAATACTTACTTCTCCTCCGGAGGCCGATCCTGTGAATCGGTAGGTGTTATTCAGGTTTTCGAATGTGGATCTGTACTGCTCTCCGCTGGATAAAATATATAGAGATCCGTTCTCGAAGTTCAACTGGTAGCTTCTGTCTCCCAGTGTCTCTGGAAGATCCAAGGAGACTTCTCCGTAGCTGACATTTGTTGAGCCTATCTGCATCAGGGCCACGCTTATTTCGGATTCAACCGAGTTTATCTGGGCTCTTTCTACGTCGTCCATTATGCTGCCTTGAAATGCTGTGAAAGCTGTGAGAATTCCTAGTGCAACTATAAGGCCTATTCCTAATGACATTACTGCTTCAACAGCTATAAACTGTCCTTTCATTGTAGATCCAGGCTTATGACATTCCTCTGGCGTTCAATCTCGCGTCCAGAAGGAAGTTTTACAGCATTTGCGCCAGTGTCTCTTTCTACCCCGCGATTTCTTATTCTGATTGTGACATCTCCTGCTGCCTCTGTTCCTCCAGCTGCAACCAGGTCAATTTTCTCTAGTTGCGGTCCGGAAGGAGTTTCTGCGTACATGTTTCTGAATTCCACGCGGTATGTGATTAGTGAGGCCGAACTGCCTAAGGATTTTACCATTACAACTCCAGGGAGATCCTTTCCTTTTATTGCGTAGGCCCCTGTCTCGGCACCAGGCTCTATAGTAATATTTTGTAGAGTATTGCCTTTCAGAAAGCTCCATCTATTTGCGTAAGGTGCCGCGCCGTTTGTGCTGACCGAGATATTGATATAGTCATTATCAGGATCTAAGGTCACGCTCTGTATCTCTGAACCTGAGCTAGATAAGGAAAGTTCGTACGGAGTTATAGTTCCTTCTCCTGATTCCTTGACACTGACTATTTCGTCGTAAAGGCCTACCATGTTTCCTTCAATGTTTGAGACCTGGGCCTGGCTTTCTCTTTTTTCCAGAATCGGTGAGCCCCATACATATACTGATGCTACTGCGCCAATTGTTAGGCCAGTTACTAGAATTGCAGAGACTGCTGTGGTTTGGCCTTTCATATCTATTCATAGTTCTCCGGTAGAATATAAAATAAGTGGCTTTTGACTTCTCGGTTTAACAGCCTACAGAGCTGGTAGTTGATGGTGTACAGGTGTATACTCCCCAGCTTTTTGATGCGCTGTTCATTGAAATTGAGAATCCTATGGTTGTTGTAGCGCTAGGCCATTTTACGCCTGTGTTGCAGGTGTATCCATTTTCAGGGTCTACTAGTTGTGATGAGTTGTCCTCGCTGAAGCAGTTGTCACTGGTTTCATTGTAACTGAATTTTGTGGCTTGGAGTGCCTGTCCAGAGACTGCGGAACCAGTACCTTCAGGAACATAAGACAAGGTAAAGTCAGAAGTATTCCACGCGACAGCCCCGACATTTGTGACTGTGAGATTGACGTAGTACTCGCCGCTTGCGTCCTGAGCTTTGTATGCGGAGTCAAATCGTATTTCCGTCTGCCTTACCTGCTGCTGCTGATCAACCTGCTCACCAGGATTACCTAAAAGGCTCTGGAACTGCGTGTATACAACACCGACAGCTCCTACAGTAATAAGCAATAGGAGCACAATAGCAATAACCGGTGTGATACCTTTTCTCTTGGTTAACATATTACCACTATTTTTGGTTTCCCCGTCCTTACTTAAATAGTTTATTAGGCCTAGCAGGATTGCTCTCCATTGCTATTGCTACATACTATAGAGGATGACGTCTCATACTGGCCTCTCAAAGTAACTGTCTTAGAGTTGGTTAAATAAGGATAAGACCTGTTAGTATCTATTGTTACGGTATCTCCCGGATTAATAGCGTTTTGAGAGGGTAAACCATAAGCATAACCCCAGTTATTAACTTTTTGACCATCTATGTAGAAGTTCCATAGATCAACAGAATCTTCCTGTAAAGCTAGCGTAATACTGCCATCATTGGTTATATCCAGCCAAATATCGCCATCAGAACCATTATAACCATAGTCAATGCTCAATTCTGCATTTTCTCTTTGACTATCAACACCCAGTCTATCCTTGACTCCTTCGCCCACGTCATCAATAGTGCCGCTTAGAAAGATAGCAGAAGAAGAAACAGTTGCAACGCTAATTAATAGAAGAAGAGAAGTTGCTACTACAGGCGTAACGCCCTTTCTTGTTCTAGCCTTGGTTATTGCCATTTCCTGAGCCGAATCTTTCTTTTAATTGTCTAACCCTTTCAGAACTTTGATTTGAGCCTTGTTGCTGGCCTCCAGAAGGATTATCCTGTGCTTGTTGTTGAGGCCTTCTTCTACCCTGCATGCCAGCCTGTCTTAGATTATTATTGATGTTTTGTAGATGGTTGATTACTTCTTCATTGGAGCTCTGGATATTGTTTGCCACATCATCCATTTTTGTTCCAATGGCTTCTGCGATTCTCTGTTCCATGTCGCCAACCATTTCTCCTTCCATGTCCATTTCGGAGGCCTCGTGAAGTAGATCCATGAACGCGTTCATGTTGTCGACTACCTCATCCATCTTGTGCGTCAGGTCTTCGACAGAGTTCTTCAGCTCATGTGTAGACTCTGTCATATCATTGACAATTTTCTGGTTGGACTTCATTATATCAAGAACATCGCGGATAAGCTCGTCATTACCTCCGCCAGCCTGTTGTGCATTCTGTTCTTGGAGTTCATCAATTCTTCTCTCAAGTTTTCTGATTGGGCCTACAGGGACCATTTCATAATCATCATAGCCCTCATCGTCGCCCAGTTCGACCTCGCTTCTTTTTGACATAGTTAGGAGAACCTCTCTTATTGAAAAAATAGGTAGAAACCGGTATTTATAATCAGGGGAAGAATTAGAAGAGAAAAACAGAGGAAATGGAAGGCCTACATCATTCCTCCCATACCGCCCATTCCTCCGCCAGGCATTCCGCCTGCGCCTCCTGATGGAGGGCCTTGTGGTTCATTGTCATCGGAGGAGAATCCTGAGGCCGAGATGACATCGTCGATTCTAAGGATCATTTCTGCGGATTCTGATGCTGATGTCACGGCCTGTGTCTTGATCTGTAGTGGTTCGACTACTCCCTGGTCGAAGAGTTTCTGTGAGCTACCTGAAGTTACATCGAGGCCGGCCCATACTTCTCCTTCGTCGTGCTTGTTTCTGAGATCGACCAGCGAGTCTATTGGATCGTATCCTGCGTTTTCTGCCAGTGTCCGTGGTACTACTTCGAGGGCGTCTGCGAATGCATTGATCGCAAGTTGTTCGCGGCCGCCTACGGAGTCTGCGTAGTTGCGGAGTTCCTGTGCGAGCTCTACTTCTGTGGCTCCGCCACCTCCTACTACTTTTCCGTTTCGGAGTGCGGATGCAGCTCCACCGATTGCGTCTTCCATTGCGCGTTCGATTTCGTCCACTACATGTTCTGTTCCTCCTCTAATAAGGATTGAGACAGACTTGGCCTCTGGACAGTCCTGTACGAATGTCATGGCGTTGCCTCCAATATTTCTTTCTTCTACAGATCCTGCTTTTCCTAGATCGGAGGCCTCAATGTCTTCTACATTAGTTACTATGTTTGCTCCTGTTGCGCGGGAGAGCTTTTCGATGTCTTTGGTGGATACTCTTCTGATGGCTGTTATTCCTTTCTTGGCGAGGTAGTGCTGTGCGATATCGTCGATCCCTTTCTGACAGAGGACTACATCTGCTCCAGCATCGTCCAGAGCCTCTACCATCTCCTTGAGCTGTCTTTCTTCCTGTTCAACAAAGTTCTTCATCTGGCTTGGATCAGAGATATTGATTTCTGCATCAGTCTCTGTCTCCTTAACTTCGATTGCGGCGTTGAGAAGTGCGATATTTGCATCCTCTACTTCTGTTGGCATACCAGAGTGCACTCTATCCTTGTTCAGAATTACTCCCTGCACTAATTCAGTATCTTCGACTGTGCCTCCCTGGCTTTTCTCTAGCTTGATCATTTCTCTATCAATAACAAATTCATGTTCTCTTTCCTCCGCAACCTGCTTGATTGCATCTACAGCGATTTCTGCCAGGTAGTCTCTTGCTGTCTCAGCGGATTTACCTGTCATAGAAGTCATTGCTACCTTTTCAAGAGTATCATCGTCATTGAGAGATACATCTTCAGCGATGTCATTGAGGACTTCTACAGATTTTTCTCGGGCCTGTCTGTATCCTTTTGTGATTATTGTTGGGTGGATTTCCTGGTCTAGAAGGCCTTCTGCCTGTTTTAGTAGTTCTCCTGAGAGGACGACTGCTGTCGTGGTTCCGTCGCCGACTTCTTCTTCCTGTGTCTGTGCGACTTCGACCATCATTTTGGCCGCTGGATGTTCGAGATCCATTTCTTCTAGTATTGTTACACCGTCGTTTGTGACTACTAGGTCTCCTACGGAATCTACCATCATTTTGTCCATTCCTTTAGGGCCTAGGGTTGTTCTTACGGCCTTTGCCACGGTTTTGCACGCGTTAATATTGTTTTCTTGTGCGTCTTCTCCTGATTGTCTTTGTGTATCTTCTGACATTACGAAAATTGGTTGTCCTCCTAAGCCTGGCATAAATTAGTTCACCTATTTTCATAGACATGTACAAAAAATTATAAGATTGCCTGTTACCGAGAAAAAATGACAGGAAAAAGAGGCTGAGAGGTCTTTACTCGGCTTCTTTCTGGAGTTCTTCCTGAAGGATTCTGGAGACTGTTCCTCCGTCGGCTTCTACACGGCCCATTACCTGGCCCATGAGAGCTCCCTGCGCATGCATTCCCTGTTCTTCAATCATGCCTTTATTCTGTTCGACTACTTCCTTGACTACTTCTCTGATCTCTTCTTCCGATGTCTTGCTGTCTGCGATCTCTTCAACAATTTCTTCGATACTTTGGCCTGTTTCGTTGAATTCCGATATCAGTTTTTCCAGATCATCGTTAGTTATCTCTTCATTATCGAGAGCTTCCAGTATCTGGCCATAGTGTTCTTCTTCAAGGCCTTGAAGATCAACTTCTTTTTCCAGGCCTGAGTAAATATTTGTGAAGAAGTTTGCTACAAGTTTTGTATCGTATTCTGCCTTGAATTTTTCGAATAGTGGCAGTCTTTCGCTGTATACTATCTGTGAGGCCAGTTCTTCTCCGATTTCTTCAGAGTATTTTTCTTCTCTTTCCTCAAGTGTTTCCGGCAGATCCTGATCTATTTCCTCTACATCTCCCTCCGTGACTCTTACAGCCGGAATATCGGTTTCAGGATACATTCTTGCGCTTCCTGGTAGAGGCCTTGCGTAGCTGGTGGTGAAGTCCTGTTCTGCAGTTCTTGTTTCTTCCGGTACTTCTCCTTCGTAGAGTAGTCGGGCTCTGTCTCTTACTGCCTGTGCTGCGGCCTTGGCCTGGTCTTTTCCTGCTGCTATTACAGCTATTACGTCTTCATCTTCTTTGTCGAAGTCATCTGCTACCTTCTCGAATTCCTCTACTAGCTGGTAGTTCTCAATATCTTCATCTGTATGCAGTATTCCCTGTACGCCCCTGGATTTTGCGTAGTCTACCAGTTCTTTGGCCACATATCTGTCGCCTGATATTTTCTGCTTCATTTTTCCTGTGAGGCCCGGAAGTTTCATTGCGTAGACCGCGCCGTCGTTTTCCAGTACTGTCGAGATTATCTGGTTATCTGTTTCCTCAAAGTGGTGTGTGACATTGTCAGCCACAATTTCCTGTTTTTCAAGTTCCTCTCCTAGTTCTACAAGGTTTTTCTGCCTCTTAACCTCGTTTTCGATTACTTTGTCGATATTTTCTACATCCTGGAACCCCTTGATTTCTACACGTGAGCCATCTTCTATTGATACGTTGACGTCCTGTCTGATCGTACCGATTCCTCTTCTGGCCTTACCTGTGGATCTGAGTAGCATTCCGATTTTCTTCGCTACCTCTCTTGCGTGCTCAGGGTTCTCGATTGATGCGTCTGTACCTACTTCTACCAGAGGAACTCCAAGCCTGTTGAGGTCATAAAGGGCCTTGTTCTCGTCCCTTTCGTGGATTCCTGCTGATTCCTCCTCTAGCTCAATATCATCGATATTTACTGTACCGGTATCAGTTTCTAGTTCTCCTTCCAGGCCTATCATTGCTGTTCTCTGGAATCCTGAAGTGTTGGATCCGTCAACCACCATTTTACGCATTACCTGTATTTCATCAGGTATTTCCGCGTTGACCATTCTTGCAAATGTTAATGCAGTGTTGAGGGCCTCTTCGTCGATGCTGTGTGGTGGTTCTTCGTCAAGTTCTACCAGGCAGTTGTTTCTGTTGTAGTATTTGTAGATGTATTTCTTAGATTGTTCTGCTGCGACTTCTGCGGCCTCGTCTTTTTCTCCTGTCTCTCCTGCAACTGCTCTAAGGTATCGATGTACTCTGTGGTCTGCGGCCTCATCCTGTAGATCTACAGGGCAGTCGCAGAAGAGTTTTGTTTCTGTTGCAAGTTGTTGATGTATTTCTATTCCGCATTTGAATCCTAGTTCTTCGTAGTTAATTTCTGACAACGCTCTTCACCTTCTCTCTTAGTTTTTCTTCTGTTATACCGTCGTTTTTGATCATGTAGTCGCTGAGAGACATTAGTTTTCCAACCCCGTTCTCGATCTCTCTGATATCTCTTTCCTCGAAGTCGTCTCCCTCGATGTCTTCTTCTCTCTGTCTTTCTTCTCTTCTTTTTCTGCGGGTCTCTCGTGAGGCCCAGACTCCAAGAACTTCTATTTCCTCTCCTGTTTCCTTCTCGAATCTTTTCTTCTCATTCCAGCCTCTCATTCCTGTGATTACTATCCTGTCTTTTTCATCGATAATTTCTTCCAGGTACGGTATGCTGAGCTGTGCTATGGCATCCATGCCGTGCTCATCTCTCATCGAGTTCACGAAGTCTCCTGTTGAGGCCGTTCCAATATTTCTTTTCTGCATCTCTGTTCTGACCACGTCGCCCATGTCCAGGACCACGAAGTCTTCGTCTTTCATCATTTCTGCAACTGTAGTTTTTCCTGCTAGAGGCATTCCAGTTACGCCATAGATATCTGTCATTTAAGCTGACCTCTTTACCTGATCTCTTATCATTGATTTTGCAACCTGGTACTCTGTAAAGTCGTCAATTTCTATTTCGTCAAATCCCTGCTGGTCCATAAACCGTTTAGGATTGTCAAGCTCTTTTCCATTGTCGTACGAGACTACTAATGCAAATTCTCTGAGGATATCAAGCACTCTCTCCTTTTTTCCGCTTTCAAGAAATTTCTTTGCTTTTTTATCGAATTCATCCAGCATCTCGTTATCACTCATCGTACATCGACCGCATCGTTACTTCTCCTGCGAAATTACTGGTGAAATCTTCTTCTGGATTTTCAGAATTCGCTAGAACCCACATCATCTTGACGTAGGCCAGTTCAGGATGCATGTCCTCAGCCGAGATTACTCCAGCATCCTGTATCTTGAGGCCTGTATCATACACATCCATGTCAATCCTGCCAAAGATACACTGAGAAGTCATTACAACCATTGTATCTTCAGCAAGTTCCTCTAGCTTTGCAAGTATTTCTTCGTGATGGCCTGTCTTTCCATCCTCAAGATTGTTAACTGGCAGATGGCCTAGGCCTGTTCCTTCCAGGACAACACCATCGTAGCCCTGTTCAATCAAGAATTCGATCTCTTCAGGACCCATTCCAGGCCTTGTCTTCAGAAAGCCGACGTTTTCGTTAAGTTCGGTATTTTTCTTGAATTCGCCGTTTTTCTGAGAGAAATTTTCCTCTACTTCTCCTGTTTCGTAGTTTACGCGGCCAAGATGAGTCTGGTTTACGGCCTGGAAGGCATCTCTCCGGGAAGTATGCATTTTTCTTGTTTTCTGCGGTGGCAGAATTGTGCAGTAGTCGTCGCTGCTTGATTCATGCATGCAGATTCCGAATCCTGTGAAATCTGTTTCATTCAGGAATCTTGACGCACAGTACATGTTCATTGCGGCGTCGCTGCTCGGCCTATCGGAGGATCTCTGAGAACCTACAATCATAACTCCTGTGTCGATGTTCTGAAGCATGAGGCTGAGTGCTGCTCCTGTATAGGCCATTGTATCGGTTCCGTGGCCCAGAATTATTCCATCGTAGTCGTCTTTTTCTTCAACTATTTTTTCTGCTATTTGCTGCCAGTGGCCTGGCTCCATGTCCTCCGAGAACATCTGTGCAACTACTTTGCTGTGGATATTGACTTCTTCAGCAAGTTCTGGATACATTTCTAGAAGGTCTTCTGGTTCAAAGGCCGGTTTTACCCCTCCTTCCTCGTATGATACTCTGGAGGCGATTGTTCCTCCTGTGTGTAGAATTAGAATATCTGGTTTTTCTTCGTCGTGTTCTATTTCAGGCCTTTCTCTCTCCGAGCTTTCGTTTTTTTCTACCAGTTCGATGTTTTCTGGTTCGAGGCCTACGTTGTATCCTGATTCAAGTTTGAGAACTACTACTGCAGGGTCTCCGCTCTCTGGTTTAGGCATTAATCGTCCTTCTCTGTCGTTTACTTTGATTGTGTCTCCGATTTCAATGTCTTTCTCTTCCAGTCGGCCTCGGATTTGTTCAGAATACATCTAAATCGTGGTGGAATATGAAAGCTTAATAATCTGTATGGGCTTGGTCTGAGGCCAGATTCCGTTTTATAAAACTTGCATTGAAATCTTTTCCTATTAAAAGGTGAAAATCACTTTATGAAAGTTTACACACTTGGCGGTTATGAAGAAGTAGGAAAGAACATGACGGCCGTAGAAGTTAACGGAGAAGTAGTCATTTTCGACATGGGTTACGATATGGAGAGCGTTGTCTCTGCTGAAGGCCATGTTGACGAGATGACAACAAACCAGAGTTTAGACATTGGCGCAGTCCCTGAGGATGAGCCAGTTCTTGATAAAAACGTTGTAGGAATTGTAATAGGTCACGGACACCTTGACCACGTCGGAGGCATTCCAAAGCTTGCCGGCAGTCACGACTGTCCTATCTACTGCACTCCTTACACCGGTAAAATCGTAGAAAGAATGATTGACGACGATCGCAAGAATGTCGACAACCAGTTGATTACAGTTGAGAAAGGAGATGAGATGGAGATCTCAGGCGAATTCACTCTTGAATTTGCTCACGTGAACCACTCAATCCCTGACGCAACTCTAAGTCTTCTGGACACTTCCGAAGGCTACGTAGTCTACGGAAACGACATGAAGATCGACAGAAGCCCTGTAATCGAGAAAACTACCGATGTCGAGAGACTGAAGGAAGTTGGAGAGGAAGGAGTGAAGGCCATGATCCCTGGAACAACAAGAGTTTCAGAGCCAGGAAGGGCCCGATCAGAGAAATCTGTCGAAGTCGAACTTGGAGACGTACTGAACTCCTGCTATCAGGCAGGCGGCGCAGTAATCATGTCAACATTCTCAAGCCAGATCAGCAGACTGAACTCGATCATCGAAGCCAACAACGGCCGCAGAAAGATCGCGTTCGTCGGAAGATCACTCAGAGAATACGTTGAATCAGCAGAAGAACTAGACCTGATCGACACAAGCCAGATCGAAGTAGTTTCATACTTCGACGAATGTGACGACCTGATGAGCCGTGTTGACGGCGAAAGAGACGAATGGCTTGTCGTTGCAACAGGAAACCAGGGAGAGAAAGGCGCACAGCTTGACAAGATCGCATCCGGAACATACGGATTCGACTTCAACGAAGGCGACCACGTAATCTTCTCCTCACAGGTAATTCCAAGCCCAGTCAACGAAGCCAACAGATACGAGCTTGAAGAGAAAATGAGAGAGAAAGGTGTCAGAATCTACCCAGGAATCCACACAACAGGTCACGCACACAAGGAAGACCACAGAGACTTCATCGACTTCCTACAGCCAGACAACATCATTCCTTCACACGGAACAATCCAGAAACTCGGCGACTACGTAGAACTCGCAAGAGAAGAAGGATACAGTCTAGGCGACGACGTTTTCGTCAGCGAAAACGGCAAATGCATCAACCTGGACCAGTAAAGGCCCAAAAAGGCCTTCCACACATATTTTCTTTTTAATTATTCCAACTTACTCCATTCTACAGATGAACCTTCCTCGATAGAATACTTCTCTGCAAACCCAGCATTAACCTCTATAACATACTTTGCCGGCTCATCGCTGCTATAACGCTCAAGATCCTCATCACTTGTATTCGGTTCCGGATAAGCAGTCTCAACATTGATAACATCTCTATCCTCAGTCAGAAAAATCATATCCAGCGGAATAAGAGTATTCTTCATCCAGAAAGTTCTCTGGGCCTCTTCCTCAAATTCGAAGAGCATTCCTCTCCTCTCATCCATACTCGAGACATTCATAAGGCCTTCACTCCTCTCAGTATCATTATCAGCTACCTCCAATACCGCCCACGCACTTGAAGAACCCGAAAAACTTGCATTAACAAGATCCGAGGAACCTCTCTCCCAAGATTGAGAAAACAAGAATCCAGCAGAAACCAGAACAACCACTACAAAAACAAGGCCTCCCCAAATCCTGAAATCCATACCCAACAAATACCACCTCTAAGATAAAAAACCCTGTCGAGGCCTTCGACAGATGTCAGAAAATAAAAAGTCAGCGAATCTCAAAAATTTCTTCTCCTTTTCTCCGCCAGTTCCTATCTTCTTCATTAGGATAGCCGATAGGAATCAACAGAATAGGCCTTTCAGAATCTTTCAGATCCAGTTTTTCCGATAGTTTTGGCTGGCTGAAGCCTCTGACAGGGCATGAGCCGACCCCATAATTTTTACAGGCCAGCATGAAGAACGTCGCCGGAATCATCGTGTTTCTCGTTAGCCAGCCCGTCATGAATTCTTCATCACGGGCCTTGTACCTCTCGTACATGTCTCGAAGATTTTCTGCTTTCTCTTCGTCGATTTTTCCTTCCTCCAACTTGTGATTGAGGACTTCATCGGCGTTCACATCTATTTCTTCATCTCCGACTAGAACCACGATTTTGTCGGCGTACTGGATCCATCTGTTGACCGGTATCGCAGAGTCTACGGCCTTTTCTTTCGCTTCTTCCGAGTCCAGAACGATAAATCTGTACGGCTGTAAATTGAAAGCTGTCGGAGCCTTAGTGGTTAAGTCGAAAATTTTCTCAAGTTTCCCTTCCTCTATTTCTTCATCCGTGAACTTCTTGATGGATGACCAGTTCTCCAGTGCCTCTTCAAGATCCATCTATTCCCAGGCCTCCGGAGGATACTCTTCAGGCGTTAAATCGCCTTCGATAACTTTTTCGTAGTAGCTGCAGTACTTTTTCAGCTTTGTATTTTCGCATGTAGGATTTCTGGCTGTGCAGTTGTTCTTCCCATGTTCAATCATCAGCATGTGGAAGCTGTTCTTGATCTCGTGAGGAACGGCCTCATTCAGTAATTCGTGAGCCTTCCCATTTGAAGATGAAAATGGAATCAGCCTGAATCTTTTGGCAATCCTCTCCACGTGCGTATCGACAGGCATGACGTTCGCATCGAAGTGAAAATTCAGTAAAACGCTTGCAGTCTTCGGGCCGATACCTTTGATCTCTTCAAGCCAGGCCTGCGCATCCGAATCCTCCATCTCGCCGAGAAAGTCCACAGAGT
This sequence comes from Candidatus Nanohalovita haloferacivicina, assembly GCF_029232205.1. GTDB lineage: Archaea > Nanohalarchaeota > Nanosalinia > Nanosalinales > Nanosalinaceae > Nanohalovita > Nanohalovita haloferacivicina. Next base: position 333,494 of record NZ_CP107255.1, on the reverse strand, counting down.
AATCCTCAGAATCTCCATGCTCCCTCAAGGCCTTCAGTGTTCTCTGTATTCTCTTGGCTTTTGTCTCTGGAAGGCCTGCTGGATTGATGGATTCTGCTAGTTTTTCTATAGAGGTCTCTTCGATTTCTTTGTAGTCTTTGAAGTCGTTGAACAGATTTTCCGCTGCTCTGGCAGTATTTGTATCTGCTACGTTCTGTGAGAGTATTGTTATGAGAAGCTGTCTGACGCCGTCGTCGTTGTCGTGCCAGTTCTGTTCTCCATACACATCTAGGAGATCCTGATGGATGTTTCTGATTCTTTCTTCCGAGTTATCGATTTCCATGTACTTGTTTCTGGGCAGATTTTGAAAAATGTGAGTTATTGATTCTAGGCCAGGGAATTGATTGAAAAAATTTTTTGCAGAATATGTTTTTGTCTATGGAACGAAGAAAACTGTTTCCTATCTGTATTTTGGTTCTGGTTGTGGCTACATCCGGCTGTATTTCAGGAGGCGATGCCAGCTTGAATAAAAACTTTGATACAGGCCATGAAGATATTAGTTTTAACTCATCTGCCGGTTCTTTACTTGATAATGCTTTTTCACAGAATTACAGTGTTTACGAGATAAGCTCCGAGTTCAAAGTTTTGATGAGGACACCAGTAGCTCCGATGAGATTAAATTTGAGTTCTGAAGGTGTTTTCAACAAATCCTACTCGAACACTACATCCATCACCAGTATCGGCTTCGGTCTCGGAGAAAGCTCCAAAGATTCACCTCAACCTGTGAAAAATATAGAAACCTATCCTGACAGAACCGAAACCGAAATTGTTAACATGGAAAATAGCTCGGAGAAAATATCTGAGTCCTTAAGCAGGAAGGAGTTAGGCCTTTCAGTATCTGCGGTCGACAGAATTAACTTTAGAAACAGTACAGTTCTTGGCACAACCGGTGAAAACAGTTCGGAAATCCTCGTTAAGATTCAGCCAGACAAAGAAGACCTCCTAGAAAATTACGCAGACATATTTGAGGTCCACGTAGTCAGCGATGATGAAGCCTCAACGGACGACGAGCAGGAGCTGTCAAGCTTTGAAGAGGCAAAGGCCTATGCATGGATCTCCAGAGGTAACGGCAAGATCAAAAGATTCTCGTACTTTGGATCAGCAGCCGAAGAAGATTTACAGGTGAGAGCCGACATAAACTTCACTTACTGACACCAGAATCCGTAACAAAACTCTCCCTTTTTCATAACTCTATTTCTTCTTTCTGGATGTCCTGAAGGATTGAGCCGTACAAAAGCGTGGTCATCAGCGTGACGAAGACTGTGATTGCGGAAATCTCTGCCATGGCCTGTGGAAATCCTGCTTCAATTGTCTGGGCGTACGTACTCATCATGAACGCCAGAACCCCTGCAAATGCGCCTGACCACCAGTTCCAGCCCTCGGTCCTCTTGAAGAAAAGCTTGACATTAAACTGGGCCTTGAACTTTTTAGAGACATAAACTGTTGCTATAAGCCCAATTACCGTAAATATGTAAATTAACGGAGTTCGGGCTATTTGATTCAACACTGTAACTACTAGAAGGGATAGAAGCCCGGCAAGTTCTATTTTACGTCTCTCTAAAATCTCTCTAAACCCGATAAAAATCATTCCTCCATTGAAGTATACGATGCCAATGCCGTAGTGAAAAAGGCAAGCACTGCTGCAAGAACTGTAGCCGCATCAACCAGCGAGTAAAGCTTTGTCACAGGCCCTACACTGATACTTAGAGTTATCCATGCTCTCAGGCCCAGATATGTTGCTACTGCCGAAAAAACTGATGCAGACAGGCCTCTGAGAATGGCCTCTTTCAGTTTTGTATTCATACATCTAAAATAAGGGCCTATGCTTTTTAATTTGCTGGAATAAATTGGATCGCTCATTATTAGATATAAAGCTCAAATTTTAGGCCTATTTTCTCATAGCGTAAAGATAAAAGAAGAGAATTTTTGTAAGGAGTCTAGGGTTTTAACTAGCTACTTATCTCCTTTATGGCAAATGCCGTTAGTAGACCTCCAGCAGCCAGGAGCCCTATCCCCTGAACTTCTACAGGCAGGATAGCTGGAATGCTAAATCCAAGATCAACTTTGGAGATTAAGGCTCCATCGTTGGTGATTAATGTCAGCGCTCCCAGAAACTCCAGTACTGCACCTACTGGAAAAAGCAACTTAGCTTGAGTTGAATCCATAAACCAAACTGTAACCCTTTCACTTATCAAAACAAGGCCAGAAATTCTGCAAAATCAATTATAAACCTTTTTCCCTATAGATACAGAGCTTTACTGCAGAAATCAAGGCCTGAAACAGCATTAGAATCAAGAAAATCAGGGAATAAGACCTCCAAAAAGAAAAACTAACGACGGCCGATCAGAAGAAAAACAGTTTGGGGATAAGGCCAGACAGGAAACAAAAAAGGACAAATAACTCAGCATTAGACCTTACAGTATGGCCTCCATCATCCTCCCAAACCAGCTCTTCCCAGAACCAGTAGATGAAGACATAAAATACCTCGTAGAGCACTCAAGATACTTCACAGACTTCAACTTCCACAGAAAAAAGCTAATACTACACCGGGCCTCAATGAAGGCCTACTCAGAGAAATTTAACGTCGAATACTTCGAATACGACCAGGATATCGCCGAGATCTTCCAGAAAGAAGATAAAATCAGGATATACAATCCTGTAGACCACAAAGCTAGGAACCAGCTGGAAGGCCTAGCGGAAAAGTTCGATGTCGAGCTAGTTTTCGAGGAGAACCCAGGTTTCATGGCCTCGATGGATTTCAACCAGAAATACTTCTCTTCACACAAGTACTTCCAGTTGAACTACTACAAACAGATGCGGAAAAAGTTCAACATACTGGTAGATGATGAAGGAAAGCCTGAAGGAGGCAAATGGAGTTTCGATCCCGAAAACAGGAAGAAAATGCCGGAAGATATTGAAAAACCGGAGATACCACAGTTTTCTTCTCAGCACGTCGAAGATGCGAAAGAATACGTGGAGGAAAACTTTCCGGAAAATCCTGGGAAAATCGAGGATTTTTTCTGGCCGGCAACACGCGAACAGGCCCTGAAAAATCTTGAAGACTTCCTTGAGAATAGATTAGAGAAGTTCGGTGACTACCAGGACGCGATTGATCCAGACCTCAAGTTCGGCTTCCACTCTCTGCTATCCTCTTCAATCAATTTAGGCCTCTTGACGCCGGAAGAAATAGTAGAGAAAACTCTACAGGCCCATGAAGAGAAAGATTACCCCATGAATTCTCTTGAAGGTTTCCTGAGACAGATCATCGGGTGGCGAGAATTCATACGGGCGATGTACGAGCTGGAGCCAGGGATGAGGGAAGCCAACTTCTGGAACGCGGATAACTCGATGCCAGAAGAGTTTTACAGCGCAAGTACAGGCCTTCCACCCGTTGATGATTCTATTCGTCACGCATTGGATGATGCATATGCTCACCACATCGAGCGGTTGATGGTTCTCGGCAACGTGATGCTACTTCTCGAGATCGATCCTGATGAAGTCTATGACTGGTTTATGGAGATGTTTATCGACTCGTATGACTGGGTGATGGTGCCGAACATCTACGGTATGAGCCAATACGCCTACGAAAACATGATGACCAAGCCCTACATCTCCTCATCAAACTACATCAACAAGATGTCTCATTACGAAGGTGGAGACTGGGAAGACCACTGGGACGGCCTCTACTGGAACTTCATCAACAAACACAGAGAAAAAATCTCAGATATTCACAGAATGAGCTTCATGACATCAACACTCGACAGAATGAACGATGAAACAGTCGAGAATCATCTAAAAAATGCCAAAGAATTCAAGAAGAAACTAGGCCTGAAATAATTTTCTGGGAAGCTGCAAAGAGTAAAAAGAAGGCAAAAGTAAATTTTCAGTATGATTGATCCTGTTGTGGTTCAGGCTGCTGTATCGGAGATTGGGATAAAAATAATCAAGGCAGGCCTTCTTCTGCTGGCGGCTGTTATTGGTATAAGAGCAGGATCGGATATTCTGAGATCTGCGGCCTCGCGGAGGTACTCGGAGCCTGTTGTAGTTGAGCTTATTGTGGATTCAGGCCGTTTCTTCATGTGGTTCTGGGCCATTCTCATGACTCTCAGCGTGCTCGGTTTCTCAGGTATTGCGGCTTCAATGGGTACTGCCTCAGGTTTTGTAGCTCTTGGTGTAGCGTTCGCGTTGAAGGATGTTATCGCTGATACCGTTGCTGGAGCATACCTGGCACAGGACTCGGACTTTAACTCCGGCGACCGCGTGATTATCGAGGGTACAGAAGGTGTTCTGGAAGATGTAGGCCTGAGGAAGACCCGGTTGAGACTTGAGAACGGAGATCTCTGGGTTGTAGATAACTCGACCGCGGAGAAGAAATGGACTCTTATCTCCGATGAAGAGTAAGGCCTTCACTAAAACTATCTTTCCATAGGGATTGAATTTATAGGAATTTTCTACGCAGTGAAAGGTATGGAACTCGAGGAGATAGCTCGTAAATATGCTTTGAAGAACGCTGTTGATCACGGCGGAGAATGCAACCCAGGAGCAGTAATTGGAAAGATTTTTGCAGAGGAAGAATTTGAAAACAAGGGAGAAGTAACGCAGAAAACACAGGAAATCTGCGCAGAAATCAACGAAATGAGCCTTGAAGAACAGGAAGAAGAGCTTGAATCCTACGAGTTCGAGGAAAAAGAAGAGGAAGAACACGACCCGATCCCAGACCTTGAAAACGCAGAAGAATACGAAGAAATAGTTGTAAGATTCGCACCAAACCCCAACGGCCCTCCACACATCGGCCACGCCCGCGGAATGACAATCAACGGAGAGCTACGGGACAAATACGAAGGCAAACTAATTCTCAGGTACGACGACACAGATCCAGTCACTAAAAGGCCTCTGAAAGAAGCATACGACATGTACGCAGAGGACTACGAATGGCTGGGCTACAAGCCTGACGAAGTCCGTTACTCATCCAAAAACTTTGATACATACATAGAATACGCGGAAAAACTTATCGAAATGGGCAAGGCCTACGTATGCCAGTGCTCACAGGAAGAAGGACACAAATACCGTGAAGAAGGAGAGGCCTGCCCACACAGAGATCAGAGCGCAGAGGAAAACATGCAGCTCTGGAAGAAAATGCGTGCAGAAAACAAAGAAGAAACAGAAGAACAGGAAGAGGAAAAAGAGGCCGACGAAGAATCGGAACCTCAAGAAGACAATGAAGATAAAGCAGATGAAGAAACTGAAGAAGAGGATCAAGAGGAAGAAAAGGCCTTCTTTGAAGAAGGAGAAGCTACCTTGAAGATCAAGACAGATATGCAGCATAAGAATCCTGCTATCAGAGACTTTGTAGCTTTCAGAATAATTGATGAGGCCGATCACCCTGTTACCGGAGATAAGTACCGTGTCTGGCCTCTTCTTGATTTCCAGGGCGCTATCGAGGATCATGTAATGGGTACAACACATATTGTACGTGGGAAAGAACTCAGGGCCTCCACAAAGCGTCAGAAATTTATCTACGACTACCTTGACTGGGATTACCCTCACATCATGTACTGGGGCAATGTCAAGATCTCAGGATTCGACGCACCTGTAAGCACATCCACGCTTACAGAAATGATGGAGGAAGGAGAACTCGACGGATGGGACGACCCAAGAGCTCCAACACTGAGAGCTCTCAGAAAAAGAGGATTCCAGCCAGAGGCCCTTCAGAACTTCTACATTGAAATGGGGGTCTCAGAGAAAGATATCGAGGCCAGCACAGAAACACTTGAATCCCACAACAGAAAGATAGTGGATCAGGAAGCCGAAAGAAGATTCTTCGTCAGAAACCCTGTAGAACTTGAGATCTCAGGAGTTCCAGAGGATGTTGAACCTCACATGGCCCGCCACCCAGACCAGGATCTGGGCACCAGAAACTTCGAACTAGACAGAGACGGAGAAAAAATCACAGTTCTTGTAGAGGAAGAAGATCTTGAGGACGGATTCCTCAGACTGAAAGGCCTCTGCAACATCGAAATAGAAGGAGAAACCGCAGAGTACCGCGAAGGAGACCACACCGAGGCCCTAGATAAAGACGCAGACATTGTACACTGGGCTCCATCCAACGCAGACGAGGCTCAGGTCCACATGCCTGACGGCGAAGTCAAAGAAGGCCGGATCGAACCATCCGAATATGATTCAAATGAGGTATACCAGTTCGAGAGATTCGGATTCGTAAGATGCGAGGAAGAAGGAATTTTCTACTTCACGCACGAGTAAAAGGCCTTTTGACCAGAAAGTAGTATCGGAGGAGAACACAAGTTCTCCTCTACAGATTTACTTAATACCCTCCTCGGTAAACGTATGGCCACGGGGGGTGGAACAATTCTGAATACAACAGTCGACAGGTTAGGCCTATGCGTTATCTGCGGAGATAGAGTTCACAGTCACGAAGACTACCTGGAAGCTACCGAAGGCTACTGTCACCAAAGCTGCGTAAACAATACCCACATAGTAGAGGCAGAGGCCTAATCACACGACAGAAAAAAACCACAAACATTTCCTTTTCCTTTCTTATTAGAGAATGAAGAAAAACTTGGGAACAAAAGCATTCAAACCCAAATGGTTTCTTGAACAGCCTTCACATACGTGAAGGATGGGAAAGCCGCCCATTGGCTCCCATGTTCAGTATCGACTTAACAGATACTCTTTTGAAGGGCTTAGTCGCTTCTAGGCTTTATAGAGGTGTAAAGCAAAACCATGCCCTTCCAAGCTCTAAAACAGACCAACCAGAAACTTCAGCAAAATCCCGAACTCTCAGAGCACAATAAAGAAGTTCTAAACGATTTCTTCCGCAAGAGAAAATCAACAGACGTAGGAGGCGAAACCCTGCAAAGGAATGCTTCCTGCTTCAATAGTCTAGCAGAACATATAGATTTTAAACTAGACAAAGCCAAATATAAGGACCTAGAGGCCTTAGTAGGCAAGATAAACCAAGATGAAGTAAGGAAGAACGATGGAGAGAAATATAGCGACTACAGCAAAGAGAAACTGATGGAGACTATTAGCGTGTTCTACAATAGTTTCATCAAGAAAGAAGGACGCGGATATGTTGAAGATATTGACGGCGAGGAACTCCTGGAAGATCTCGAAGTACACACCAATATCACGCACAATATCGATACAGATACCAGACCAACGCCTGAGCACGTAATAAAAGTTTCCGAAGCAGCAAACAGTCTGCGCGATCAAGCAATGGTTGTGTTTGGCTGGGCCACGGGTGCAAGAATAGGTGAGCTAGCGAAGACCTCTGACACGCACAAGTACCCGGAGCCTCTTAGCTGGAACCAGATCAAGTTCAAGGACCAGGAGATGCACGTAACTCTCAGAGGTAAGTCAGGAGAGAGGACAGTTCCTGTCCGTGTAGGGATGCCTCTGATGAAGAAACTGTACGAAGAAACAAATCCTGACATGTCAGATCCTGTTTTCAGGCATCAGAACCCAAGAAATTTCTGCCCCAACTGTGGGGACCAGCTTAATGCGAAAAGTAGATCCAGAAACTATAGTGAAAGACGGTATGAATGTGAGAGCTGCACCTGGCAAGGGAAGAATTCTGAAGCAGTGAAGAAGTACAAACCCCTGGATGATGACGCCATGAGAAGGGCCTTGCAGAGATGTATAGACAGGTCAGACATACCAGAGAGGATAACGAAAAAGCCACACTGGTTCTGGAGAGACGGAAGAGCGCTGTATTGGGCATCGAAGGATAAAAACGAGAACTTCTTGAGAGGGTTTTTCGGATGGAGCAAGAATAGCGATGCTCCGAAATACTATATCGAGCTCATGCAGGAGAGCCTCCTAGCAGGAGTGAGAGAGGATTATGGAGAAAACCTAAATAAATCAGAAAAGAAATTCAGTAGAGATAACCTTAAACCCTACGACTGTCCAGAGTGCGGAGAGTACGCCTCTCCTCTATGGAGTTACTGCAAGAACTGTGAAGGAGAACTTGAAAACAGTTTAAAGGCTCACAACAGCCCTGATGAAGTAATGGAAGCGGCTTTGGAGGATATTGCTAGCCAAAACAGCATGAAGAATATAGAAAATCCTGCAAAGAATGCTGACACAGTTTCAGAAATGAACAAGACAACACACGAAGTAAAGAGCGAAGTTATAGAGACGTTGACAGAGGAGTTTGGGTTAAATGAAGAACAGATAGAGGAGAGTATCCGCGATAGTACTCGAAAACGTATGAAAGAGAAAGGCTTCCTTTAATTCTCTTTCTCCAAATCTGAGAAAAATTTAAAGTCCCCAATCTGCTCTTCAGATTCTCTTGTTTTTTCAATAGCCGCTATCATAGGTCCTTTTCCGACTTTTTCTGTCTTTCGAAGTATATCCATTAGATGGCAAAAAGTAGATAGCCACTGTTCTGAATTGGTAGGATACGGTTGTAGAGACGTCCAGAAGTCGTCATATAACATGTCCTGAAGATTTCCTTCCTCATTTACCTCTAAGTAGCCTGCAGTATATGATGATACCAGAACACCTACGTTATTTTCTATATCTTCGATATGTTTTTGGGCCTTATCGCTTTGCACTGCTCTCTTTAGGCTAGAAACTGTTTCCTTATCTAAATCTTCAAGCCATAACTGCTTCCAAGTGTTAAAGATTCCTTCTGGAGAAATAGAATAGTATCTTTTCTTCCCTTCCTCTTTGCTCTTTTCTACTATTTTTCTCTTTCTTAGGCCTTTCATATAATTGTTTACAGATTGGTAAGAAGTATCAAGATCTTCTGCTATCTCTGTAGGGTATGCTTGGCCTTTCCTATTAATAGAACGCAAAATTTTATACGCCAGAAGAGACGTCATTACTTCTTCCTCATAGTCCCTGACCATATGCAATCAAGGATGATGGGAAGATTTAAAACATATCGCAATCAACCTTGATTACATGAACAGAGAAGATTGTGTAAACACTCGTGATTACAAAACGTTTATAAGGCCTCTATATAGGGGTGGTAGTGATGAATAGATGGACATTTTCGGTGCCAGAAGAGCTGAAAGAGCACATAGAAGAAGAATCCGAAAAAACCGGTAGAAGCCAGGCAGAGATTGTCAGGTCATGCCTTGCAGATGGACTGTGTGATTAGCATGGATGTCGACAAAATTATAGAAGACGAAATTTCGAAGATAAAAGAAGAAAAATCAGAAAACACTGGAGTCACCAGCTCCAGCAAGCAAAGCAATACCTCTAACAATGTATCAGCTTAAGCGAAATATAAATTCTTCTGTCAAAGAAACTGTAAAATCAGAGGACAGAGACAAAGCACAAGCCTCCTTCTTTCTTTTCAAGGATCAAGTAGAGTCTCTAGATAATTTCGAAGAAGAATTAAGCCGTTCAGAAGTAATGAGAGAACTTCTAGACGGTAATATAGATGTAGAAGAACTAGAAAGTCCTGAAAGCAAAGGTGAAAGACGTGAGACTTAGAGAAAGAGGAGTAACAGAGATAGACAAGGAAGACATACGGAGCAGACTCGAAAGAAAGAGGAAAACCGGCCGGAAGCTCATTGAGATAGACTTCGACCGTTTTGATGGGCGAGTAGAAGGCAGGCTGTTCATCCTCGAAGGAACACCACCGAAAGGATATGCGCTCTACATCCCGGCGAAATACCAGCTCAATATTTACGACCTAACAGGAGAGAGAACCAGGATACTCGAAGAGGTGAACCTAGTAAGTGATTAAGCAAGTTCTACACTACCCTGAAGAGATAGTAACTTTCTCTACCATTCAAGACTGGAACAAAGAGCTATCAGAAAAGCAGAAAAGGCAGTTAGGCGACTACCTAACTCTGAAGGAGGCTGTAGAATCTGAATGGTCTGATTATGACAGGAAAAAGTTTCTCCAGGCCAAAAGAGTTCTCGCCTCACAAAAAGCAGTAATTACAGAGCCACCACAGAAGGTGATTCAATGACTGTAGAAAGCCCAGTAACATACTACGCCAGAGAAATAGAGAAGGCCGGGAACGAAAATATCGCAGAGACAATCAGAAACGCGGATGAAAGCCAACTTACAGATGAAAACTTCATCTCAGCATTGAAGAGCAGCAATCCAGAAATCAAAAGTCATCTGGAAGCATTGAAAGAAGATCTTGAGGAAGAATCAGGCCCGAAGAGTTTCCCAATGCAAGAGCACGCAGGAGCAGAACTAACAGAGAAAGCTCAGGCCTACGCAGATTTCCTAGTAGAGGAAAGAAATATCAGGCCTGTAGTTATCGACTCCAAGACTCTTTTCTATAAGTACGACCAGGAGACACGCAGATGGGAAGAAGTAGACTTCGAGCTAATCAAGAAACAGGCCAACAAAGAGATGGGCAAGGACTACACGAACCACTTCCTCAGACAGTTCAAGCAATCCTTCAAAGACCACCACAAATACACCGAATTCAAGGAAATGGGTTTAGACCGGAAAAAGATACTCCTCAAAGACGGGAATATCCTGGATCTAGAGACTAAAGAAACAAGGCCTGCCAACAAGGAAGATCTAGCACTAAACAGCATCAACGCCGTCTACAACCCTGACGCAGAACCAGACAGAATCAAGGAATTTATAGAGAAAACAATCGACACAGAAGAAGGAGTAAAAGTAATCCAAGAATTTCTAGGATACTGCCTTACATGGCCTTCAGACAAGTTCGAGAAGGCCTTACTTATCCTGGGATATACTGATACAGGAAAGTCAACACTCCTGAAAACTATTGAGCAACTCTTTGAAGGCAGCAATACAACCAGCATGAGCTTCCCACAGCTCGGTATGGATCGAGCATTCCACATCGACAAACTCAGAGATTCCCTAGTCAACTTCGACATGGATATGGACGACAAAGAAATCAGAAGGAAATCACGAGTAAAGAAAGCAATAAGCAAAGAACCACTACACGCCGATCCTAAAGGCGAGAAAGGCTACGAGTTCCAACCAAAAACCAACTTCATGATAGCAAGCAACAACGCGCCAGACGACAGCTCAGCAACAGACGCATACTACAACAGATTCAAGACAGTCATGGCAACAACCAGGATAGATCCAGAAGACAAGGAAAGAAACCTAGTAGAAAAACTTACTACCGAAAAAAACATGTCCTGGCTTCTTAACTGGGCTATCGAAGGTCTGGAAAGATTAGAAGAACAAAACAGGTTTTCCAAAGAAATGACAGAGTACGAAATAAAGAAAGCCTGGGACAAGTTCGGAACATCAACTCAGCGGTTTATCTCAGATCAGATAAGAGTAAAAACTGAAGATGCGAAGAATATCAGAACTTCAGACGTCTACGAGGCCTATGAACTATGGTGTGAGAAAAAACTAGAAACTCCAGTACCTAGAAACCAGTTTGTGAGCCAAGCTGCTTCTCATCCTGATATGCGGAAAGAGAAAGCTATGGTAGAGAACGGGGGAAGAGCTATGTGCTTCATGAATATCGAGGTGAAGGACTATGCGATTTAATGTGTCAGGCATGTCGGGGGGTTTCCTACCCTATGCGTGTTATGATAACACACAAAGGGGTAATACCCCATCGACAGCCTTGACATTTCTTTATCGAACCACAGCGAATCAACCGGTTAGAAAGAGTACAGAATCGCTTGATAGAACAATTAGAGAGTGTTTAGAAAGAGGCGGTGTTGTATGCCTGAGGTAGACCAGTCGGAAGATTACGACAGAATCAGGAGAAAAGTAGGCGGCAAGACTACGAAACAGACTCTGGACCTGCTGCAGAACCAGGATCATATCGGCAGCATGAAAGACGAACTAGATGTAGCGCATCAAACAGTTCTCTATCATGTAGAAAAGCTACAAGCTGAAGGCCTCGTAGAGAATACTGGAGAGGAAGAAGGCCGTACATACTACAAAATCACAGAGAAAGGTCGTGTAGTCCTTGACGGGATGAACGTGCCTGCTTACTGAGGTATTACTCATGTCAGAAGAACCAGAAGATGTCAATGAGATTGTAGACCAAGAAAAGCTTGTTGATATAGTGGAGACGCTTCGAGACAAGCTCTACTATGATTACAAAATCAGAAGAAAGAAAGACCTAGATCTAGTGCTGGAGGAACTGCAGCAAACCATCAACAGAGATTACCAGATACAGATGCAGTCAGATGAATCTGCTGTAGGACTCGAAGACAAGAACCACTGGTACAGATAAACAACAGAAGGCTGAAATAATGAGCAATTCTACAATAAATGCAGTAGTGTTTAACTACAAGGTGATGCGGTAGTGTCAGAATTAGGTTTGAATCCTGGAGAAAAACTTTGGAATAGAATAGCCGATAAAATCTATCACGATCACAAAAGATTGTGGGTGAAGCCTACGAACATTACCAGCGACCCGGAAGAGTTGAGACAAATTCAAAAGCACATGAAGACTCTTGAAGATAAACGTTTAGCGGCTGATCGATCTGAAGCTGCTTGGAAGCTGTTGAGCGAAGATATTGATGACTACAAAGAGGCTCTGAATGTGGACATGGTGTCGCCTTTATTCGAAAGACAGGGAGACGATGACGGCAGGTAGAGGGAGGAGTGTTGATAATCTATACCTGTTATAGATAGACTGTGTTAGTCGATGGATCGAACCTGACTACTAGGTTCGTTCGTCACCGCCCCCTGCCCCTCCCCTCTTCTCTATATAATAGCTATGAGGAGGTCTTTGTACGTGCGGGACACACGAAGGAGCAGCTTCCGACAAGAAATTATTAACTTTGAACTAAGCAATTACTCTGTCAATCTCATAGAAAGACAGGAACTCTATCTTAGTTTCCACTAGTTTTAAGCCGGATCTATACAGGGGCGCATCTGGTTATGAAAGCGTCCACCGATCTTTGGCAGAAATGGAATGCTTCTTACGCTTCTAAAAACAAGCAGTCAGTATATGACTGGGGGAGAGATTAGCTTTCTACAAAATATTTTCTTCATCTTTCTTTGTAGAGTCCTCTACTACAGGTCTAAGGTTGAGAGGGTTCTGTGCTGCAGATCTTCCTGGAGCTTCCTCTGCTGTGATACCGAGTACTTCTGCGCCTACACTGCCTCTATACTTTGTTTTCTTTTTCCCTCCAAGTAATCTGGAAAACAATCTTTTGTCGTCATCGTCATCCCCTTCTAGGTTAAGATCTCTACGCTTGTTTCCATCTCCTTCTCTGAAGTTTGTATCTGTATTGGTTAGACCTCTCACTAATATGGAGTCTGTTTCCTGGCTCGAATCTAGATTGGTGTCAAAGTCTTGACCCTGCCCCACATCTTGCCCTACATCTAAAGCATTTTTGTTCGCTACATCAGGCTTGCCTCTAGTTTTATCATCTTCTAAAATCTTGTCTCTGCCCTTCTGCTGGCTATCTTCTTTGTCTACAAGGCCGAAAGTATCCTGGTCTTGACCTTGAGATAAAGAGCTTCCAGCCTCGCCCAGTACATTGGTTCCTACAGCTGCCTCGGTAGGCCCGAAAACACTATCAGCACCAGTATCTTCAAAACTAGCAGCATCTTTTACGTTCTCCTCAAAGGCTTTCTGGTTTACAGCGTCAGTTCCTATCCCGGTTCTGTCTTCCTGCTTGTTACTTGATTCTATCTTCAGTTTTTGGGGGCCTGAATCACTATCAGATTGCCCGTCAGAATCCCTGTCAATTACGTTACCTACCTCACTCCTGTCGCTGTCTTGATCGTCAAAGATTGACTCTATAGAATCCTGCAGCTTCTCAGCATCGAAATCAGTGCTCTCACCATCTATATCTGCAGTTTTTACGTCTTCATCTTCAAACAGGCCTCTGTTAATTACAGGTCCTTTGCTTCCTATGCTGCTTTTCGAGTTATCGGTACCCGTAACACTTTTAGATTGCAGCAGGTCTGCATCAGTTCCAGGACTTGAGAATCTCTGTGATTCATCTCTGAAGATAAAGTCTTCTCCCGCTACAGTACCCTCTCCAACCGAGTCCGTCTTTACTATTTTTTCATCCCCTCTTGGACCTACCCCTTCAACAACATCCTGTGAACTATCAGTAACTTCTGTCTGGAAGTCATACAGTTTTTTAGTAGGTTTCTGCTTGCTTTGATCGACTAATTCTCCGTTCTCGCTGATAATAAGTGATTCACTTGCTACAAGACCCTCGCTTTCTCCATCACTACCCCGGCCTTGAGACGCAGTTCTTCCTACTACAATAAACTCTCTGCCATTCTGTTGTACTTTTGTCATCAAGTAATCCTGCTTTTCGGCGTAAGTGTTTTCTCCATCTCCTTCAACCACTAGACGTCTCCCTGAACCTGCTGGACCCTTGGTTCCAGATAAATCCATTTGAGATAATGCTTTCTGAGCTTCAGGACTCAGCTGATCGGGTTTGCTCTGGAATGTTTCCTGTATCTCTGCTTCGACAGTAGCATCGTCACCAGGCCTTACAGGATTTTTCACAAGATCTGTCAGGCCTTCGTCAGTAGTTACTCCTCTGAGACTTCCTTTTCTTGCTAGGCTACTTGCTCCAGCCCCTGCAACAAGGTTTAGTATACCTGCCTGGCTTTCAAAGTATTCTTTGCTTCCTGTATTCCTAGAAAGACCTTCAAGGTTCGGGCCTGCACGTTTAGTTCCTTGATAAAGCTTTGAAGCTGTGCCTGACGGGTTTTGGCTTGCAGCCACTGTTGTCTGAAAGATACTTGGTACGGTGTTGAATAGCTGGGCTCCGGCAGCTGTTATAGTTCCTGCGCCTTTGGCATAGGTTTCTTCCATTTCTCCAGGTAGGTCGAGGTTTGAAACAGATTCATAGGTGTTCTGGCCAGTCTGTCCTGGATCAATCATTACGTCTTGAGCGCCTTGAATCAGGCTTTTTGCGGTTACATCTTCTGCAGTCTGATCCTGGTTTAGATAGCTTTGTCCTTTTAGGTTTGTGCCTGAGCCATATTCTCGGTCTACCACTGTTTGTTCTGGCGATCTGTATTCTTCGTTAGAGATCTGTGCGGGAGGAATGTTTCCTGTGCCTAAGCGCGTTACAGTCTGCGGTCCAAGAGCCGAAGGATTTTCCAGGTTCATATCTGCTTCTTCACTGTCGATTACGTTTCTTTGCCTCTGCAGTTCATCGACTAAAGGGTTTTCGGAGCTGCTACCTTTCTTCTTTTTCTTATCTTTCTTCTTGCTGCTCTGACCGTAATTTTTTACGAACTCTTCTTCAGGAGTAGCATTGTCAGAGCTGTCTGTTGAGTTATCTGTGCTGTCGTTGACAGAATCTAGGTCATCGCTTCCGAAGCTACCATCTCCGCTAGGACCGTAGTCGTCCAAGAAATCTTCTGTTGCTTCAGAAGTATTGTCAGAGCTGTCGCTGCTGGAATTATCTGTAGAAGTATCATTATTGTATCTGTCTACAAATTCTTCTTCAGCTGATTGCTGCTCTTCCTCTACCTGTTCTTTCTGCTCATCTATATTATTCTGATCGCCTGGAGTCAACCTGTCGTATAATCCCATCTTTCTTCGATACAACACCTATATAGAGGCCTGTTAAACTTTTTGGTTCCTACAGGCACCCACAAATAGAATAAGAAAGTATGAATAGAGGAGAACCTATATTACCTGCAATACAGAATTGTTTCTGCCTACATCTTCGGGCCTAACCCTTGCCCAAGCAAGGAAGAAAGAGACAAGAAAAAGGGTTTAAATCAGGCCTTGTATGTTGTGCCTTTTTTACTGCCTTCCTTCTCCACTAGACCTCTGTCTACTAGGTTTTTAAGGTATCTCCTGATTGTTCTCTGTGCTGGATTATATTCTGTTCTTTCTCTATATTTTTCTCCTATTTTTGAAGCGCTGAGTTCTTCTTCAGCTTCAGTTAACAGTTGATGAATGTATTCTGGAGGATTGATGGGATCATCTTTGTCTTCCGGGGCGTTGCTTTCTTCTTGAGATTCACTGTTCTGTTTTCTCTCTATCAAGATTCTCTGCTCTATGTCATTTCTGATGTTGTCGATCTCTTCCTGGACTCTCTTCTCCACTTCTTTCTGGATTCTTTTTTCTACGAAGTCCGGGAGACCCTCACTTAGTGGAGAGCTGTGATCTTCTCTTGTTTCTTGCACAGGTTTGTCTGCTTTTCTGTATTCTCTAGAGCTACCTCTGCCTCTAGCCTCCAATTCTCCTATAGATTCAAGCTCGTTGAGGTATTTGGAGAATGTCTGTACGTGGACAGGATCTTTCTTGTAGTACCTGTATTCCCTATACATCTCCTTAGGACTTTTCCAAGACTCGAAGTCCGCTATCTCTAGAATTGCCTGATCCACAGTTTTCTTCCCCGACTGTTCTGGTTTCCAGCTTTCCACTAGATTCTTAGATTTTTTTAGAGAGGCATTCATAGAGCTTCCCATTCACCTTTTGTGTATCTTGCTAGAAGGTAGTTCAAGGCCTGCGACTCCGTTACACTCATTTTACGTGCCGTCTCTTCGATGACTTCGGCCTGAGCCTCTGGTAGCGAGAATTTTTTTTCGGTCAGCTTTTCGACAGTTTTATGCTGTTGGCCCTCCAATACTGTTTTGGAGGACGGTCTACTCTTGGTCGGGTGGTCGTCCTTCATAATTTTAACCTATGTTGACATATGTTCCACACCTGTATTTAAAACCAACCTATGCCAACATATGCTACATGAAAGACAAGATAGTTACTCTGAAAGAAGAGCATATAGAAGCTATCTCCAACCTGAAAGAAAGGCCTGGAGGATTTAACTTCTCCCAATGGGTAAGAAAAAAGCTAGAAGAAGACTTCGCGGAAGAATTCAATCAGTAAGTTCTTCTAACTCTTCCTGGGATAGGCCTTCCACATAAACCTTCCGGAACGTCTCTCTAAGAACAGGTTCTAGCTGCTCCCAGTCATAACTCCCTTTATCAAAGTTAAAGCCTGCATAAGCTGCTTTTACCAGCTCGTCAACAAACTCTTCACGAGTTATTAACTTTCCACTGTCTTGATCCTCTTCAAGCTTCTGCAGCATTTTTTCTTCCAGTTCATCTCTCTTCTCACGCAGCTCTTCCAGGTCCTCAGTCATAGATTCTTATCCCGTTGTGTGATTGAAATTTTCTTCTAATAGGCGGTTTATTGTTCAAGTGCTAGAAGCTCCAGCTTCAGCAGCTTCGGAGCTAGAGTCCTCAAAGTAAGATAAGCTAGGAATATTTTTCCAGAGAATTTCACAGTTTCCACAACTAACTACGTATACAGAGGCGACATCGTCATCATCTATGGTTGAATCAAAGTCGATATTATATTCCACCTCTTTCATGGAGTTGCCTGCAGTATTCCCTACTTGAACACTTTTCACTTCTTTAGGCTCTGTCGAACTTGAGCTTTCGTATACAGCTACCTCGGCAATAACGTTACTAGCAGTTTCTTTACCATAATTGTATATAGTGAAAGGGACTACATATTCTCCTCCGCCTGTAGAATAAGGCTCAGGAGCAGTTGTCCATACTTTGGCCTTATCCAGTTCATCACGGAGCATATCAACTTCGGATTCCAGATTACTCTTAGTACGTTCTAGGTCGGAGATATTCTGCTGTTTTATCAGCAATGTCTGGTTTAGTTTATCTATAGTGGAGGTCTTTTGTTGTAAAGAAGATTCTTTACTTTGCAGAGTACTATTTAGGTTTTCAACGTTCTTTGTTGATTCGGCCCATGCATTTGCAAATAGGCCCGTAGTAAATAACAATGCAAAAGATATTGCTGCGAAGAAGATTAATGCAGCCTTCTGTCGTTCCATAGGCTAAATATCGCATTTATGTTTAAACAAATGGTGGAGCTGCGGAAGATAGTTAAGCTCTAAGCCCTAAATACATACTATACAGGTACTATGACTGTAAATCCCCGTGATTTGCTTGAGGAATTTGATAAAGAAGAACATATTAAGCAAGTCGAGAAATTCGATATAGGCCCTCTAGAAGAGCCCAATAGTAGGTGGGCGAAAGGAGCAGTAAGAGAGCAAGGAGGCAAAGAACTACACGGGAAACTGGTTATTGCAGCAATCAAACTCTTAGTCAATCAACAGAAGTTATATCCAACTTACAAGGAATGTTATGAGGAAGTAAAAATAGAGGGTAGATTAGCAGGATTACATCCAGACGTACTTGATGAGGAAAACCGGATCGTCATAGAGTGTGGCTTCAATAAACATTGGTCTGATAGCACCTACGACTTTCTTAGAAAATGTATAGACTATCTGGATACGCTCCGACATTACGATGCCATAGACTCTTGGACCTTTATCCATATCCCGAAGAGCGTTAAAGAGGGCGATTCAGCACTTTCAGTGATTTTCAGCAAAGAATTAGATGACTTGATGGAGAAGAAAGAAACGGAGCTATTAGAAAGTATACGCTCGAGCATGGAAGATGTTACCTGGGAAGAAGACGAGGAGTAGTGATTCCGTTTTTAGTGAACTATACGGCCTTTCATGAACACACACAGTGCTGCCAGAAATCTATCTGTAGTGCGTAGACGCAGTATTAGGAAATATCGTTCAGAACCTCTAGTGTACAGAGATACAACGTTCACTGAACGTTCGGTTAAAGCTTTAATTAAAGGTGTTAAAGCAGGGTTTGAACGTTCAATTAAAGGTGTTTTGAAGGGCCTTTAACTAGAAAACCTCTCCACTAGCTGGAAACGGGGTTGAATACCCCTGGGCTATTGAACGTTCACTGAACGTCTGTTGAACAAAAACTTGAACGGCGTTCGAACGCCGAAAAACAGATAACTCTCCGACCAATAAAATTTCTGTATGGGAGAGGATGGGGGAGACGGCTTCAACAAGTATCGTGTAGTCTGCGAAGAATGTGGAAAAGAATGGATTCTTTCGTCAAAGCTGAAGAACTGAACGAAGGCACAGAATCCTGCACAGAATGCGGATCCACCAGCTCCTTCACACACGTAGACATAGAAAAATAATACGAGAAGTGAAGAATTCAGGCTTTACCTCTATCAGGCTTCTCTTGGAGATAATTTCTAATAGCCACTGCTATCACTACTATTATAGCAATAAATATTCCTGCTACTAGACCTATATTGCCTGAAATAGCTGGGGGAATCATTCTTCATCACCTTCAGGCCCTCCAAATATCCATCTGTACACTCGGTTGTATTGGTTGCCCAATCCTATTTCGTGAAATGTTACACGTATTAGGTTCTCTCCGCCGATAAGAAGGGCCCAAGAAACTGTGATCAAGTAGAGAGCTGTACCAGGATCCATAGTTATACTACCTATCACAAGTAGTTTACTTCCAAAAATATTGAACTGTATTACAGCTTGAAGCCAAGTAAAGGTTAGCAAAGACAGCGTGAATAGCGTTTCCACGGCAGAGGACTTCATCTGCATGTAATGTAGGTCACTAATTGCCTCAAGCTGTTTAATATTAGCTTTAACATTACCATCCGTAAATTGTGGTAGCCCCATTCTTTACTAATCCTCTTCAAGTTCTAATTTTCCATTGCTATTTAATTTCCACTCGACTTCCTGGCCATCTTCCCAGTTCTTCGCATTGGCAAGACGCTTCGGTATAGTGAGCACAAACTGGCCGTTTGGCTTCTCCTGAACTTTCATACAGTTAAATTGACAGTTAAATCGTATAAATTTTGCTGTCAAAGAATGTATTAACTAGAAGAATAGCCCTCAATCCCGAACATGGGAAGTATTGGGAAAGCCGGGAATCGAACCCGGGACCTCTGCGTATCTCACAAACGAATTTTTATTTAATCATCAAGGCCTTATCTAGGGCCTCTCATTGCTCATAAAGTTGTTATGAGCGCAGCGCTCTAACCGCTGAGCTACTTTCCCGTGAACGGAGATCCGTTCAAGCGATCGGACGGTTCTAAGGAGAACCGACTTCAGATAATCTGAAAGCCATCGAAGTATGGCTTCTTGCGTTGGCTTAGCGTAACAAGCCTTGGGTTCGCCCGGATTCGAACCGGGGATCTCCGCCATGTCAAGGCGGTGTCATAACCAACTAGACCACGAACCCTGTCTGTGTATAGGCAGATTTGTAGGTGTACTTTTTTGAATCAACTGCAAACGTTGATACTGGTTACAGTAATGCTAGTTAGGCTTAAATAGTTGGAAAGGCATTGTTTACTCGAGGTAAAAGTCTTGATGAGCGTGGAATGCGAGAAATGCGGTAATGGAATACAGGTTAATCCTGTAGATAAACCGAATGTGGACTGGATGAAAGTTGTGTGTAGCGAGTGCGGGCACGTAGAGAATATTTCAATGATCCGGCTTTCTGCTACAGCTACTCAGGAGAGGTAAAAACTCTCCACCCACTAATTTCTGACTTTTCGAAGACGTTAAAAGTTCTCAGGCCTTATTTTCTGGTAGATAGTTATGGTAAATAAATGGCAAGACTACGAGACAGGGCCTAACGCGCCTGAAGAGATTTATGCAGTTATCGAAAACCCGACTGGAACCAAAAATAAGTACGAATACGACAAAGAGAAGGAGTCTGTAGTTCTTGACAGAGTACTGCATTCCGCAGTTCATTATCCTGGAGACTACGGTTTCATTCCGCAGGCCTACTATGAGGACGGCGATCCTATGGATATTCTGGTCCTAACCACTCACGCCACTTTCCCAGGCTGCGTAATCGAATGCAGACCTATCGGAATCCTGTACATGGATGATGGAGGCGAGCAGGACGACAACATTATCGCAGTCCCGACAGAAGATCCAAGATGGGATGGAGTAGAAAGCCTGGATGATCTATCCGATCACAAGAAGGAAGAGATCGCAGAATTCTTCGAGACCTACAAGAACCTCGAACCTAAGAAGCACGTGGAAATCGAGGGATGGGGCGGACAGGAAGACGCACACGACGCAATCAACCGCTCAATGGAACTTTACAGCGAAAAATTCGAATAAGTACCCTAGAGGCCAATAAGGCCTTCTTTTTTATTTAATTTTGCGGATATCTGAACTTTCTGACGAACAGAGACTCACTTCCCTGATCTCCAACTACAGGCACAACCTGGCCAGCTACATCAGAACTTACTCTATACGCGATGTCCTCAACATCCGGTAGATCTCCAGCAGCGTCCTCATGAACCTCTGTCATTAAAGCAGCATCCACATCTTTCTCTATTCTCTTTGCGATCGAAACATAGTTCTCCAGAGGATCATTCCTGGGATTCTCAGGATTATATCTCAAAACACCAGGCTTTGGAACCCTGAAAAGATTTCTCTCCATATCAAGAGAGTTCTCTCCCTCCCACTCAAACGCATTATCAACAATATCATAATCCACGCCATCCTGGCCTGGAATACCCAGCCAGCCTACTTCCACGTCAACACCATAGTCTCTGAACTCAGAGGCCTCATCGTGCAACCACTGATTTCTGCGCTCATCATTTGATTTCCCGGTAGCTATCAGGGCCAGAGAATCAGGCTCATCAAGTTGCTCATACAGAAAATCATAGAAATCCGGCATAATGTTGTTACCTCAGATAAACAACTTAAGTGTTTCTGTTTTTCAGCTACCAGTACTCGAATAATTGCTTACCCCAAACTTCCAGAACCTATAGGCCACGAAGAAAAATACCGGGCCTGCTAGAGGCGTTGCAATCTTCCAGAAAGTAAATCCTTCCTTCCCAAGAATAAAGGAGACCGGGAAGAAAGATGCAAAGGCCAGTGGAATAAGAGTAACGAGCAAGGCCTGTATAGCTACTGCAAATATCTCAATAGGATACTTTCTGAAATTACTGATTCTGAAAATTAGCCAGACCGCACTCCTGGAAGTTCCTGTCCAGAAAGCAGTCGATGAAAAGAATAGATAGATCGATGCAGCGACCATTATGCCGCTCATCATTGCAGCAGCTGCATAAAGCACTTTAAGCAACGTAAGATTGAGGCCTATCTTCGAGCCAGCGTATACAATCAGCAATGCATTTGCCAATACTTTCGGAAGATTGTTATCGTGTACATCGTCGGCGTAGATCTGGAAAAGAGGGTTTAAAGGCCTTAAGAGAATTCTATCCATGTCTCCTGAGATAATGTAGTCTCTTCCAAGCCTTGTAATGTTGAAGAAGAACATGTTCTGGGTAAATATCACCAGGCCTCCGAAACCAGATAAAAATAGCATTTCATTGAATGTCCAGCCCTGCAAGGTTTCTATCTGTGTGAATACCAGTGTAAGGAATGATACCGAAACTACAACGCTGACTGTCTGGCCTAAAGCTCCCAGCAGAAAGTCTTTCTTGTATACCAGTCTGGACTTCCAGTACTGGACAAAGTAAAGCCAGTAAATCTTTGCATACTTCCTCAAAATCTTCATTTTTTCTTTCATTATTCTAGCCTCCCTGCACCGTTAGTATTTTCTTGGCTTTTCTCCAGAGAACCTCTGCAAGCAGGAAAAGGCCTATAATCCAGGCCAGCTGAATTCCCAGCACATTAACTACGCTGTCTGCTGTTCCTTGATAGATGGAGATCGGGCCATCAACCATTGAAGGAAAAGGCGTGTAGTAGAAGAACTGTCTGAGGCCTTCCGGCACCAGGTAGAGAGGAATCATTGCTCCTGAAAGCAGGCCTGCAAGCATAGTCCTCATCATTCTGAGGCTCCATCCGATTTTTGTCCAGAAAACCAGCATAGAGGTCACGTATGAGAGCGCGATAGCCAGATTCAGTGTCAAAAAGATTGAAACACAGAACAAAAACGCGTTTCTAGGGCCTGGAACACCCACATTCAGGAAAATAATGCCAGCGATAAGCGAAGGAATACCTCTGACCACCAGCTTGAACATTGAGCGGCCTATCTCGTAAAAGTAAAGCTGGCCTCTCAGAGAAACCGGTTTCTTCAACTCGTTAACAATAGTACCTCTCCTTATCCTGTCACCAATCCACGACTCCAGATTCGCAGAAGTAGCATTATCGATAACTCTCGCCAGGGCCACATAGGCAATAATCGTGCTGAAAGGAACAGCAAGCTCCCCTGAAGCAGCAATAGCCTTCCACACAAAGTAGAAAAGCACCAAGGAAATAAGAGTAGAGCCAATACCTGCCAGAGTATCAGCACGGTACTGAAGGCCTTCTCTAAGGCCTACTCTTGTGAATGAAAGGTATTTTTGCAATTTCATGTTTTCACTTTTGTTCGTTATCTCTTTAACTTCCTGTACTCGAGTATTTTGAAAGGCCGTAAAGCCAGAAACGATATGCTAAAATGTAGAAGACAGGGCCTGCAACTATGGAGAGAGCCTGTAGTCTAATATACTGGAATTTTCCAAGGAGAAAGCTGGCTTGGAAGAAAGATGCGAAAGCTATCGGCATAATCGTTATGAAGAAGATTTTCATGGCTTCAGAGTATATTCCAAACGGATACTTCATGAATTTTCTAACTTTCCAGAAAAGAGAGAAAAGCGACCCCGTTCTACCTGTCCAGAACCCGATTGTGCCGAAGAACAGAAATATTGCCGCTATAACCATAACCGCGCTACCAAGAGATAACAATGCATAGATAACTTTCAAGCCTGTCAGAGAGAATCCCTGTATCTGGTTTACAGAGTAGATCACTATTAGAAGGCTGGCTACTGCATCTCCCAGATTATGGAAGTTTACTCTACTAGCATAAAGCTGGTAAAGCACGTTTAAAGGCCTGACGAGGTATCTGTCAAGCCTTCCGGTCGTTATATAGTGTTCTCCCAGGAATACTGTAGAAAACATGAATATTGTGTGGAAATGGAGTACAAACCTGCTAAGGCCTGTTAGAAATAAGAGTTCGTATAGCCCCCAGCCATTTATCGAGTCTACCTGTGTAAATATCAAGCCTATCAAGAGTAAAGAGCTAAATATACTGAAAAACTGGTTAACCAAACCTAGAATAGTGTCTTTGAAATAGACAAGCTGAGTCTTCAAATAAATCATGAAAAACTTCCTGTAAAGCCTGAAATGCCTCTTAGTAGAACTTAACAAGGTTTTAGCCACCCTGCACAGTTAATTTTGTTTTAGCTTTTTTCCATGAAAAGTGAGCAAGGATCAAGAGCAGACCAATCCAGACAACCTGAATTAGAATAATCTGTAAAGACGTGGTTATAGAAGACCCTGTGAATATCGTGATCGGGCCATCCACCATGTATCTGAACGGTAGAATATTGAAAAATACTTGAAATTTTTCGGGAACAAGGAACAGAGGGAAGAGCGTTCCTGCAAAGATTTTCTGAATACGGTTTCTGCTTCCTCTAATAGACCATTCGACCTTTGTCCAGAAAATCAGCATAGATGCAGAGTAGGAAAAAAGAAAAACCAAATTAAAAGCCAGAAAAAGACTTAACAAAAACAATAAACTGGAGAAAATGCCCGGAAGAGAGATTTGGAGGAAAATCAGGCCTAAAAACCCTACAGGCAATGCCCTTGCCACAAAATTAAACATTAAATTTCCTAATTCGTGGAAATAGGCCTGAGAAAAAACAGTTATAGGCCTCTTCAGCTCATTAACTATAGTGCCTTTCCTTATCTTTTCTCCCAGGTATCTCTCAACATTAACAAATACAGTGTTCCCCACTACCTGTCCTATAACGAAGTAAGTCATTATTCTGTGCAGGCTTGAATTTACGTGGCCTGAAGCAATTATGGCTGACCAAACGTAGAAGTAAAGAAGCAAGAATATTGAGGAGGAGAATATGCTTGAAAAGGCATCTACTCTGTAGGCAAATGATTCTCTAAAGGATACTCTAGAAAACTCCAGGTACTTTGACAAGTTCACAGGAGTTATTCCTCCAAACCTTCATTGTACACCTTTTTGACTACTGTTTCAATGTCAGGCTCTCTGATCTGGAAATCAATTACATCATACCTCTCGAGTACTTCACGCATCAAATCGCTGGCAGAAATCTGTTCTCTGTCAAAGACGATTTCTACATGGCCTTCATCCTGATTAATCTCTTTAATACCCTCATTTTCTATATTTACTTTCTCTCCGTTACGCATATCCATGACCAGTCTTCTGGAAGTAAACCTATTTACCAGGGCCTCAAGCTCGCCGTCGTAAATCTTTTTCCCCTGATCAAGAACTACGATACGGTCACAGAGATCCTCTATATCACCAATATCGTGAGTAGTAAGCATTACAGTAATATTCTTCTCTCTATTCATTTTCTTGATGAAATCTCTGATCCTCTCCTTAACAGCGACGTCAAGGCCTATAGTAGGTTCATCGAGGTAGACAATTTTCGGGTGATGGAGGAAAGCTGCTGCAAGTTCACATCTCATTTTCTGGCCTAGGCTAAGTTTTCTGACCGGTTGATCCCAGAACTCGCTTAACTGAAGTACTTCATCGAATTCATCAATTCTCTGTTCATAATCCTCATCGGAGACCTCGTATATCTCTTTCAAGAGTCTGAAAGATTCTTTAACAGGCAGATCCCACCAGAGCTGTGTTTTCTGGCCGAAAACTACTCCAATATTCTTCGCATTCTTTTTTCTCTCCTTCTGAGGGTCGCGACCGTCAACTTCTATAAGGCCTGAACTTGGTTCAAGTATTCCTGTCAGCATTTTGACTGTAGTAGATTTCCCAGCGCCGTTAGCACCGATATAGCCGATCATCTCTCCTTCCTCTATCTCTAGATTCAAGTCTTCTACTGCATGAACTTCTTCGAATTCACGGGATACAAAGCTCTTCAGATAACCCTTAATACCGTCTCCACGCTGGTAAATACGAAAGGTCTTGTTGAGATTCTCGGCTTTAATCAAACTCATAGAAAAAATAGGTTAAAACAGATTTTTTAAGCCCTCCACCGAGGACTCTCCTCATCAAGATACTCTCTTTCGAAAGGCATAGAAGAGCCACTAACCGAGAAATAAACCGCGTTATCACGATAACCTACCCTGAGGAATTCTTCACCTTCCTGAGTCCGCACAACCTCAGAGTCAAGGAAAGGATCCTCCGAATAAGGATCAAAACCATAATTCTCAAGTATAGAAGTAGAAAGGTCAGGAGAAAGCTCTCGTACAGTCAAAGGCCTCCTCATTGAAAACTCAAAGTAGATATCCTCACGATCAAATCCGTGAACAGGCCCCGACTGACCCTCAACCTCTGTATCTGCTATAAAGGCTCTATCAATATCTTCAGGCTCCAGAAAACTGTATTCCTGGCTCCATTTCTTATCTGAGACAGTCATGGATTACTCCTTAATCTTAACAGGCACTCCTTTCTCTTTCAGAAGTTCAACCTGTCTCTTAACGAAGTCCTCCTCATTCGAGCCTTTTGTCGCGATCATGTAGACCTGAGCATCACCGAAAGGCCTCATAACTCTGCCAGCTCTCTGAGTAGCCTGTCTACGGGATCCTCCCTGCCCAGACATTATGATGCCAACTTCTGTATCCGGCAGATCAAGGCCTTCATCCCCGATCCTGGAGACAATTATAGTATTGATCTTGCCTTCTCTGAAGTCCTCGAAGTACTCCTCTCTTTCATCAAAGTCTGTCTCACCCGAAATGAAAGGTACGTCAAACTTGTCGGAGATCTCCTCTCCCTGATCAATCCAGTCACAGAAAATCAAGGTCTTCTCCTCAGTGTGCTCTTCCAGCAAATCATCAAGCATAGGGATCTTAGCAGGGTTTTTCGAAGCCACAATAGCTTTCTTGATTCCAGAGGCCTCCTCATACTTGTGCCTATAGAAATCGGACTCCCACTCAACCAGATTAATTTCTACATCCGGCTTGACAACGTAGCCTTCCGAGAAGAAACGGGCCCAGTCGGCGCCAATCTCCTGACCGATCAATGCGAAGATTTCCCTTTCCTTGGAATCCTCTCTAACAGGAGAAGCAGAAAGGCCTATTCTTCTGGTTGACTGTAGAGATGCAGTCTTTCTGAAAAGTTTGGAAGGAATGTGGTGTACCTCGTCGAAAATAATCAGGCCCCACTCCTTCTGGAAGAGAGAAGTTTTCTCTCCAGCCATGTGATAAGTTGCAATAGTTACATCCTTCATCTTCTTCTGATCGCCGTGATACTGGCCTATCTGATCCTCTGTAACAGTTGTCTTGTCTAGTATCTCACGTTTCCACTGATTTACAAGAGACCTCTGCGGCACAAGCACCAGTGTCGGTGCATCAACTTTCGCCATGAGGCCGATAGAAGTAACAGTTTTTCCTGAGCCTGCAGGATTAGCAAGTACTGCAGCCCTCTTCTCGTAGGCCTTTTCTACGTATTCTTCCTGATAATCTCTTAGATCTATTCCTTTTAGATCGCATCCTATCTTTTCTGTGGATTCGCGGAATTTTGAGTTGTCTTCTACCGGATATCCTTTCTTGAGCAGGGCCTTCTTGATCTCTGCACGGGATTTTGCCCCCATCTGGATTCTGGATTTTGTGTCTGAAAGATCTACTGATAGATTCTGGCGGACCTTGTCGATTCCGCGGGCCCATTCCATTCTTTCAGGATCTTCTGAGACAAGTACGTGAGCCATTCTTTCGTGCTCTATTCTGAACATTTCTTGTTTCTCGTAGGTTCTTTCGACCCATTCGACGAAGTGCGGGTAGCTTCCTACCAGACGAGTGTATTTCTCTTTCATTTCTTCGAGTGAGAGATCTGAGTTCCAGATGTCCATTTCTCGGACCTGGAACTTGTAGTGGTCTCCAGAAGAGGTCTCCATATGTGAGATTGAGGAGATTTCTCTCAGTGTTTCATCTGTAGGGTTTGATAGTATAATTTCTCTCTGTGGCTCGAAGAAGACAACCTGATCTTCCTGTAGGTCATTTACTTTCTCAATAAGTTCTTCGCGGGATAAATCCTGTAGCTCGGAATTTTCGTCTGGCATACCCGTGTGAAGGAATGTTAAATCTTAAATCCCTATTCCTACTCTGTGAAGACAGAACTCAAGAAAGAACTTTCAAAGATCAGCGACTTCGAGAACCCAAGAATAAGCCTCGAACAGTACCGTACACCACCGGCCCTTGCAGCTGATTTACTGCATACAGCGTACATGCAGGGCGATATTGAAGGCCAAAAAGTAGCAGATCTAGGAGCTGGTACCGGAATGCTCAGTATAGGAGCAGCACTTCTTGGAGCAGAGGTCACAGCAGTAGAGAAAGAAGACGATGCAGTCAGACTTCTGCATGAAAACCTGGAGAAAATGAATATTGATATTGAAGTAATTCAGCAGGATATTGAGGATTTTGAACTGGATGTTGACACTGTTCTGATGAACCCTCCTTTCTCACATCACTCGGACATTGGACTGAAGTTCTGGGAGAAGGCCTTAGAGCACTCTAACGCAGTCTATGGAATTTCTCCACGAGGTATGCGTGAACGTATAAAAGATTTTGCAGGAAAATCCAGTCATGAAGTGCTGGCGGTAGAGGAGTTCAGCATCTCTTTGCCGCCGAGTTATGGCTTCCATACAGAGGAAAGCCATGAAACCGAAATAGACTTGATAATCACGAGGAGAAAAGAATAATGGAGCTTGAAGCAGTAGAAAAAGGAGACCGACTTATCGTAAACTTTCAGAAAAACCATACAGTCGCAAATCTTGTAAGAAAGGCAATCTGGGAGAACGGTGAAGAAGCCGGATACGATAAAGGCCACCCTCTAGGAGAAGAATCCAATCTTGTAATCGATGCAGACAATCCAAAAGAAGTTCTTAAAGAAGGAATTGCTACTGCACAGGAATGGATGGAAGAACTCGAAGATCAGGCCTAAAAACCTGCTTTTACTTTCCTGATTTTAGACAGGGTTAACTCAAAAAAGAGAAGTTACAAAGTTTTTCTTCATGGATTTCCAAGAGAGATACAGCGATTTTAGAGATCAGTTAACAGAACTAGACGATATATACTTTATTTTTCTGGCAATTCTACTTGCATTTGGCAGCTTGCAGACAGCAGGCGCAGTAACAGATACTCAGAAGCCAGTTGTTACAGTTGTATCTCCCTCAATGTGTCCAGATCTACAGGTAGGCGACATACTATTTGTAAAAGGCACAGAATACGAGAATGTAGAAGAAGGCGACATAATCGTGTACGATGTCCCTGACAGAGCAGAACTCACAATTAATGGAGAAAAAATCGTACTCGAAAAAAATACAACAGAATTCTCGAAACAAGAAACCTCCCTCGGAACCCTCGAACTACTGGAGGTAAGGCCTTCAGCTGATAGAGACCGCGACAAAGTACTCTTATCCCTGAATGGCAGTGCTCTGCAACCACTTCAAGAGGGAGAGGAATACAATATTGAAGGCCGTGACGTTAGCGTGGATTATGCAACAGATCTTCCTGTCGGAGATATTCCAATTGTCCACAGAGTAGTCAGGAAGAATAACAGCAGCCTGGAAACACTGGGCGACGCCAACTCAGGACAGCTGGAGTTCGAGAAAGAGGTGAGGCCCGACCAGATCCATGGAAAAGTTTTCTTCAAGATTCCGCGTCTAGGCCTTATCAAGCTGTATGCTATGGATCTGGCTGGTTATGCAGGGGATCGACCCTTGGTAATTGACAATACTCCTTCGTGCTAGGTAGTTAATTTAAAGATTGGTCATGTAATCTATGGCAATATGGACTTCTGTGATGAATGCGGAGGAATGCTTGTCTCCCAGAAACAGGACGGTCAGACAGTCATGGAGTGCCGTGACTGCGGACATGTCCAGGATGTTGATGGCGGAGACTACAAAGTAACTGAAGAAAAAGAAGACGACCCTATGGATCGCCTGAACGTGAATGAGGAAGGCGGAGAAGAGTCAACAAGACCAACCACCAAGAAAGAATGCAAGAAGTGTGGAGAAGAAACAGAGCAAGAATGGTGGATGGAACAGACAAGAGCTTCGGACGAGCCTGCAACACGATTCTACAAGTGTCGTGAATGTGGAAACGTCTACAAGGAGTACGACTAGAATAAAATTATTTTTTACTCCTCAATCTCTACTTTTTCAGCGTTAACCTCATCAGCAATAGCGTTAACAGAAGTTCTCAACTTGCTCAACTCTTTATCAATCTTTGAGGCCCTGTTCTTGAACTTGGACTCTTCAACCTTGCTATCAAGATCCCACTCCTGACGATTACTGTCAAGAATAAACTGTTCTTCAATCTCGCCGACCTTGGACTCGATCTCATCAACTCTATCGAAAACCTGGCGATCCTGATCCTGAATCTGGCTTTCAAGCCGGGAAATGCGTTCCTCAAGACTTTGAGCATCTGACTTCCTGTCCTTCAACTGCTGCTTCAGACCAGCGATCTCATCCTGAATACTGTTCTTACTATCATTAAGCTGTCGCAGCTTCTCATTCTGCTTGGACTGAATCCGGCTCAACCTTCGGAAAATACGCTCAAGATCATTCAAATCACGCTTATTCTGATCAATATCATCCTCTAGGCCTTCAGGCATACTCTGCTGGAGAGAATTAAAACGAGTTTCAAAATCCTGCAAAGCATTATCCATAGCATTTACATGCGATTGAAGAGAATTAATCTGCTCCTCAAGCTCGTGAGCCTCGGCAGCAGCTTCCTCTCCTTTCTTGCCAAACAAGTCCATACAAAGAAATTGAAAATGCTGGTATTTAATCCTAGTGCCGATCCCGCCAATCAATCAACAAAATCTCAGCACCACCGATAAAAACAGCAAAACTCAAGGCCATCAAAACAGCAAAAAGCTGATACTCACCAGGATTATAGCTGTAAATACCCTGAGAAACCCTGTAACCAAGATAAACGAAAAGGCCTAGAAAAGACAGAAAACCTCCCAGAACCATAAACTCTCCAAGAGGCCTGTTATGCAGTATTTTCTCTCGAACCTTCCCCATATTGAAATAGTTTTATCTCACGGTATTTATTATGCCCGAGAACCAAAGACGAGCGCCGGCAAGGCCTAAAGATATCGAGGAGATCGACCCGCAAAAAGATATTAGAGTAAGAGTAGTTGGAACAGTAATCTCAGTTGACAACGACTCAGTTACAATCGACGACAGCACAGGCTCTGTAGAGGTATTCCTGGAAGATGAGGTCATGGAAGATCTTGAAGAACAGCAGAGAATTCGTGTGCTTGGACGAGTACTGCCAACTCCTGACAGCTTCGAAATACAGGGAGAGATAGTGCAGAGCTTCGAAGACGTCGACCCAGAAACCTACGACAGCGTTAAAAAAGTTGTTAACACTTCTGAGTAACATAGGTGAGGGAGGGTGTTTAAAGCAGAAATCGAAGATGTTGGACTTCTACAAGACTCCATGAAAACCATTTCAGATCTAATCAGTGAAGGCCTATTCCAGTTAAAGGATGACGGCATTCACCTGGTTGCAGCAGACCCTGCAATGGTAGGACTAGTAGATTTCCACATCGAAAAAGACGTATTCGAAAATTACGAACTTGATGAAGAATCAAAAGTAGGTCTAAATCTAGAAAATCTATACTCAATTCTTCGAAGAGCAAACAGCGACGACGTAATCACTCTCGAAGTAAAAGACGATGAATCCAAGTTTTACATCAATATGGAAGGCCGCAGCACAAGAAACTTCTCGCTGCCAATCCTCAACCTTTCAGAGGACGACATTCCATCAACAGACCAACTTGAATTCACATTCGAAGGAGAACTTGAGACCGACGTACTGGAGAGCGCAATCAAAGACGCAATGGTAGTCTCAGACTCAGTAACAGTAACAGCCTCCAAGGATAGGATCGAGATAGTAGCTGAGGGAGACCAGTCCGACGTAGACTTCAAGATCACAGAGGACTCAGACGGCGTAATCGAGCTATCAGGAGAAGAGGCCAAATCCATGTTCAGCCTCGACTACCTGTCCAAAATGATCGGCGCAAAGAAACTAAGCGACACAGTAACCGTCAAAATGGCCGACGAATTCCCAGTAAGACTGGAATTCACAATCCCAGACGAAGCCAACCTAAGCTTTGTACTGGCACCACGCATCGAAGAAGATTAGCTTCTTCGCATGCTCTAAGAAGCATCTCCTGATGCTTCGTCACGAATTGAAGAGGATTAAAACCCTCAAACATTTCTCTTTCATTTCTATTCTATCTACAAAGAAAAACTACTCCGATTCTACGCCGAAGTAAACTACCGAGTCGAGAGAGCCGGAAAAAGCATCCTGCATCTTCTCAACAGCATCAGTAAACAGTTCAGACTCAGACTCTCTGTAGGCTCCGAAAGGAATCGGAAAGTCGCTCTGAACTTCAAAATCAAGGCCTTCAAGCCAACTCTCAACTTCCTCATCACTGTGAAGAGTGCTGTCAGCAGGCATATAGCTGCTGTGCTTCGACATCCTGTTATTGTATACTTTACGACCGCTTGACTCGCTGAAAACATCAAATACAAAACCTTCCTCCGCAACACGATTCATCTCATCCACAACATCTTCTTCATCGCCAACGAGATGGAAAAGCCGTGGCGCAACCACATAGTCAAACGCATCATCCCTGAAAGGAAGTCTGTGGGCATCAACACGAACGGCATCCTCAACACGGCCACTATCAACAGCAACCTGAAGAGGCTCCTGCTCAATATCCGCACCTACAGAATCATACTCGTCAAGATACTCTGAAAGCAAAGCCGGCCCAGAACCAAGCTCAAGAACACTATCACCAGGCTCGGCACCAAGGCCTTCAAGAAGCTCCTCAAAATTCCTGTTCTGCCTTTCCAAAACCTTTCTTCCGCCAGTCGAGCTATACCTTTTCTCGACATAAGTCTCTGGGTCTCTGTATATTTCTTCCGGCATACAGCTTCTATACGTAAGAAACTTTTTTATCCGAAACCTTCACCAGAGGCCGGGATTTTTACAGTTTCCTACCACAACTATTTACATGTCAGAGGAGGGGGACGACCGGAGGCCACAGGACTGGAAAATACGCCAGTACTACGAAAAAGAAGGCCTTCAGGAAAAAATTCTTGAAATCGCAGAATACCGAGAGATCGCCCCCACCTACCCAAACGGTTACGGTAAAAGACCGGATGCTATTAACTTCCCTGGTGACTTCCAGGCACTGGTAGAGGATGGCGCAGTAGCATTCCACTCCTCTGTAGAGAAGTGGCGCAACCCTCTGCTGATCGACAATGTTTCAGACTTGAATCAGCTACGTGAGGGCTGGGATCTAGTAATAGATATCGACTGCGATCACAGCTTTGATCTCGCAAAAGATACTGCCGAACTTGTAATCCGTGAACTAGAGGATCACGGCATAGAGAACATCAGCGTAAAATTCTCCGGCAACCGCGGATTCCACATAGGAGTCAGAGGAGAGGCCTTCCCTCAGGAGATCGACCAGCAAGAAATCTCAGACATGTACCCTCGGCTTCCAAGAGGAATAATTGACTACATACGAGACAATCTCCGAGAAGAAATGATGGAGCTGATCAAAGAATACGGCCTGGAGGAGAAGATGGAGACCGATAACGGGAAAAAACCTTACAGAGTCTCCGATATCGAAAACGACTGGGGCCAACGCCACCTGTTCAGAATGCCATACAGCCTACACGACGGAAGCTGGCTAGTCTCACTCCCAATAGAAATAGACCACATACAAGACTTCAATAAAGAAGAGGCTGAAATCGATAACGTAGACTTCGAGACAGATTTCCTGTCAGAATACGAACAGGGAGAGGCCACAAACCTTGCAGTCCAGGCTATGGACTTCCTGACAGAGAAAGAAGAGGAACGGAAGGAAGAGATCAAGAAAAAACAGGATCGAGACTTCGAAAGGCCTGATGATGCAATTCCTGAACAGCATTTTCCTCCTACAATAAAAAATATTCTGGAAGGCCTGGAAGATGGCAGGAAAAGAGCATTGTTTATCCTGATTAACTTCTACCGTACAGTAGGGTATTCTTGGGAGGAGATAGATTCCAAGATCTGGGCCTGGAATGAGAGGAACAAGGAGGAGCTTGGAGAGACCTATGTAAAGTCTCAACTCCGATGGCATAGAAACCGTAGCGAGGACGTTCCTCCACCTAACTATGACTCCAACGGCTATTATCAGGATATGGGCGTCTATGAGGGAGACAACCTTGAGGAAAAAGTCTCGAACCCTGTAAGCTATGCATTCAGAAAAGCTAATCGAAGACAGGACAGCAACTCGGACTCAGATTCCGAAGATAGCGATGAACAGGAAGTGCTTGAATGCCCCTACTGCGGGAAAGAGTACAAGTCAGAAGGCTACTACAAGAAACACGTTGAGCAATGCAATGAAGACCTAGAGGTAAAAAAACTTTAGCAGGTGAAAACTACATAAGATGTCAGACAACGCGTTAACATTCAGTGAACTCAGAAAGATACAGAAAGAAGAGAAAAGAGAAGAAGACATAACAGAGCTAGGAGACGACTTTCTACTCCGCGTATCAAACTACCTGAGATCCAAAAAAGAAAGCTCAGGCGAAGGAAGAGAATACAGAAACGCAAAAAGAGTATTCGAAAAAATAATATCGCTCAGAGAAGACAAAATAGTCAAAAACGCAAAGATATCAGTCAAAACAGAAAGTCTGGGCTCAGACAAAAAAATGCTGCCCAGAGAAAAAGAACTCTACAGACAGCTCAAAGAAGTATTCAACGACCACCGCAGCAGAGTAGACGAAATAGTAGAAGACAGCAGCGTAGAAAAACTCGAAAAAGAAACAGAAGACGAAGCAACTGAAGAGGCCGAAGTAGAGGAACCAGCGGAAGAAAAAGAAGAAATTAAAGAAGTTAACAAACTCGCAGCTGAGGAAGAAACCGAGGAAAACGAGGAAGAGGCCGAAGAAGAACTAGAAGAAGGCTACACACGTGTAGAAATAACATCAGAAGTACCCGAATTTATGGGCACCGATCTGGAAACCTACGGGCCTTTCGATCAAGGAGACCAGGCCGATCTACCGGACGACAATGCAGAAATACTTGTCAACCGTGGGAACGCAGAGGAAATGTAAAAAAATACTAAAATGGTATCAAAAGTCTACGCCGTCAGCGGATCACTCATCACAGAAAACCTCAACCAGCTAGGAGAACTAGCAGAGGCCCTGGAGAAAAACGAAGACCAGATACTGGTTGTCACAGGAGCAGGAGGCCTCAAAGAATACATCTACTCAGCAGGAGAATTCGGAAACCAGGGAGAGCAGGATCTTGTAGGGATTGCAGCCACAAGACTGAATGCAAAAACCCTGATGACCGCGATGGAGGCCTACCCAGACACACCAGAAACCGCAGAAGAGATCAGAACTGCGGCCTCCACAGGCCTTAATGTTGTTATGGGAGGACTGACACCAGGACACTCAACCGACGCAGTAGCAGCCATCGCAGCAGAACTTCTCGAAGCCGACCTATACATTGCAACAAGCATCGACGGAGTATACAACAAAGATCCTGAGGCCGACGACGCAGAAAAACTGGATGAAGTAACTCCGTCAGAACTCAAGGAAATAATCGATGGAAACAACGAGGCCGGGAAACATGAGTTAATCGACTCAACAGCCGTCGAAATAATCGAAAGATCAACCACGCCAACCAAAATATTCGAGGGATCCTTCCAGAATATCGAAAGGCCTGACGATGCGGAAGGCACCAGAATAGTTCATAGGTAAAAACTTC
The DNA here is from genome assembly GCF_029232205.1 of Candidatus Nanohalovita haloferacivicina. Lineage (GTDB taxonomy): Archaea > Nanohalarchaeota > Nanosalinia > Nanosalinales > Nanosalinaceae > Nanohalovita > Nanohalovita haloferacivicina. Next base: position 297,971 of record NZ_CP107255.1, on the reverse strand, counting down.
GGAGGCCTTTTAAAGTTTAATCTCGGGTATCAGTGTATGGTAAAGATTCCAAAAGAGCAGAGAAGGTACTGTCCTCACTGCGATGAACACACGGAGCAGACAGTTAAAGAAGTAACTAACCGCTCCGCCAGTCCTTGGAGTAAAAAGGCAAGAAAGAGACAGAGAAAGATCGACAACGGATACGGATCATTCCCATACGAGAATCCGGCAAACAGAAGCCGTGGTGGATCAAACCCAACATCTGGAAAGAAAGATCTAGAATTCAACTGCAAGGAATGTGGCAAATCATGGAAACCTAGAAACGCAATTCGAGCTGCAAAGTTCGAAATCGAAAGGTGAAACCAATAATGGCAAGAAACTTTGTAAGAGTAAAATGCAGTGAATGCGGCAACGAACAGACAACATTCTCCCGAGCATCCTCAGAAGTAGAATGCTTAGTATGTGGAGAGGTTCTAGCACGTCCAACAGGCGGAAAAGCCGAGTTCCCAGGCGAAGTAGTCAGGGAACTTGCAGTAGAGTAAAATCTACTTTCCCCAAATATTTCTTTTCTAAACTTCTAACTCAAACATCTCAGGTTCGATTCTCTTTTAAAAATCACTTATCATCTTGTCACCATGCGCTGGTACAAAGACAAACCTGATGAAGGAGACTTCGTAGTAATAACCCTAACAGACGTAGACAAGAACTCTGCATACGCAGACCTAGACGAATACGAAGACCTAACAGGCCTGATCCACATCTCAGAAGTATCAAGATCCTGGATCCAGGACATCAGAAAAGAACTGAGCGAAGGCGAAAAAACAGTAGCACAGGTAATCGATACTGAAGACGACAACATCAGCCTCTCCATCAAAAGAGTAAACGACAACCAGAAAAGAGAAAGCATGGCCCGATGGAAAAAAGAACAGAAAGCCGAAAAATTCATCGACGAACTAGCAGACAAGCTAGGCCGAGAAAAAGAAGAACTATACGAAGAAATCGTCTTCCCAATGCAGCGCGAATTCGGATCCAGCTTCCACGGCTTTGAAATCGCCGAGGCCCGAGAAGAAGACCTGAAAGAGCTTTTCGACGAAGAAGTAGTCGAGGCCGTACAGGACGTTGCTCGTGAAAACATCAACCTCAAACAGGAGAAGCTTGAAGGAGAAATAGAGATAGCCTTTGACCAGAGCGACGGCGTAGAAAGACTGAAGGAAGCATTATCCGAAGTAGAGGACGGCGTGGAAATAAAATACGTATCAGCACCAACATACGCAATAACAGCCTGGGGAAGAACCCAAGAACTAGCAAAGAAAAGAATGGACGAGTCTGTGAAAACTATAAGAGAAAAAGCAGACGACCTCGACGGCCAGTTCGAATTTAACAGGGCATAATACGATGATTAAAAAGTGTCCAGAGTGCAATTCTTACACGTTGAAGGATGAACACTGCGGCGAAGAAACGGAGAGCGCAAGGCCTCCAAAATTCTCATTTCCAGACAACTACGGAAAATACCGCAGAAAAATGAAGAAACAATCCTGAAACCAAAGGTGAACTACACATGGGAAAGACCACAATCAAAATGACAGCTGAACAGGAAACAGAAAACCCTCTATTCATAGAAGGACTAGCAGGTGTAGGCCACATAGGAAGAAACACTGTCAGCTACGTGGCAGAAAGCCTGGAAGCAGATAAAATAGGAGAAATAACTTCAAGCCACTTCCCACCATACGCAATAGTAAACGACGACAAAACAGTAAAGACAATCAAAAACGAAATCTACGAACTCAAAAGAGAAGACCAACAAGACATTGTCTTCCTAGAAGGAAACGCACAGGCCAACAACCCAGAAGGCCACCACGAAGTAGCAGACAAAGTAATGGATCTCGTAGAAAAAGTAGGAGCAACAGAAATAGTAACAGTAGGAGGCTACGGAACAGGAGACGTAGTAGAAGAGCCAGAAGTAATGGGTATCACTACAGAAAAAGACTTGCAAGAAGAATACGAAGAAAACGGCATAACATTCGAACACGACGTAGACCAGGTAGTAGGAGTATCAGGCCTACTACTGGGGCTCGCACAGGAAAGAGGATACGAAGGCCTCTGCATACTAGGAGAAACACCAGGCTTCCTCCTCAGCGATCCAAAATCAACAGAAGAAGTCATCAAAGTAGTAGAAAGCATAATCGACGCAGACCTCGACTACACAGACCTGGACGAAAAAGTAGAGGAAAGCCAGGAGATCCTTAAAAAGATTAGGAACCTGAAAGAAAAACAGGGACAGGGCCAAGAACAAGACGGACAAGGACAGGCCCCAGACCTGGGATACATAGGATGATAACAATGACAGAATACACAAGATACGAACAGGCCCGAATCCTCGGCGCCAGAAGCCTGCAGATCGCAATGGGAGCACCATCCTTCGTCGACACAGAAGGAGATGAATCCCCAATAGACATCGCCAAGCAGGAAATGGAAGCAGACAAACTTCCAATCACAGTAAAGTAAGGGCAATACCCTACTTTTTATTCCACTTTTCTCATTAATTCTAACATGGAACTCCGAAATATAGAGCTCAGACAGATAATTGATTCAAGGACAAAACCAACCGTAGAAGCCGAAATAAACAATTCCTACGGAAAAGCACCGTCCGGAGCATCAACAGGAACACACGAAGCCAAATGCTTCGTCCCAGACCACCTGGACAACATCGAAAAACTAATACAGAAGCTAGAAGGCCGGGATCTTTCCCAGGAAGAATTCGACAAAGAACTACACAATATAGACGGTACGAACGACTTCTCCAGACTAGGAGCCTCCGCAATAGCCTCCAGCTTCGCATTCAAAAACGCAGAAGGATTCGAAAACACAGAAAACTTCCCACTACCACTGAGCAACGTAATAGGCGGCGGAGAACACGGAGGAAACACAAGCATACAGGAATTCCTCGTACTACCAGTCAACGCCAAAACATTTCCCGAAGCCATAGAAACAAACAGAAAAATCTACCAGGAACTCAAAGAAAGATACGCATCAAAAATAAAAGGAATCAACGACGAAGGCGCACTAATCACATCCATGGACGACGAAGCAACACTCCGCGCGCTGAAAAAAGTAGCTGACAAATATGAAGCACGAATAGGCCTTGACATAGCAGCTTCAGAGTTCTACGAAAACGAAAAATACCGTATGACCTCGCTAGGAGAAGTCAACACGCCTGAAGAACAACTGGAATTTGTACAGATGCTGATAGACGAATTTGAACTCGTATACGTCGAGGATCCATTCGATCAGGAAGACTTCAAAATGCACGCCAAACTCACACGCCAGAACCCAGAAGTCATGATCTGCGGAGACGACTTATTCACAACAAACAAAGAAAGACTCCAGGAAGGCATCGACAAAGACTCCTGCAACTCCCTGATCGTCAAACCCAACCAGATCGGAACAGTCACAGACGCACGTGAAACCGTAGAACTAGCGAAAGAACACGACTACACGCCAGTCATCTCACACAGATCCGGAGAAACCTGCGACAACACCATCAGCGACCTCGCACTCGAATGGGAATGCCCAGTCATAAAGGCCGGAATAGCAGACATCAGAATCGCCAAACTAAACAAACTACTAAGACTCTGGGACAAATCAGACAACCCAGAAATCAACATGGCCTGAAAAATGAAGAAACACAACAAAAAAGCACTCAAAAACGCGGCCGCAGGAATAGCCACAGTACTCTTCCTAGGCCTCCTGGTCGACATCATAGCACCAGAAACTCAGGCCGGCCAATGGCTACGATTCATCACACCGCTAGCAACAGGAACAGTAGCAGGAATCTGGATATACTGGAAACTATCCGAAGAAATCGAACACGAAACAACCCAATGAATCGAGCCGTATTTAATATTTGTCTTTAAATAGCCGTGTATGAGCGAAGAGGAAAACATGCTGGTCGATCGAGAACAGTACCTTGCCAATGGAGTCCACATTGGAACCAAGGCCCAACACACATCAATGGACAAATACATCTTCCACGTAAAGAAAAACCAGTTGGCAGTTCTCAACCTAGACAAGACAGACGAAAAAATAAGAGAAGTAGCAAAAGTACTTGCAGACTACGATCCAGAAGAAATACTAGTCGTAGGCCGAACAGAACAGGCCAGAACACCAATCAAGGCCTTCAGCAACGCAATCGGATCACAGCTAATCGACGGCCGATTCATGCCAGGAACACTAACCAACCCGCAATCAGAAAACTTTGTAGAGCCTGAAATCGTCGTAGTATCCAATCCAGAAGAAGACGCACAGGCCATCCAGGAAGCACACGATACCAACATTCCTGTCATCGCGATTGCAGACTCAGAAAACGAAATAGAAGAAATCGACCACGTAATTCCTGCAAACAACAAAGCAGAAAACGCACTAGGCCTAGTCTACTTCCTGCTCGCCAGAGAAATGGCAGAAAGAAACGGAGAAGACTTCAACTACGAAGTAACAGACTTCGGAGCAGAAATCAAGGAGGTAGAAGAACAGGAAACAGAAGAAGTCGAAGAAGAAACAGACGAAGAAGACGAGGAGTAAAAACCCTCACACATTTTTCCCTCTCATATTCTCTTATCATATTCTCTTAACCTTTCAACCATTCTATCCGCGCAGTATAACTTTCTGAGAACTGTTTCCATCCAGTAACTCTTACAGGCCTGTAGCCAGTTTATTTAAACCGGGAAGAGAATCATTACCATAGGGCTATGTTTAATCTGGGAAACGATGACAAACAGAAACTGAAAGAGAACATGGAGGAAATCAAAAACCTGGTAAACAACGAAGGAGGAAACAACCAGGCCGACAACAATCAAGAGGAACAGGAATCAGAACAACCTGACTTCTCACAGATGAACCAGGAAGCAGGAGACGACAGCGAAGACACACAGAACCAGGCAGAACAACAAGATTTCCAGCAGAACAACCAGCAAAATACTCAGCAAGAACAGTTCTCAGGAAGCCCATACGATAAGAATAACGAAAACAACGAAGAATCCGGAGACAGATCCCGGAACCAACAAAACAATAATTTCTCACAGCCTGAAACATCAGGACAACAAGATCAGGCCTTCCAGCAGCAGGACACAGGCTCGGATCAGCAAGGATTCCAGCAAAACAACCAACAGAACAGTCAGCAAAGCAATAACTTCTCGCAGCCAGAATCCCAGGCCCAGAATTTCTCGAACAACGAAAACAATAATTCTCAGCAGGTATCTCAGAGAACACAGCAAAGAAAACAGTCAAGAAACAGTCCTCCAAAGTCAGCAGACTTCTCAAAAGGAAAAGAGGACTCAGAAACAATCTTCCTGACAGTCGAACACTTCGACCAGCTACAGGACAGAATCGAGGAAATGCGCTACCTATCCAACGAAATAGAAGACGTAGTAGAACACCTCGAAGCAGGAGTAAACGAAGACCAGAGAACAGAAGGAGAAGCACAACAACTTCTGGAAGACTTCAGCACAAGAAGAGACCAGGTAGAAGACATCGTATCCTCACAGGAAGAATAAAAACACTAGGCCAGGAGATAACCATATGGAAGACAGAAAACAGATAGAGGCCTTACTAAGCGAATACCGAGACGCCAACTCCGTACTCGAAGAAGCACAATTTCTCAAAGACAAACTTGTAGAAGCACTAGAAGAAGTACCTGCAAGAACCGAGGCCCAGAAACACAACCTCAACCTTCTAATCCGCGAACTGGAAGAAGAACTCAACTGGACAGAGAACGAGAAACTAGCCGAATTCGACCCAGAACAGCAATAATTACGAAAGGACCGGGTATAAAAAAGTTCTCTTCTCTTTGTGTTTTACAACCTTGATGAAATCTATTCATAGAGAGGTAATCCAAAAATGACATACCAAAAATTCGAGCCGGAAGAAACTTTAGCAGAACAAACCTACGACGCAGTCGAAAAAGCTGCAGACACAGGAAAAGTCGTTAAAGGAACAAACGAAGTTACAAAAGCAATCGAAAGAAATAACGCAGACCTAGTTGTAATCGCTGGAAACGTTTCTCCAGAAGAAATCGTAATGCACCTACCTGCACTATCCGAAGAAAGAGACATCTCATACACATTCGTCCCAGACAAAGAAGAACTCGGACTAGCAGCAGGCCTAGAAGTACAGACCGCAGCCGCAGCAGTAGTAAACACCGGCAGCGCAGACGACGATGTACAAGACATCGCAAACAAAGCAGCAGAACTCCTCGAAGCAGAAGAGGAAGAATAAACCCCCATCAGTGATCAAAAATGGTAATGGCTAAAATCATCGAAGTAATCGGAGACCAGGGCCACAGAAGCGTACGAAAAGTACGATGCCGAGTAATAGAAGGAAACGAAGAAGGAAAAATCCTGGTAAGAAACGTAAGAGGCCCAATCCGAGAAGACGATGTAGTACACATCAAAGAAACGGAGATGGAGGGATAGAACAATGGCAGACTGTGACTACTGCGGCGAAGAAGTACCAAAAGGACAGGGCAAGATGCTCATCCTTAACTCAGGAGAAAGACTACATTTCTGCTCCGGAAAATGTGAGAAGAATCACAGAAACAACCGGAGCCACAAGTACCCTGAAAAAGAGAACTAAAACCAGTTCTCAACCCTTATTCTTCATTTTCTCCTATTCTTCATCCTTACAAAACCTATTTCTTCATGACCCCTCATTTTTCCCCCAGTGTAAATTTTTATCACTTAGGAATAGAGACATATTATGGATAATTTCGAGAAAGCTGCTTATCACCTTTTAGAGGACGAGATGACTCCTCAAAAAGCAGTTTCACTGACCCAAATCGGTACAGAAATAGAAGAAGATCATGAACTATACGATATAATAGAATACGAGGTTCAGCAATACCTTGAAGATACTGAAGACGAACTGAAAGGCTTTTCCAGTACCGGAGAAAAAATAGAGATCTCCGAAGTGAGAAACATTCTGCAAGAGAGACGAGAAAAATTCAAGAGCGCCATAGAGACAGCATACGGCAACCTAGATGAATCAGACAGAGAAATGATCGATAACGTACAGCAAAGCTACCTAAACACGATCAGCCAGGACATCACCCGGAACGGAGAACCAGTAAAAATTCTAGAAGAATAAAACCCCAACTATATCCTTCTTAAAATTTCACCAGAAAACCTATTTCAGGTGTAAAAAGATGCCTCGCCAGCCAATTCTATCAGTACTGGGTCACGTAGACTCAGGTAAAACAACACTACTAGACGACATAAGAGAATCCAAAATAACCGAAGGCGAGGCCGGCGGCATCACACAGATGATCGGTGCCACAGAAGTACCAATCGAAACACTTGAAGACGTCTGCGGAGGCCTACTGGACCAGCTTGAAGCAGACATCACCATTCCAGGCCTAATGTTCATCGACACACCAGGCCACGCAGCATTCTCATCACTACGAAAAAGAGGCGGCAGCATCTCCGACATCGCCGTAGTAGTAATCGACATAGAGGACGGAGTACAACCACAAACAGAAGAAGCCCTGCAGATCCTCCAGGAAACAAACACACCATTCGTGGTAGCACTCAACAAAATAGACAAACTCAACGGCTGGAGAACAGAAAAAGAACTCTTCACACAAAACATCCAGCTACAGCAGGACCACGTTAAACAACAGTTAGACGAAAAAATCTACGAACTAATGGGCGAACTCAACGAATACAACGTAGTAGCCGACCGATTCGACCGAGTAGACAACTTCCAGCAAAAAGCAGCCATGGTACCAATCTCCGCAAAAACAGGAGAAGGAATCCCCGAACTACTAATGGTAATAGCAGGCCTCAGCCAAAACTACCTGGCCGACGAACTAGAAATAAACGAAGGAATGGGCCGAGGAACAGTACTAGAAGTATCACAGGAAAAAGGCCTCGGCACAACAATCAACGTAATCCACTACGACGGAACAATCAACAAAACAGACAAACTAGTCTACGGAACAGCATCAGGAGTAAAAGTAACGGACATCAGAGCCCTACTGGAGCCAAGGCCTCTACAGGAAATCAGAGAAGACAAACACTACAACGAAGTAGATACTGTAACGCCAGCATCAGGAGTCAAAATATCAGGAAAAGATCTTGAAGGAGTAATAGCCGGCGCTCCAATCAGGACATGCAGCGAAGAAGAACTCGAAGAAGCTAAACAGGAAGTAGAAGACGAACTGGAAGCAGTAGAATTCGAAACCAAAACACACGGAGTAGTCGTAAAAGCAGACTCACTCGGATCACTGGAAGCACTAATGCGAGTAGTAGAGGAAAGCGACATCATGGTACAGAAAGCAGAAGTAGGCCCAATCAACAAAGGCGACGTCGTAGACGTACAGAACGAGGAAGCCGAAAACCAGGCCATATTCGCATTCAACACAGGAATGACCGACCAAGGAGAACTCGCAGTCAAAGACAAAGACATTAACGTATTCCAGAGCGATGTAATCTACGAAATAATCGATAACTACACAGAATGGAAAGAAGAACTTGAAAGAAAGAGAAGGGAAGAAGCACTTTCCAACACATCAAGGCCTGCAAAAATCAGGCTTATGCCAGACCACGTATTCAGAAGCAGTAATCCAGCAGTAGTAGGAGTAGAAATAGTCGAAGGAGTACTCTCTACCGGCAGCAGCCTGATGGACGAAGAAGGAGACAGAATCGGCCGAGTAAAAAGCATCCAGGAACAACAGGAATCCATCGACGAAGCAAACAAAGGAGACGAAGTCGCAGTATCAATAACCAACGCAACAGTCGGCAGAAACATAGAAGAAGGCGACATCCTCCTATCAGATATCACTGGAGAAGACTACAGGAAACTCCAGGAACTCGAAGACCTCACAACAGCCGGCGAAAAAAAGGTCCTGGAAGAAATAGTCGAACTCAAAGACAGAAAAGATCCACACTGGAAACTGGGCTAGCTACATATTTCTTGAGGCCCAAATTCTCACCATGGGATACGGCAAACTCGCAAAAGGAATAACAGAAGACGAAGCCCGGAGAAAGCTGGAAAAAGTAATGCCCAGCCAGGAAAGAAAGAAGAAATTCCACGGAGCCTCACCACCAAGCGTATTCATAGGCAGCCACAACTATCCCAAAGTCAACACAGGAATTCTATCACCACAACACCTCGGAAGCTCCGAAATGATGGACTCTCCCGACGGATGGTATAAGGAAAACTACTCAATCGAAAAAATAGCATCACTCAGAACATCACTAGTCAACTCAAAAAAGAAACTTAAAGTACAGCAAACAGACAACTTCGTCGACAACACCAGAGAAATAGCAATGGCCCGCAAACCAGTAGACATTGAAGTAGAACTTGACAAAAGACCAGGAGCAAGCATCAGCGGAGGCCGCGTCAAACCAGTATCCGCCAGCGGAGACATCAAAGAATTCCTGCTGGGAGAAAACCCTTCAGTCGAAAAACAGGTAGAGAAAAAATTCTACGACACGGACGTAAAGGCCGAAACCGCCGTAAAAGAACTGACTGACAAAGACGTCGACGTATACAAAATACAGCAAACCCTATCAACCGGAATGCTGGGCCAGGAAGATAACAGAAAACTGGTGCCAACAAGATGGGGAATCACAGCCTCAGACGACATGGTATCAAAGAAAATCAGAGCACAGATCAAAAACAATCAGGAACTGGGAGAAATCAGATACTTTAACAACGAATACGTAGGAAACGACTTCCACATCTTCCTCATCCCTGGAAAATGGGAGTACGAACTAATAGAACTCAAAAGGCCCGGATCCGTATGGAACGCAGCCAAAAACACATACATAGCACAGAACTACGAACCATACCAGGGCCGGACAAGCTACGCAGAACAAACAGCAGGTGCATTCTACGCAGCAAGACTCGGAGCACTCGAATACCTCAACAGCATCAACAGACAGGCCAAAGTACTCATAATCAGAGAAGTAAAACCAGAATACTGGGCACCACTAGGAGTATGGGTAATTCGAGAAACAGTAAGAAACGGATTCGACGAATACAGAGAAATCGACAGCTTCCAGCAAGTAAAGAAAATGATAGGCCACGAATTCAAATTCCTGTACCGAAGACTGAAAAAAGAAAGTAAGATGCTGGAAAGCCGTCAAACATCCCTCAGCAACTTCTAACCCTCAACGGCCTCTTCCTGAGTCAAATCATCGTAGACCAGGATAGAATAATATCTGAAAAATGTTGTAGCAGGCCCATTCAGGAAGTAAATAACTGAAGCCAACCACAGGATAATTCCAGCTACCGCTGCCACAATTGCCAGTGGCTGAGCAATCCAGTAAAAGACCAGCGCAACCAGACCTATAGGCAGTATCAATAGAAGACCTAGAAGCAGTCCTGCAGATGCCACAGCTATCTGGAATAGTACTCCAAGAACCACTTTTGCAATAACGTAAAGGCCTACTTGCCTCCACTCATCAACAATCATATCGTAAAGCTTTGCCCACGAGGCCATCACTCCTCTGTCAGAATCTATCATTAGCAGAGGAATAAAGTCGGTAGTGAGCTGGAAGAATACAGCCGCTGCCATTATCAATGGAATGGCAAATAAGATAGTGAAGATAGCGAAAAATGGATTAACAAATACGGGAAGAACGAGAAGACCTCCAATAGCTAGGAATGCAAATACGGCCGATACCTCAAACACGAAAAGCTTGAGGCCTTTGAAAAAGTGTTTGACGAAATTGCTCCTAATCCTCACATCGTCATCCAGCAATGATTGATAGTATACAAAACCGAATACAGATCTCAGAACTCCAAACAGAAGGCCTATTCCTAGTACTCCGAAAATTATACCAAGCAAAACAATATTGGTTAGACCTAGACCGTCTACATTTGCCAGTTCAACCCTCATATCAGGCAGCCCTGGACCATCTATATTCGCTAGGCCAAAGTCTGTGTTAGCAGCCATATCCTGGTCATGCATACCAGAATCCGGAGAGCCAGCATAGTTGCCTCCAAATCCTGGGAAAGTAAAACCTCCTACAAAGAAAGCCATAATTGCAATTCTGGCCCATAGCCTCCAATCAAAAGGCAACAGTAGTTCACGAGTTCGTTTAGCTGCTTCCTCAACTTCCTCTAGCGCATACCATCCCATAGAAAGTCAACGGGCCACGATTGTTAAACATGTTTCGGCCTATGCACTGCCCTTGATCTCCTCAAGCTTACTATTCAACATCTTCTGCAAATGATCATTATCAGACCTCTCCATAAACCTGTTGACAATACCCTCAATATCCTCACCGAACGCATTGACAATATCATCCTCAATACCTTCCTTAATCAAGTCCATAGCAAGATACAACTGGACGCCTCTCATCAAACTGATCTCAGAATAGAAAAGATCCTCAGACACATGATTAGAGTAGTTCTTCATCTCATTATAGTACTCTAGGGCCTTTGCCGGACTCTCATGGTAAATAGACTGTCTGAATCTTCTTGAATAAAATCTGAACAACAGAGAGTTCTTGACAAATAAGATAGGGCTTCTGAAAAACAGGGTTGCTACAACCAGGCTCAGCAATGCCGCAACAATAAACCTGCTGGAACCTTCATCCTCACGTGGAACCTCTGAGTCATACTCGACATTAAAGTTCTCAACCTCCCCACCACAATCAACAGAAATACTGTTCAGGCCATCCTCCAATTCTACCTCATAGCTTAAATCAGATGTAAATTCCGAGTAAACCTCACGGCCATTTCTGGAAACCGTACACATAACAGGCCTGTTTAGCTTTGAGGATACAAGAGCACTTCCATTACCTGAAAGATCAATGGAATCAACAGTACTGTTTACATCCAGAACCTTCAACTCTCTTTCAAGCAAGGCCGGCGCAGAATAATTACTTAGGTTAAGACTGTAATTAGACTGTAAAGAAACACTCTGATTAAATAATTCTACCAGAGTACTGTTCTGTTCATCTATGACTACCGGAGTAAGATCCCCACAGTAATTAACATCGAGTGTGGAGTTAGAAGGCCAGACAGTTCTTGTAGCTGAACCACAGGAAGCTCTCTCATAGGTATAATTCTCAGCATCCAGGCCATAATCGGAAACATCTGAGATATTTCTGAAGTCCTCGAGAGAATAGTTCAAGTATTCCGGCTCGGGTTCAGGCTCCGGCAGAATGATAGCTCCTCCAGAGTCCTCTTCCTGACCACCAGAACCTCCACCGCCTTCCGGCTCAGGCTCGGAAACAGCTATCTCAACCTCCTCCACCTGATCCAGGCCATTAACCGACGAAATCACACATGAAACAGTAAAAGTTCCTGACTGCTCAGCGGTAAGAGACCAGCTGGCCTCCGAGGAGTTCTGATAAGGGATATTGCCGACATCCTGAGTCTGATTACCCGAAAGCGCAAATGCAGAGCCAGGATAATCCAGTGAGAAAGTTGTATTTCGCAAAGTAGTATTCTGAAGAACGTTTCTAGTAGAACAAACTAGATCTGTAGAACTCTGAGGCTGCAAACTTGTGCTGGACACATTAAAGCTATCAACAGTTTTCAACTTCATAGGAACCGAATAAGCCGCTGTCTGCAAAGTCTCCATAAACATACCCTGCGTATCAGGAGCAGAACATGCATAATCCTCCTTCCAAGGCCCACACTGGCCCGAACCAGTAGTATTATCCACCAAGCCCTGATAATAATCAGAATAAGAATCATTATTTCCATATACAAAGGTATCATGTGCAAAGGCCACAGAAGAAGTATACTCATCTGCAGTGCACTCACCAGAGGTACAGGAATTGATCAAGCTCTCCGTCCAGTTCAATGCCTGATCGCTGTAATTAGTATTATTGTATAGAACTGAGGCCTCCCACAGAGCACCTGCGAGAACTTTGTTCTGAGAGCCCTGAACTCCAGCCTCAGAGAGATTGACTGCGATATCTCTGTAGGTCTGATTGCCTGTAATCCTGTAGGCCTCTGAATAACCACCAATCATCGCGGCCTGGCCCTTGGAAGAATCACAGCTGAAATCACCGGCCCATACATCGCAGTCCTCCGCACTACCTCGCGTATAATTCTCAGCTCTTACATAAACAGTACCGTTACCGGTCTCGGAGTAAAGATCCCACATGGACTCAATCAAATTACCCTGCTTGTAACTACCAGCCTCCTCCGAGGCCTCCTCACGATAACCTCCCGTACCACAATCATAATCACCATCAACAGGATCACAGTTCGCACTGGCGCCAATGAAGTCCACATAAGGCCCGTAAAACAGTTCATAAATCCTGCTCTGATAGCTGTCAGAACTACTGTATATCTGGGTATAGCCAGACAGCATCTTTGCCTGGTACCCCTCATTGTCACAGGCCAGAGGATCATCAGATAAATCACAGTACTCGCCCTCAGGCAATGTCTCCATCCCACTAGATGCGAAGGCCTCCGTCTCCTCCAACAAATCATCATTTCTAGAGTTCAAAGCAAACCTGAGAGACCCATTCTGTGGGAAAGAAAGGTTCTGAGTCTTAAAACGGTATTCATAGACTCCCTGCTCAAGAGAGTTATTTTCAGTTAAGAAACAATCTCCAAACCACCCTATATCACAGTTAGTCCAGTTGCCACCAACCTGGCGAAATTGGACAGAAGTATTCTGTACCATCCCCTCAAAATCAGCAGTTACAGCTACAGGATCTCCTATACGATCCTTCTCCAGCACTCCGCCATTGGAAACATCCTTAGTATTATTCTGGAAAGCAAGGTACTTTTTTAGCAAGTACTTGGAGGCCCTGCTCTGATTCAGCGGATTAGAACAGGTGCTGTTAACATCCTGCAGGCAAGAAGAGTTCATATCCTGATAACCATTCCTATAGTATCCATACTCCTCGGTACTGAGAAATCCAGACCAGTAAAACTCTTTCTTCATGAAATTATCAGAACAGTTCTCACATGAGACCTCTCTAGCCAGCTCTCTCGCTCTCTCCCGGTAACTATCTTCACCAGTGATTTTATAGGCCTCTGTAAGAGCCTTTCCAAACAGAGAATGGTTATAATCAAGCTCAAGAAGTTTCTCCGCCTTATTCAAGTAAGTAGAGTTGCCTGTTACCCTGTATGCAGTTAGGTAGCCCTGAGCCATTCTTCCCTGACCCCAACCAGTCGTACAGTTATAACTCGAATTCCAGACATTACAGGACTCCTGAGGAGAACCCTGAGAATAGCCTAGGGCCAGATCCCTAACAGAACTGTTATCTGAAACACTGTAAACCTGCCAGAGGCCCTCAATAAGCGCTCCCTGCCTGACAGAAGATGGAACACCGCTGTCTGAAATCTTGGTACCACAGTTAAATGTCTGACAACGATAAGCAAAAGTCTCACCATAAGGCTTGGAAGAGAAGTTTAAGGCCCTGTCAAGATATGTCTGATTGGCCGTGGCCTTGTAATACTGAACAGCGGAAATCATTCGCTCCGACTGATAATTTTCGTACTCGCACGTGAAATCGCCGTAAGGACTACACAAACTGGAGCTGGAATTCTGATTCTGGAACTTCAGGCCTTTCGCGAGGACAGAATCATTTCTGGTGCCTGCTACAAAAGTGAAGTGATTATCTGGAAAGCCATGATTTTGGGAGACATATCTGTAGTAGTAAATTCCATTAGGCCTGTCAAAACTCACATTGACAGAGTAAGTAGAGTTAGATGAGTAAGTCAGATTCTGGCTACTCCAGTCAGTATATGGAGATGAAATCCTGATTTCGGGATCCACAAGGCCGGTGTCGTTCTCTACCGTGAAAGTGGCCTGACCTGTCGTAGTATTATAGAATACTTGAGGATTCTGAAATCCTGAAGCCGCACCTAGCCCTGTGAAACACACCAGCAATACCAAAATACAGGCCTTAGTCCATAAAGCTGTTTTTGTCGGTAGAGAGCGGCTGAAAATCATAAAACCTACTATATATTGAATTGACTCGCGTCGTTTATAATTAATGAGGAGAAAATAGTAGCGCTGGCGGTTTTTCGCCGGCAGTCTAATTTTTTTATACTAGCTTAAGGAACTATATCTTAGTGATCACTTCTAGACTGAGAGGCAGCCTCAGCGACGATTTAGGCAAGCTGGTAGTAGGTATAGCTTTTGCTCTAATACTGGCTGGAAGCATCGCAGGTCAAACAGATGCAAATATAGCTGATGCAGTTTCCCAATTTAGAATTTCTGACGGCTCAGAAGCCGGCAACTGGACTATAAAGTTTAATTCAACCACCAATAGCCAGCTAGATATAGATGTTATCGATGGGCAAGATAGCCTCAGCTTGAACAGGATTGAATACCGACAGGATGGATCCTGGGTTGAGACAGATTCATCGGGCACAGTAGCAGGAAACGATATTACTGCAGACTGGAATGGCCAGAGTAACTCTTTCGGAAGAATAGTATTTGACGTCAACCAGTTCGGAGACTACAAGGCCAATATTAGTATAGGAGGAGTAACCAGAACCGTCAGTGGAAGAGGTAAGGCCGAACAGGACTCAACAAGAATAACCTTGAACGAAGGCCTGGTAACTCAGACACTTTGTTCCTTCTCATCAAACTTCTGGGCCTGTAATCCTTCAGGAGATTCGACAAACTACGATCCAGGATACGAAGGAGAAGTACTGAATCTCGATCAAGATACTACACGAAGCTTTGATATTCCTGGCGACAGTAGCGTACAGAATTTCAGCATCAAACTATCAACCCTTGAGAGCAGGCCTCTTCTCACACTGACAGGAACAGGAATGGAGTTCGCCGACATCCAGGGAGATTCAAGAGATGAAATGGTGGTTCTTGATGGCACGCAGGTCAAGGCCTATGACTCTTCAGGAAACAGCCTCTGGAACTACACTTCCAGCAACGATGTGAACGGAATCTCATCAGGCAACATTGACGTCGTGACAAACAAGGAAGAAATAATTCTAACAACAAATGCAGGAGTCAAGGTTCTGGATACAAACGGAAATCTCATATGGAGCACATCGGATACAAGCAGCTACTTCAACGTAGACAGCGGAGAACTCTCATCACAGAACATTTTCTACACCAACGACGATGGCTCAGCAGAAGACTTGATCTGTACAGGATGCGGAGGCCCAGTAAACGTAGAGTATCCATTCAATATTTCACAGGAAAATGGAACAGTCTACCTGAAAACCGCTGTCAACAAGTACAGCGATCAGGGCTCGCTGAAAGTAGAGGTTGGAGGCCAGAACTACACGGTCGACACCAGCGAAGTAACAGAGATGGCCGAAAGAAGACTGAACGACGTAAACGTAGATGGTATGGCCCGATTCGATGGAAGAAATCTCACTATGGAAGTCGAGCAACCAGGTTTCTCAGCCGAGAAGTACTACTTGGAACTGCCTCTTGCAAAGGAACCTGGAGCCGAAGGCCTTGCACAGATAGAACTGAATGGAAACACCTACAATGTAAATCTTTCAGAAGTTAGCAGTACCACTAGTGAAAATGTAAACAGGTCAAGTTCAGATGGAGAATCTGTAGTGCCTGTCTCTGACAATCAGATTCCAGTTAATACTACTATTCAGGATAATGCCAGCACGTATGTCTCAGTTGCACTCAACAGTATCGGTGGAGAGATTTCTGATCTAGAGTTCGAGTTGAATGGCACAACCTACCCTATTGACTCAGGGCAAGTAACCGAAACAGCCAAGGAAATCTACAGTGCAGAAGATGGAGCAGGTGAAAACCTGACAGACATACAGAATCAGGCGACATTCAACCTATTCTACAATATCCCTTCCGATATAGAGGCCGAGAAAGTATACCTCAGAACAGCATTGAACTATGAAGGATCGAAAGGATCTCAGCCATACTTCGTCATAAATGGAAATAGATACAATATCAGCACAGATGAGATCCAGGAGACAAGCACAGTAGTAAGATCTATCAATGACGGAGAGGCCGACAACTCAACATGTATTGGATGTAATGGAGGCGGAAATCCTGATCCTTACTTTGATCTTACCGCTCTCGACGTCGAAAGTCTACAGGCCCAGGAAGCAACAGTTTCAGCAAAAATGTGTTCGGTAGGAAATGCTTCCTATGACCTGCAGCTAGGAGGTCCAGGTACAAACGTAAACAAGCAGATTAACACTAGCAAGATACCTTCCTGTAACACTACTGGAAATACTACTGGCGGAGAGTGGGTTTCCACTCAAATTGACACGTCTTCACTGAACAACGACGTAATATTCTACGAATGTTCTAACTGTAACAGCAGTAGCTACTACGAAATGTTTGGAGACAACTCCACCTCAGGTAACTCCGAAATACTTACAGACGATGCCCTCGAACCACTTCCATTTGACTACATGATCAACGTAAGCACAGATTCATCGCTGGACTTTGACTGGGTAGAGACAGAAGTCAACAAATCAGATATTGCCCAGGGAAGAAACGTTACGTACAACTGTGAATCCTGTGCTACAGACAGTTCATTCAACCTCATAAAGGACTCCAGCACGACAGGCCACTCATACTACCAAGGCAATCTAACATCAGGAGACTACATGGTGCAGGTCTGGACTAATACATCTACAGAATACAACTGGGCTGGTACAGAACTACCATCAGATGAACTAGGCCAGAATCCGCTATCAGTAACATGTGACTCATGTACGACAGGCTACAATCTGATCGAAGATAATCAAACAGGCCTCATGAGGAAAATCACTCAGATACCTGTCAATTATTCGATGGTAAAGACAGAAGTTAGTGGATCAGATCTAAACTCAGATTCCACTGTAGAACTTAGCACAGACTCAGGGGCAAACGCCTTCATCGGCACCTCAACGAACTCAGGGCTGACCTCAGAAGTAAAGACAGAGAACTACACTTACGAAAGAAGAACAGGATCTGCCGCAAGAACATGGACCAATACCAGCCTCGAATACACATGGGTAAGGACAGAGGTAGACGGTCAGGACCTGAACGAAAACGAGAACATTACATATTACTGTGAAAGCTGCTCAGACAGCTACAACCTGCTACTTGACTCAAGCTCAAGCACGGCGACATACACACAGGGTCAAAAACTTTCCGAAGGCCTACTGCTAAGAACAGACGTCTTCGGATCCAACAGAGGAGATGAAATAGTTGTTTCCAAGTTCGGTGGAACAGTAAGAGCACTAAACAGTACAGGATCCGAGATCTGGAATTACACTGCAGGCAGCGAGATAACCGATGTTGAAATCGGAGATACATCAAGCGGGACAACAGGAAACGAAATTGTAGTAGGAACAAGGAACAAGATTGCAATCCTTGACTCTTCCGGAACACAGATCGAAAGATATCCTCCGACAGGCGACACATGGTTCAGATCACTGACAACAACACAGGTAAGCGGAGGAAGCACAGGAAAAGAAATCATCGGAGGAACAGAAGACCAGAGAATAATTGCAATCGACTCAGACGGCACACAGATCTGGGAGAAAAGCTACAGCTCCAAAGTAGAAAGCCTTGAATCAGGAAACATTACGAAGGCCTCAGAAAGCAGCATTCTGGCAGGTTTCAGGAATGGAACAGTACTCCTTATGGAGCCTGATGGCACACCAATCAACACATACGAATACAGCTCGCAAATCCAGGAACTCAGTAAAGGAGAGATCGGAAGAGTAGCAGGAAAAGAAGTAGGAGTCACAACCTCAGAAAACGACATAATCAACCTATTCTCAGTACCAGAAAACCTGACAGTAAACATAGGAAACGACGGAGACAACGAATACTCAGAAACAGGCCTCTTCTTCGGAGAAACAACCCTTACAGGCAGCAACTTCACAGACGAATTCAACGATGAACTCGGCCAGTGTAGCAACTTGACATGTACAATAGACATTGTCTTTGGATCCGACAGCGGCGGAAGAGTAGAAGTCTCAGAACCAAGAGTAGAATACGAATACAACTTCTCAGATACGTACACACTGCAGGAAGACGTGACAAAGTGGGCCCAGAGAACAGGCATTTCAACAGGCCAAGACATCATGTTCAATGCACTGCAGGTAGCATACAGCAGCAATCCTGCAGTACCAGTAAGAGTAGAAAGCCTTTACCTTCCAGATACTCTCTCAACAGAAGGATCACAGGAAGTAGTATTCAACGGTAGAAAGTACTCTATAAGCGCGCCATACCTTCCTCTGCCAGGAGACCTAGCATACATCCTAGACCCAGATACACCAATCAGATCAGATGACTACATCTGGTACGAAGAAGGAATGAACGCAACACCAGTAGTCCAGACTAAATCAAACTTCAGCAGAGGATCACCATCATACCAGAACGTGACAGTGTTCAGAAACACTTCTAAAACATCAGCAACATTCAGAAATGTCACAACAACAATTGCAGTCAATGAAAGCAAGATAACAGACAACGTATTCATCGAAGTTGACTGGGATCAGGATGGAACATACACAGATATCACTCCGTCAAGCACAGGATGCAGCTCGAAAGAGCAGATCACTGCGGAAGGTGCAACATTCCAGATATGTAAATCAGATGAAAACAGCAACGGCAAAATTGACAGCATCAAGGTAACGCAGGAAGAAGTAGGAACAACATACTCAGAACACAACGAAACAATTTACAGAGTAGGAGGAAAAACTAACGCAGCACCAGTACTAGAGAGCTTCAGCAACACACCAGATCAGGGATACTGGGGAGAAAACTTCACAATAAATACTTCATTCTCAGATAACGAAAACGATCAAATCAACGCATCAATCTGGGCCAAAACCCCTGCCCAGTGGATCAAGACTCAAGAGAAAACAGGAACCGGAAACATCAGTTTCAAACTACAGTCCTACAAGAACTGGACAGGCGATATCAGATACAAGGTAGAGTACCAGGATGTCTACAACGATGGACAGGCAATCCACGGTGAAACAAACAGCTCAGAAAAATTCTTCACAGTAGAAAAACACAATGTAGGCCTGATCTACAGCCAGGGAAGAGATCTGAAAATCAACAGGACAGAGGAAGAAGCCGACTTCGGAGTAGAAGTAAAAGACCTCGTAGACAATGAAAGCCTGGATACCAATGAGGCCTACTGCCGGTTCAGAATAGATGGATCAATGATCGACAGCGGAGCAATCACAACTCCAAACAGCGGCTACTGTAACTACACACTAAGCAGTTTCAACTACTCTGTAGGCGACCATAACTGGAGTATCAGAATGACTGGAAACGACTACTACAAGGCCAACACCAGTCAAAACATCAATTTCACACTAATGGGAGAACTAACTGTAGGAAGCACCACAGTACCAGATAAGGCCTACAGGCCTACAAATCATCCGCAGAATACGTTCACATACAACTTCAGCAACATTCAAGATCAATTCGGGACAGAACAACCGGTAGACTTCACAGTCGACTTCGGACAGTTCGAAGGAATTAACTCAGGAACAAGCACCAGCGAAGTAAGCAGCGACTACAGCGTGCAGGAAAGCGCAGAAGTAGGCCCAAGATACCTCAACGTCACACTCACCGAACCTTACTTCCACGAAAAGAAAGTTACCAGAACAGTAGATGTATATGGCCTAGTAGATGGAGCTCTCACATCAGGTGACGTAGTATATGCGCAGAATGATACAATAAACCTAACAGCTACGCTGAAAGACAGTACAGGAAGCAACATAACTGCAGATGTCACATTCGACACACCTTCAGGATTCTGCCAGAATAACTACGAAGACGGAAACGAATACACCTGTGAATTTGATCCGTCAGACTCGCTTAGCGCAGGAGATTACAACTGGAGCATAGATGTATCAAAGCCTTACTTCGAATACAACGAAAATGAGAACGGAAGCATCAAGGTCAGAACACCTATAGAGGCAACAAGCGACATTGTAAACGGGCCTCTCCTAAGATACAACAATGATACAGGCCAAAACACGGTAGAATACTCAGTATACAACATTAACGATGGTAACAACTCGCTGAACGATGTAACATTCTCCATAGACTGGGATGGACAGCAGCAGAGACAGGCCCAGGTAGATTCTGATGGTACAAATGATAGCTTCGATGTTCCTGACGACGAAACACTTGGCAACCACACTGCGGAAATAACACTGCAGAAAGGAGACTACACAGATTTCACATACACCGAAGATCTTGAAGTCAAAGGAAGCATTAACACATCAGTAGCAAGCCAATCTGAAACAGTATACAGGCAAGACGATAACATAACACTCGTTGCAGAAGTTACAAACAGACTTGGAGAGAACATCACCTCAGCAACCGTTAACTTCAACACTCCGGCAGGAACATGCGAAACAGAATCACAGACACTTAACGTATACAACTGTACATTCAACCCATCAAACAGCCTGGACGCCGGAGAATACACTTGGAATGTCTCAGTGAATAAATCAGGATACGTACACCAGATTAAATCAAACGACACATTCAATGTGAACGGAAATCTTCAGGCAGACATCAATCTCACAGACTCACCAGTTTACAGATACAATGAGTCCAGCGGAGATACAGAACTTGACTACAACATCTCTAACATTACAGATGGAAAGAACGCAGTAGACAGCGTATCCTACACACTCAAATGGAACGGAGATACCAAGGACACAGGCACAGCAAATTCAGAAGGATTCACAGGAAGCTTCGACATACCAGACGAGGCCTCCATAGGATCAAACAGCGTAAGAGTAGTACTAGAGAAATCAGGTTACAGAGACTTCAACAACACATACCAGAAAGAAGTCAAAGGAACACTCAACATAACCTCTCTACCAACAGCAAGTGTCTACGAAAACAACTCCGTCACAAGAAACAACGGATACCCTCTAACCACAGACCTAAGCCTAAACCTGACAAACATGCTGGGAGAAACAGTCGACGGAGCAACAGTCTCCTACTCAACCCCTACGGAAAACACATGCTCAACAACAGAAAACACAGGAACATACACATGTAACTACGATCCAAACATCCTGATCAACGTAGGCCAGCAGCAATGGACAGCAACAGTATCAAAAACAGGTTACAATGATGCAGCAACAGGAACAAACAACTTCCTAGTGAAAGATGTAGTAAGGCCTGAATTCATCTCAGATGGGAAAGTAATCCAGAGAACAAACAGCGGAGATCTGACAACAGAGCTACAGGATCCATCAGGATCGAAGATCTCGCAGAACAACTTCAATGCCACATACCAGATAGAAGGCCTTACAGAAGATACAGTAGAGGGAAGCAGCGGAGAAGCAACTTACAACTGGAACACAGTCTGTGAAGATACACCTGGAGAATACACTGTAGATGTGAACGCATCGCTTGACAGCCAGCTGTACGATCTGTATGAAACACAGGACTCCTCCACTATTGAGGTTCACGGACAGGCCAGTGTCAATATTACATCTCCACTAAACAGTTCAACCAGTGGAACAAGTTACAGGCAGGGAGATAACGTAAACCTCGACGTAAATGTTTCAGACAGCTGTGGAAACGCAGGAAACATCCCAGGATCAGACATCATCTGGACAGCAGAAGACGCAGACACCACAAAAACAATTAACTCAGGAGAAACAGGATCATGGACAATTCCAGAATACTTTACCAGTGACACAGACCTGACAGTTGACGTAGAAAATCCATACTACTCACAGGCCTCAGACATCAACACAATTGTCATCGACAGAGTAATCAAGATGAACCTGACCGAAGGCGGAGCAGACAAGGTAAGAACATACGATGGAGACTACCAGTACAACCTTTCAGGCCAGATAATCACAGGAGACAACAAAGAGGCCTACCAATCCACCATCAACGAAACATGGACAGACTTCAACGTAACATTTTACATCAACGGGAACAAAGTAGCAGAAAAGGACACAGACTCAGAAGGAAAGGCCTCGGCCACAGTAACACTTGACAGCAACTACAATCCAGGAGACTACTCAGTAACAGCCCAGCTCGAAAACAAGACCAACATTGATACAAGAATTCTAAATGAGAATGACTCAGAAAACTTTGTGCTGAAAGATGAGGCCAACGTAACGATAGAAGAACCTCCAACAGGAGAATTATTCTACAACGAAGAAAAGACGCTTCGAGCAAGCATCACAACAGCAACAGGATCTGCAGGAAACCTCGACATCGGCTACACCTGGAGATACCAGGATAACGACACAGAACTAACAGTAATAAGCTCTTCAAAATCAAGCTCATGGATTGTCCCAAGCTACGCATACGGATACGGAAACATCACCGTAGTAGCCCAAAACCAGTACATCCAGGATGACATAGGAGTACTAGATACCACCGCGAAAAGAAAAGTAAGCATTGCAGACTACTCCCCAAGCCTATACGCAGAACCAGACAGCACAAAATACCTGAACACAACCATCGACATCCCAGGACTGAGCAATAAATCCGGATTCAACGTAACGTTCTGGATAGGAAACCTCAGCAACAAGCACTACGTACAGACAGATTCAAGCGGAGAGGCCTCATACCTCTGGGATACCACAGGATATGACACAGGAGCATACGAGACAGGAGTAATAATCAACAACGACATGGACGACTTCTTCGAAACAGTTTCACCAAACGAAGTAAATGAGACACAGATAATCCCAGACGTCCTAAACATCTCAGCATACTACAGAGACAATCAGGAAAGAGACTCAAGAGGCAACACCTACCAGAACCTTGACAAATACGTAGTATACCGTAACGGAGGCCCATGGCAGCACCCAGAAACAATGTACCTCGCAGCCAACGTGACAACACCATTCCAAGGATCACAGCAAAAATATGAGGTAGGAAACTCAACAGTACACTTCTGGATAACAGGAACAAGCGCAGACGGAAGCCAGATATCTGAAGAGATCGCAACAGCAGAAGTAGATCTAGAAGAATACGAAAACGCACAGAACGACAACGATAACCAGTGGTGGGACGAATACCTGGCCCACACAGAATGGAATCCAAGAGGAAACTTCCCAGTAGGAAGCTACAACCTGACAATCAACGCATCCCACCCACAGGACAGCTACGAACCAGACCCAGTTACAGAAATCCCAATAGAAGTACGAGGAACCCTCAACGTAACAATAGAAGAACCAGTAGACGGAAGAGACGATTTCCAGATGGACAACTTCACAATGAAAGCCAAAGTACAGGACATGAACGGCAACCAGCTAACAGAATCAGAACTCGACGGAATCTACTGGAGCCTAGACGAAGATGGATGCCAAGGAGGAGGAATCAGCGGAGAAAGAAACGGAGGAGAAGTAATCAACTGGGACGACGCAGTAGCACACGGAGGAAGAAACAAACTTGAAACATGGATAGTACCAGGCAACCCATCAAGCAACGGATACAACCTAGGAGGAGACGACTTCATAACAATCGGAGTAGAGAAACAATACTTCGACTCCACAAGAAACTCATACAGAACAGGATTCCTAGACTGCTCAGCAGCATTCGACCAATGGTCAATGAGCCCAGGATACCTCAACGGACAATACGAAGGCCCAAGAGGAAACATCGTAAAACAAAGACACGACATCCGAGCAAGAATAGAAGCAGAATGGGACAGCCCAACACAGAACCCAGTAGGAACCGACGACAACGACCTACTGAACGTATCAGCATTCTTCAAAGAATTCAACACATCACAAGGCCTACCAAACGGCTTCAACGGCCAGTACCACGCAAGCTGCCTCAACTGTACAGACTCACAGAACAAAGACATGATGCAGGAAGAATACGAATACAGAGATGACTCTGAGGCCCAATTCCAGATAAACTTCTCAAATGAAGAATACGGAAAGAATTACACTATCAAAATTTGGGCCACAAGCCAGGACGGCGACTACGAGGCAACATTCCCTCTCAACACCACATCAAGAGAATTTACAGTTTACAGGGATGTAGGTAGTGGGGATGGAGATGTAGACATAAACGGAGAATGTGAACCAAGTAAAGGAGAGAACGTGCTCGTGGCACCATCTGACTGTGGATTCGACAACCTACCAGAGCAGTACTGGTTGAACGAAACAGCAGATTCGAGTGTGGATGCGGCCTCAGATCCAGACTTCAACCCTGTAACAAACACCTCAAACTACGATCACTTCAGAAACACCTCACACCCAGAATACGAGGCAAACAAAGCATACTACGCAAACCACTCTGTTTATCCAAATGATTATGCAGGGGGATGTGACTTCGACGGCGAAGAAGACGACACCTACGAAGAACCAGAGATATGTCCTGACTACAGACAGACCAATGTAACCCCAGAAATTAGAAACGCTCTGGGAGATCCACTAAGTCTAGATGTCCAGACATCAAGCAGACAGGTAATAGTCAGCACAGATGGAACAGATGTTGAGTTCAGCGCAGAAGTAAGAGACGAAAACGGAGACCTGACACAGGTTACCCTATACAACCAGACAGGCGCCACAAACACCAGTATAGAAGCAATGTCTACAACACAGGCAGGATCATCAGAAAACTGGAGAACATTCACCTCAGACGCTTACAGCCTGGCCTCAGACGGATCATACAGAATCTTCGCAGAAGACGATGCAGGACTAACAAACAAATCACTACAGATAAACACAGTCCTAGATCCAGACAAAGTAGGAATCGCAACAGTAGAATATCCAAGCGAAAGATACTTCCAGAACGGAGCAAACTTCCAGGTAAACGTCACCCTAACAAACACAAATGAATCAATTAATCCAGGAGCAGGAATAACTGAACAAGAAATAGTATCAGACGCAAAAGTAGTATTAGACGGAACAGACTACCCACTAAGCTACAACTCAACAGTAGATAAATGGCAAACAACAGTAACAGCAGGCGGAGACAACTCCTTCAACGTAACAGTAACAGAAAAAAGCGGCCACAACGCAGAAATCACAAGAGACTACAAAATCGACCTAAACAACCCTATAGTAGAACAGACAAACGCAAACACAACACTAACAGCAGCAAACCAGCCAGTCAACTTCTCAGCCATAACAAGAGATCTAGAAAGTGGCCTATACGCAACAAAACTGCTCAGAGATAGCAGCACAGTATGTGGAAACTCAACTTTCAACGATGCAGGAACCGACCTCAACCAATGTACAGTCAACACACCAGGAAGCACAGGATCCTACATGTACAGATTCTGGGCCAGAGACAACGCCGGCAACCTCAATGATAGCCGAACAATAACCGTAGAAGTAGACGCAACACCTCCATCAGTCACAAGCACATCAGCAAATGACACAGTAGTAAACACAAACGACACAGTAACAATCTCAAGCAGCATCAACGACGGAGAAGGCCACCTAGACCAGACAGTAGTCACCTCCTACTACAAAAACTGGGATAGCGGCCAGCCTGATGCAGGAGATCAACCTTATGTCAAGATGCTGACATCAAGCGGAGGAGTCTGGCATGATTATCCTACAGGCGAAACTGAGGCCGCAATCTGTGAGAGAGATAATGGCACATACTACAACACATCCTCCGACATGACCTGGCCAAATGCCAGAGATACTTGCCAGTCAAATGGAGATCATCTAGCAACAATTGAGAACCAAGAGGAAAACGACCTGATAACAGGCCAGTTCAGTGGACAACACTGGATAGGATATCACGACCCAGACCAAGATAACAACAACTACGTGTGGTCAAAGACGGGAGCAACAGGAGAGATCTACTGTGACAACTCTCAGTTCAGCGGGAGCTGTGATGTACAGGTCAATCAGACACAGGAGTTCGCGGTATTCGCAAATGACACACTCGGCAACATTAACTACCAGACAGTTCAGGTAGATACAGATGATACAAAGCCAAGTATCACAATTAATCAGCCTCCAAGCAGCCCTGTAACAGGAACAATCACTATTGATGCAAGCATCAGCGACAGCCACCTAGATACCAATTCCCCAGAGTACAAGATCACAAAGGCAGATGGAACAAACACGTCAGGATCGCTGACAGGTGGAGGGCCTTGGACGGCAGATGTTGATACAACGAACTTTGAGGATGGAAACCATGATGTGTATGTGGTTGCTGAGGACAAGGCCGGAAATAGAAATACTGTAAAGGTAACACCACAGTTTGACAACACTCCTCCTGAGATAACATACGAAGAAAATATCTACAACCAGGCATGGGTTAAAGTAGAGACAGATACAGGAGATACTATTATAGTAAACCTCAGAAAATCAGGAGTAACGACTGCAGACCTTTCAGACCTTGACGGTACAACAGCAACAATTTCCGTCAAACTCGCAACAGACCAGGTAACTTCCACACCAGTACTAGACTCGCTACAACTCAACGGAGCTCAGGGAGGCCTGCTTGAAAACCTCACAACAGAGACACAGTGGAAAGACGGTAACTTTGATGGAACAACCCCAGATGCACAGCCGGGAAGCCTGCAAATAGGTTACCTGGATGGCGACACTTCAGCAGGAACAATCAATGATCCAGGAGAATTTGAAGAGACAGCAAGCGAAATCGAGAAATACTCAGGCCTGTACCAGATCAGAAATATTGACTTGACAGAAAACCCAGGCCAGCTAACAGTAGATGCCAGAAATATCAAAACAGGAAACGTGCAGGGCCAGACAAGCTTCAACGAGACAATTTACGATCTTCTGGAAAACGGAGATCCAACAACCTATGACTACAAGATAGAGGAACTCGATAGCGATGGTACTGTAACAGATACTATTGTTTCATGGACCGACCTAGGAACAAACGGAGGATCCTCATACGGAGCAGTCCTAGACACAACAACCGAAGCAGACGGAAACTACCAGATCACAGTAGAGGCCCAAGATGATCTAGGGAATACCAACACAAAAACCATGAAGTTCAAGATTGACAACACAGCACCAAGTATAACCAATGTAAGAGCAAGTCCATCAACACCAGTAGCGCCAGGAAGCACAGTAACAGTTAAAGCAGACATAACAGACATCAACCTGGACGAAACGTTCCTCGAAAACTTCGAAGGCCGCGACACCTCAGGAAACGAAACAATCTGTACAAACAGCGAATTCACCAAAGAAGGCGGAAGCACATACAGCTGCGATATAACTATTAACAGAACACAGTCCTTCCTAGCACTAGCAACAGACACCCCAGGCAACATCCAGAACGCCTTCGAAAACTACGCAACAGTACAGGTCGACGGAGCCAAGCCAAAGACATCCATAGACAATATTAACTCCGGCGAAAGCATCTCAGGAACCCAGACACTACAAGCAACACTAGCAGACCGATTCTACCAGCTTCAGAACTGGGACTTCGAAAACGGGAACACAGGCGCATGGACATATAGCGGCGGAGGAACAGTACAGTCAGGACAGTGTAACGGCGGAGACTGCGGAAGATTCGCATCAACAGCTGTATATCCAAACGCAAAAGGCAGCCAAAACATCAGCACAGCAACAACCACAGAACTCCGAGACCAGACAATCGAAGTGAAGGCCGATCTCTACGCAGACATGAGCCAAGGAATCTGTACAGAAACAGACGGAGAAGCATACGATGGACAGTACGGAGCAGAAGCAGATACAAGACTACACATCAAGGCCTGGAACAGCGGAAGCATAATCAAAGAAAAGAAAGGAGTATGGGCCAGCCACTACTCATCGGGCACAGGCCTAAGAACAGTAAGACAAGGATTCAAAGTTCCAAGCAACGCAGAAACACTGACAATCCAAGTAGACGGAGCAGACCTATGTGGAACGGAGTCAGGCCTCGACGACGTAAACGCTTACTTCGACGATGTAACAGTATTACCAAGCAACCCAGATACAGGGTCAATGAAGTACGCGCTTGAGAACAGCAGTGGAAACTTCACACCATCAGGAACAGGGTTTGGATCAGTAGGATTCGACAGTGGAACAAGCTACTCAACAAATGTAGACACCACAAACCTTGCAGATGGTGCATACAAACTATGGGTCAAGGGAAGCGATACACTAGACAACCAGGACCAGAGCAGTGTACAAAATGTAATAGTAGATAACACCGCACCAAGAATTAGCTTCAAAGAACAGCTATACAGCGAGGCCACAATCCAAGTCACGGACAATGGAAAAACTGAGACAGTTAACATAATTCCAACAGTCACAGACTACGAACTAGACTTTGGCGCAACAGACGGTGGAGCAGACCTAGACATCGACTTAACAAGCGATTATCCAACAGGTTCACCTGAAATAGGCTGGATTGCACTCAAAGACAGCAACGGAAATATAATGGCCAACATCAGCAGCGAAGCAGACTGGGAATCAGGAACATTTAACGGCCTCACAGCAGACAGAGACGCAAACAGCGGTGACCTAGGAATCGGATACCAGGATGGAACCGCAGGAGACAACCTAGTAGGATACTGGAGAATGGACCAGGCCGTCAGCGGTAGCGGAGGAACAGTAACAGACTACTCCGGAAACAACAATGATGGAACAACGCAGAACGGAATTAACACAGGTTCAGAAGGGATATCAAATACTCAGGCCTTCAAATTTGATGGTTCAGATGACTACGTAAACGTCAGCAGCCCAAGCAGCATGGATCTACAGCAATTCACATACTCAGCCTGGGTAAAATACAATAAGAGCAACGTCTTCTTCATGGGTCGACCTGATGGTAGCGGAGCAAACGAAGCAATGTTGTTCGAAAACAACCAGTACCTGAGAACCATAATTGATGATCAGACTTACACAGCTAGTGCTGGCAAGCTACCAATGAATGAATGGACCTTCATCTCCACGTCATATGACGGTAACGAAGTCAAGTGGTACGTAGACGGAAAAATGGTAGATAAACAGGAAATAGGCTCTGTAACATTAAACTACAATGGCTGCAACTTTATGATTGGAGCCGACATCGATACAGGCTGTTCCGGTGGAATATCTAACTACTTCGAAGGATCAATGGACGAAGTACAGGTATACGACACCGCACTTACAAACTCAGAAGTCCAGGAACTATACAGAAAGACGGGGACCAAGTTCCAG
This sequence comes from Candidatus Nanohalovita haloferacivicina, assembly GCF_029232205.1. Classification (GTDB taxonomy): domain Archaea; phylum Nanohalarchaeota; class Nanosalinia; order Nanosalinales; family Nanosalinaceae; genus Nanohalovita; species Nanohalovita haloferacivicina. Next base: position 267,953 of record NZ_CP107255.1, on the reverse strand, counting down.
GGAAGCTACAGTCAGAGCGGAGTAGGCATAGCTAACGCCATCGCAGAACTTGAAGTAGGCTACAACAGCGTCAAGAATGGCCACCTCAAAGAAAGCAACGTCTTCAACGCAAGCATTCAGGACACACTCGGCAACGGCGACTCATCGACATACAACTACCAGATCGACTCAAATGGCTGGAACGCACTAAGCGGAAGTGGCTATGAGTACTTCACAGACATCGATACCAGTGGATTAGGCCTTTCAGATGGAACACACAGCCTAAGCATTGAGGCCTCTGACACTGAAGGAAATCAGAGAACTGAAACATTAGACTTCTTCGTAGATAACACGCCACCTCAGCTAAGCCAGTTCAACTCCAACCTAACATACACCAACGGTAGCGAGGTAGTAGGATTCAACGTGACAATTGACGAAGACACATTCAACAGAACAGGAACAGAATTCAGCTTGGCCTACACCAACGGCAGCGTATACGGGCCTTTGAACACAGGAGAGTGTACCTTCGCAGATCCAAACTACCATTGTGAAGTAGAGTGGAATCCAAACATGGAGCCGTCAGGTAACTACACTCTCAAGGCAACATCACAGGACAGACTTGGATTCGGTTCAACCAATTACAACGCCAATGCATACACATACTACGACAACCTTGCTCCAACAATCAACGAGGCCTCAATAGATGACTACTACGTTCAGAGCGGTACTGTACTCTCAGTATGGGCCAATGTAACTGACGAAGTTGCTGTTGACAGAGTTCTTGCAGAAGGAAATAACCTTAACCAGAACGGCGATAACTGGACGGGACAGGTAACAGCCGATGATGGAATAGTAAACTTCACAGCCTACGACAAGGCAGAGAACATCGAAACCGCAAGCATCAGTTACACAATTGATGATACGCCGCCAACAATCGATAGCTTTGACTCAAATGCAAGTAACGGAGGATTTAATGACATAGCTAGCAGTGATACATATCTGAGATTTGACCTTCAGTCGACAGACAACGAAAACTTGAGAACGGTAGAAATAGAAAACAAGAGCTCAGATAGCTACATTGACCTAACCAAAGGAAATGGCGACACATGGTACATTGAAACTACCCCGGCCTCACTGGGAATGGTCAACGAACAGGCATACACAATAAACGCCAGAGCAACAGACAAAGCAGACAACACAAACACAACAACTTACGACCTGAGAATTGACAACGGAGCACCGCAGATAACCAGTGTAGAGCTAAGCGACTATATAATCCAAGGAAGCACAGAAATTCTCGTAAAGGCCACCATAGAAGAAGATGCAATGGACACTGCGTGGGCAAACGGCGTGGAAATGACACAAATCAACGGAACCTGGCAGGCAAATATTACTGTAGATGGCACAACACAGAACCCTGTAAACGTTACAGCAGAAGACCTAGCAGGAAACGTAGGAAACAACATAACTGCCAACTACACAATCGACAACACACCGCCAACAATCAACAGCTTCACAGAAAACACTACCTACGGAGTAGTCAGAAGCGATGAGGCCTTCACAATCAGTGCAAACGTAACAGACGATAACCTAAGAAACGTGAAACTCAACGGCACTGTAATGAACCAAGACGGAGATAACTGGACCATCCAGAGAACAGCCAGCATAATAGGAGACGGATGCCCATCAGGAGAAAACCTAGAATGCCTACTAGGCCTCACAGCAACAGACAAGGCAGATAACCAGCAAAGCGATACACTAAACATAACAATAGACGATGTAAGGCCTTCTGTAGCAAACTTCTCAGCAAATACAAGTGTTGTTAGAGCAGGAGAGTCTGTAGAATTTACAGCAAATGTATCAGATCCTACACTGAACACAGTGAAGATCAGAAATGACACAGTAAACCGCTGTAACATGACTTCTACAACAGGCACAGGTTACAGCTGTACTTTCGAGGTATTCAATACTTCAACGTTCACTCTGGAAGCAACAGATAAAGCAGGAAACCTTAACGACAGTAAAACAGTATACGTTGAAGAAGACAGTAATCCTCCAAGTATCAGCAACTTTACCTCCAATGCAACATTCAATACGAGCAGAAGCGATGATACCATCAAACTAACGGCAACAGTAGAAGATGCATCCCTACAGGAAGTAACTGTAAACGGCACAGATATGAGCAATAGCTCTGACTCAGATTGGTACTACGAGGGAACACCGTCATCCCTAGGATGTAACAGTGGAGTAACCGAAAACTGCACCTTTGTGCTAAAGGCCTCTGACAAGCCAGGAAACAATGCAACAGCAAACTACACCTTGAAGATAGACGATAACCCGCCTTCAATATCAGAAATAACTCTAAATGACTCTATAATCCAATCAAACAGCACAGTTAGAACTACTGTGAATGTAAGCTCTGAGTCAGATGAGACCATCTCAGAAGTAACGGCAGAAGGAGAAAGCCTGTTCTGGAATGGATCGATCTGGGTACAGGATGTTGAGATAGACAACGATGGATACCTCAATATCACAGCAACAGACAAGGCAGGAAACAGCATAAAGAACGACAGCAAGACCTACACCGTAGACGATACTCCTCCAAGCCTATCCAATCTGGGAACCAACGCGAGCTTCGAAACAATGAGAAGCAATGCAACAGTGAACATCAATCTAACAGCAACTGACAGCCATCTAAGAAACGTAGAGATTCAAAATGCCCAAACAGAAGAATGGATCGGACTAAACAACCGCAGTCAAAATGAATGGGGTCTAAACAACACAACCGCAAACCTAGGCTGTCCTGAAGATGGACAGAGAGCCAAGTGTAACTTAACAGCAAGAGGCATCGACAGAGCAGACAATATCGCAAACATCACAACAGAAATAACAGTAGACGACGTTGAACCAGTAATCCAGACAGTTCTTCTAACAGGAGAATCTGACAACGTCCTCAAACCAAACAGCACAATCAATATAGCCTCAGTACTATACAACGACACAGATGCAACACTACTCAACGTTACAGCAGAAGGAGAGACGCTAATGTTCACTGGAGAGAGATTCAACAACACAGAAAATAGAATAGAATCCGACTGGGGAGGAAGCGTAGAGATAGACAACGACGGAATAATAAACGTTACAGCAACAGACAAAGCAGACAACAAAGGAGCAAACACCTCCGTAGACTACATAGTAGACAATGAAAACCCAGAAATCTACAATCTGACAATTAACAGCTCAAACAATATAGTAAGAAGCGACGAGGAACTGAACTTCACAGTAACAGCAACAGATGAGTACAACGTATCTACAGTAACCCTAGAAGGCTACTCAATGAACCAGACAGGAAACACATGGTACAGAGTAGACACACTCTCCAACATCGGCTGCCCAACAGGAGAGACATCATGCGAGGTAACAACAACAGCAACAGATCAGGCAGAATGGACCAACCAAACAACACTAAATGTAACAATCGACGACGTAGCACCAGAAGTAGGAACACTCTCCGCAATAAACGCAAGCGATGGAAACCCAGATGAATCACTGAAAAAATGGCTGCTTGACTGGAGACTAACAAACACAACAGACTACACAAACCTATCAGTAGAACTATTCGCATACAATGAAACAACAAACCAGCCAGTAGACAACACCAGCTACATGGAATACTACGCAAACGACACCTACAGAGACCTAGAAACACCAGCATACTTCAACGCATCAAACGGAACATACAAATTCGTAGCAAACGTAACAGACAGAGCAGACAACACAGTAAACAGCACATACGAACTCAAGATCAGCGCAAGGCCTCCAGAAGCCACAAACATGACGCCATCCGACAAGTTCCCAGAAGAAGACAGGCAAAACATCAACCTAACAGTAAACGTAACAGACACCAACAGCATTCAATTCGTAGAGATAGATATCATAGGGCCTAACGGCGATAACGTAACCGGTAAGCGTATGGAGAAAATCAGCAACAATACTGGAAACTTCACAGGAGGATACTACAGAACCAACTTCACACCAACAGAAAATGGATGGTACAATACCAGCATCTACGCAAGAGACACAACAGATGAGGAGGAAAACAAGCTATTCGAAGATACATTCAAGGCCATCGGTAAAACCACAGGATCAGTTGACCTCACAGCAAATAAAACAAACTTCGACAATATCACGCAAGATTACAATGGAAAAACAACTCTAATAGCAGAGTTCAACAACACTGGAAAGGTCACAGCCTATGAGACAGTGCTTCAAGAAATACTTGCACAGAATGGAATAACCACAAACAGCACATCTATCCAGTGCGGTGATCTTGCAGCAAACGCAACATGCAATGCAACAATTGAGGCAACAGTAACGCCAACCGCAGATCCAGGAAACAAGAGGTTCTCACAGTTCGTGGACTGGGTCAACCCTGATGGAACAACCGATGACATAGGAACAACAGAGTCAATCAACGTAGAGGCCAACCCAATCCTCAAGGAGACAGGAGGCCAGTACTACCAGGAACTCTGGTGGAACGAAACATACCAGCTACCAATGGAAATCTACAGCTTCGGAAACGTAGATTTAACACAGGTAGAACCAGACATCAAACAGAGAGCTCTCAACAACACAGAATATCTCGCAGACAACGAATTCACGATTGTTAACCAGAGCTTCACAGTCGAGGAAGGCCTCACCGAGACAGCATTCATAGAAGTACAGATCCCAGATAGAGGAAACTACACAAGCAGAGCATTTGTCAATGCAACAGGAAACGCAGAGAACTGTGATGGCAGCAACTGCACGGACGAAAAGATAATCGACCTAGATGTATACAGAAAGCTCGACGTCAACTTGCTAAACAGCAGCGGAAACAATCTAAGAGACAACCTAACTCTCAAGGCCGAAGTGGTTGATGAAGAAGATACAGGCATCTCAAACTACACTGTTGGATTCTATGACAACGGGAGCTTGATCAGAAACGTCAGCACCAACAGCAACGGAGTAGCAGAAACTCACTGGAACGCGATAAGCGAAGAGGTAGGCGATCACAACATAGAAGTACAGATCTGGGACAACGAAAGCAGATACTACAAGGCCTACAACGACACAGAAACAATAACCAAGACCCTGAAGGACAACCTGTCAATTTCAGGAGGAGCACAGGACACAGACATGTATTGGTACGACACACAGAACGACCACTACATCACGGCAGAGTACCAGCTAATAGACAGAAACAACAACCCTGTTACAGGAGCAGCTGTAGACTTTTACGCCAACGCAACAGGCAGCTTCGAAAAGATCAAGACATGCGAAACAGACGGAATCGGAAACTGCACAATCCTGTGGAACACAACAGTAACACAGCCAACAACAGCACAGATCAGAGCCAACTCCACCAAGCAGTACTTCAGCGACAGCATGACTCTTACAGACATGATTGAAATCCTGGGAGGATTCTCAATTGAAATCAGAAGCCCAGCGGACAGGCCTGAAAAAGAATACGACAGAGACCTACTGAGAGGTTCAGAACAATACCTCAACGCATCAGTCAGGAACCAAAACGGAGACGAAGTAACACCAAACCAGCTTAACTGGACAATCAACACCACAGAAGGAAACGTCAAGATAGGAGAAAACAAGACCTACAACTGGAGCATACTAAACAACGTAAGCACAGGCCTACACAAGATGAACGCAACGGCTGAAGGTGGAAACGGAACAGTAACATTCGACAACAACACTGTCGAAATATTCGACCCAGTAAACATCACGCTAACCGATCAGTCAACGAGCAGCACGGAGAGAGCCAACTCCACAGTAACATTCCAGGCCAAGGTAATGAACGAAAGAAATAACACAGCAGTAGAAGGATACCCATGCAGAATCAGCGACAGTAGCGGCCTAATCAACACCTCCACAACAAACAGCAGCGGATACTGTAACGTAACCTGGAACACAGGAAGCACAGACTTCGTAGGAACACACAACATCACAGTAGACCTTGCAACAAACAGAACAGGAACCTGGTACAAACCACAGAACACACAGAGCACAACAGTAACACTAACAGAAAAACTCAACGCAACAATCAACAACCCAACAGGCCTAATAAACAGATACGACACAGTAGACCTAGAATCAACAATAAGAGACGTCTACAGCCAGGTTAACGCCAACGTAACATGGTTCTACGAAAACCAGACAATTCTAAACACAGAAGACGGCATCTGGAACACCACAAACCAGACCCTAGGCCCACACAACATTACAGTACAAGCAGAGAAAGAAAACTACACAACAGACAACACCACAGAAAACATCACAATCTACGGATATTCAGATCAGGCCTTCAGCCTAGCAGACAGCTACACAACAGGCGACCTAGTCAATATCTCAGTAAGAGTAACCGACAACAACACAGAAGAAGGCCTAGAGAACTACCCAGTACAGCTATACAAGAAGCACGAAGACAACACAACAGAAACGTGGCTAAACGGCACGACAGGTGCAAACGGATGGTACAACACAACCTGGGACACAGAGAACAGCACAATCGGAACCTACAACATAACAACCGAAATAAAGGACAACAGCAGCCTCTACTACAACACAACCACAGAAAACATAACAGAAACAGTCTTCATAGGCGGCACACTGCAAACAAACATCACAAACATCAGCGCAGAGACAATCTACAGAGACAACTACAGCAATCCAAAACAGACAACACTTAGAGCAGAAACCTCCAGCGTCAACGAGAGTGTTGAAAACGCATCAACATTCTTCCTCTACAACAACCAGACCATCGGACAATGCACAACAAACAGCACAGGAGACTGCAACATAACCTGGAACCCAGGAAACCAGACAGAAATTGGAAACATCACAGTACAGGCCTACTCCAGCGCAGAAAACTACTACAACTCCAGCAAGGCCAACATCACACTTAACGTAAGAACAGCAGCAGAGCCATCATGGAATGACACAGAAGGAGCAATAGCATACAACTTCTCCACAAAAGAAGGAGTAGAACTACTTCCAAGAATACAGGAAACATACACAGACAGAGGAATCGACAACTTCCCAATGACAGTCTACTGGGGTACAAGACAGGAAACATACACAGCAAACATCAGCGCAGACGACTGGAACAATGTAGGCACAGGAAACATCAGCCAGAGCGATAGCGGCCTAGTAGTAAGCAACACAACAGCCGAAAAAACAGTAGACATCCAGGAAATGGACCAGCTCAGCTTCATCGCAAACGACTCATTCACACTAGAACTCAGAAACCAGACAGGATGGACAGAATACACAGGAAGCATCGAAAACAGAAACGTAACAGGAATCAGAGTCAGCAGCAACAACACAGTCGAAATACTGCAGATCAAAATGACAGACCTAGATCTCGAAAACAGAAAGAAACTACTCGAAAGAGAACCAGTAGGCACCTTCAGCTACACCAACGGAACAATCGACACAGCACCAGTCAAGAACGACTACATCCTGACCAACGAAGGAGGCCGAAACGGAACATACGTAGGCGCAAGACCAGGATACGACATAGACAATGTTGAAGGCCTCAAACAGGAAGGAGTGTTCGGAAGCAAGGCAGCAATAGCAAACGTCAGCAAACTTCAGCCAAACGAGAGCTTCCACGTCAGACAGAGCTACGCCTACTGGGATAGCGACAACCAGAAACCATTCGCAGAATACGACGCAATCAGCCTATGGATTAACTCACAGCTTGAGGCCAACCTCTCCATCGAAAACGGAGACCAGACATGCAGCACAAGCAAAGTACTAGAGACAGGAACAGGCTGGGAACTCAAACAAGTCAATCTATCCAACTACAGCACCCAGTGTGGTACAGACGTAGGAGAAATCGACATAGAGTTCACAAACACAGGAGACAGCAACTTCACAGGCCAGGTAGGAGTAGACGAAATCTCCAAACTCAATACAGTAAACACAACTGCAGATGGTGAGAGAAGCCTCAACTGGCTGCCTCCAAGAGTAGATACCTTCACATTCAAACTGGCAATGGGAGACAAACAGTACTACAACAACAGCCAGGCCTACGCACTCAAGGACTACATAGTCAAATCAGGAGGCGGAGGAAGCTCAGCAGGAGCAGAACTTGGAGGGCCAACAGAAGATCAGGACGAAACAGCACCGGAAAGCGGACAGAACGTCACCTCATTCAACGTGACACCTAGAAACTTCAACGTAACAGTAGCCACAAACACCTACGGAACACTAGGACAGATTGAAGTAGAAAGCAACAGAACCTCATCAATCAAGGTCAACCTGAGTGAAACAGAAAACTCCGAACTCCTAGACGTAAGAGACCAGATCAGCCTGGACCCACTGGAGACAAAAACAGTAGACGTAGGATACGACACCAGTTCAGCAGGAGACTACAACGCAACACTATCCCTATTCAACCCAGAAACCAACGAAAAATCAGTCGACGTCAACATCACCATGCATGTAAGGCCTGTAGAGATGAACCTCCTCTCCGCAGAAGCAGAGAACGGAGTTGACAACCTCACAGCAGGAGACAGAATCAACCTGACAGCAGACCTAACATTCAACGGTACAGACTCAATCGAAAACGCAGACTGGACAGCAAACATCCAGGACGAGAAATGCGGGGCCGCAAACTCAACATACAACAACCAGACAGATGAGTGGGAAATCAGCTGCTACGCACCAGAAATCCAGTACAACCCAATCAACACAACACTCGAACTAGTAGCAGAAACAGACAACATCGAAACAAGAGAAAAACTCAGCACACAGTACAGAGACACAACAGGCCCATTCATCACATCAACAACCAGTGAAAACGTCGAACAAAGAGAAAACGCAACAGTAGAAGTAGACGCATTCGACAACGTAAACATCAGCAGCATCGAAGGCCAGCTAGTATACCTGGAAAACAACACAGCTGTAGAAAACATCAGCTTCCAGAGAAACGGTACAGTCTACAAGGCCAACGCCACAGAAACAGCATGGGACGGAGACTACGACGTAAACGTAACACTAACAGACGAAAATGGATACACAACCTCCAAGGCCCTTCCAATCTCGGTATTCCCAAGAGTAACAGTCACAGGCCAGATGAACAACGTCAAACCAAACTTCAAATTCAAGAGGCCAAACAGCAACACAACACTAGAGGAAGAAGAAACAGACTCAACGTACAACCTCACAGTACAGAACAGAACATACGACATCGAAATCGACGCAGACACAGACACAGGAAACGGAATACAGAGACACAAACTAGAATTCAACGAAGCAAACATCTCAGGAAACACAACAAACGCCGTACAGCTAACATCAGTTGACATAGGAGAAAACACAAACTTCAGCCACCCAGAACAGACCACAAACAAGACGTTCGCAGGAATCAGCATAGAAAACAACATGACCTTCAGAGAAGTAGTCGTAACACTCAACTACACAACAACAGAAGACTTCGACGAAGAAGAAGAAAACAACCTCAGAATGTACAAATGCCAGTACGGAAACATCAGCAAATGTAACACAACAAGCACATGGACACAGCTCAACGGCACAATCAACATTGACGAAAACACATACAGCGCCAAAAGCAACAGCACCTCAAGCTACATCCTCGAAAGATACGACACACCAGACCAGGAAAACGACAACACAGAAGAAAACCCAGAAGAAGGCCAAGACACATCATCAGGAGGATCAAACTCAGGAGAAAACACAGGAGGCACAATAGGCCCAATAACAGGAGGAGGCAGAGAACAGAACGAAAGCTTCAACGACACAGGCCTCGACGATGCATACGGGCCAGAACCATTCATCATCTCCCCAAGAATCTTCCAGCCAATCATGTTCCGAGGAGAGGAAAGAACATTCCTACTGGAGATCGAAAACAACCAGAACGAAACAATCGAACTCAACCTGGACGTAGAAGGAGAACTGCAGAAGCTACTCAGCTTCGATAACACCAGTACAAGAATCAGTCCAAACTCATCAACAATCACACAGATGAGAGCATCAATCCCAGAAAACGCATCAATCAAGAGCTACAAAGGAGACATCATAGCAACATACGGAAACACAACCACCAGAAGCACACAGCAAATCCTCGTCGCAAGAAGAGGAATTCAGGGAATGAACCTCGACCTCCAGCCGCTCACACAGAGCGTAGAACCAGGAAACAACTTCACATTCGCAGTATCAATCGCAGAGATCGAACTGGAAACACCAATCAACGTATCAATAACATACTACCTAAGAGAAAGCTCAACAGACGAAATCCTTGCCCAGAGCAACGACAGCCTGAACATCATGGAATCAACAGAATTCCAGAGATCATTCAGCACAGAAGGCCTAGGCAGAGGAGGATACTACGTACAGGCAGTAGCACAGGCCCGTAACAGCACAGTGATCGACACAGCAACATTCAGCATCCAGGAAAGATTCTGGACACCATTCAGAACAAGAGCAGCAGTACTACTCTTCCTAATAATGCTAATCAGCATAGGAGGATGGAAGGCCTACCAGTACTACTGGGTCAAGAGAGAAAGCGAAGCAAGATATGTCTTCCCAGTCGACTACAGCAAACTACCAGACGACACCGACAGCGACAGAATGTTCGAAGTCGGTAAGATTGCGGAGACAGAGAAATCAGCTTACATCAATCCTGAAGATTTGACAACACACGCAATTGTAGCAGGATCCACAGGATCCGGTAAGTCCGTGACCGCAAACGTCATCGCAGAGGAAGCACTGGAAGAAGATATCCCGGTAGTTGTATTCGATCCAACAGCACAATGGACAGGATTCGTGAAAGAGCTGAAGGACGATGACCTGCTCAAACACTATGACAGATTTGACATGGACGAGGAAACAGATCCGCATCCATACCCAGGAGTCATCAAGGAGATTAGCTCAGAAGATCCAGACATTGACTTCGAAGAGCTCAGAAACCCAGGAGAAATCACAGTATTCACACTGAACGAACTAACCACAGAGCAGTTCGACTCCGCAGTCAGAAAGATTATTGATCAGATCTTCGAAAAAGAATGGGAGGAAAGCCCAGAACTAGAGATGCTGATTGTATTCGACGAAGTACACAGACTACTAGAAGAATACGGAGGAGAAGGAGGATACAAGGCCCTAGAGAAGGGAGCTCGTGAGTTCCGTAAGTGGGGTATAGGCCTGATGATGGCATCCCAGGTTACAGCAGACTTCAAACAAGCAATCTCCGGAAACATCATGACAGAAGTACAAATGCAGACGAAGTCAATGGAGGACATTGACCGTGTGGAGACCAAGTACGGTGAAGAGTTCGCCAAGAGAATCTCCAGTGAAGACGTTGGTACAGGTATGATCCAGAACTCCAACTACAACGACGGAGACCCATGGTTCGTAGACTTCAGACCAACATACCACAACCCGCACAAGATTCCGGACAGCGAACTGGAGAAATACCACGAGCTATCCGAAGAACTCGACAAGCTTAAGGACAAGCTATCACAAATGAAAGAACAGGGACAGGATGTCAGAGACAAGAAGCTTGAGCTACAGCTCGCGGACAACAAACTCAAGCAGGGCCGCTTCAAAATGGCCAGAATGTACATCAACAGCCTCAAAGACGAACTAGGAATAGAATAATGAAAAAAACAGCAATCATCCTACTGGCACTCAGCATGATGACCGCAACAGCAGCTGCAGATATATCAGTCAACGACGACATCCCCTCTCTCAGCGTGATCTTCAAATCAGAACCACAGATCTACACACTGAGCGTCACCAACAACGGAAACACAACAGAAGACGTAACAGTAACAAGCCGATCAGACCTGCGACGAGTGTTGGATCTCAACGAACAATTTAGCCTGAGCCCAGGACAAACCAGAAACGTAAAAGCAGTAATGAACACCACCAACGACCTGGAAGAAGGCCTATACCTAGGAAGCCTGCTGATACAAACCGAAAACACCGAAAAAAGCCTTCCAGTAGGCGCAAGAGTAGTAACAAGAAGAAACGCCGAATTCAAAATCGACATGCAGGCAACAATAGAAGAAATACGGCCAAACGAAAACATAAGAGTACTCACAGTACTATCCAGCAGCACACAGGGCAACATCTCCGCAGAAGTAACATACGACGTAAGAGAGGCCCAAACAGGAAGAAAAGTATTTGAAACAACCAGAAACACCAGCTTTGTCAGACTGAAATCGTACAGACACACTATAGAACCTAATGAAAGCCTGTCGACAGGAGACTACTACATACAGGGTCACGCAACACGCGGAAACCGTACAATAACAGCAACAGACACTTTCCAGGTAACCAACCCATTCTGGACAGCCACAAGAATCAAACTAGCCATACTACTTCTGGCAGGAGGCCTGATCATAGGAGGAGGATTCTACACACGCAGATGGTACCAGGAACACATGCAGGAAGAAGCAAGATACGTATTCCCCGTCGACTACAGCAAACTACCAGATGAAGGCGACGGAGACCAGATGTTTGAAGTAGGAAAAATCGCAGAAACAGAGAAATCAGCATACATCAATCCAAAAGACCTCACCACACACGCAATCGTAGCAGGATCCACAGGATCCGGAAAATCCGTGACCGCCAACATCATCGCAGAAGAGGCCCTAGAACAGGACATACCTGTCGTAGTATTCGATCCAACAGCACAATGGACAGGATTCGTAAAAGAACTGAAAGATGACAACCTCCTGGAGCACTACGACAGATTCGACATGAACAAAGACACCGACCCACACCCTTATCCCGGCGTTATCAAAGAAATCAAGTCGGAAGACCCTGACATCGACTTCGAAGAGCTCAGAAACCCAGGAGAAATCACAGTATTCACACTCAACCAGTTAACCACGGAACAGTTCGACAAGGCCGTAAGGAAAATTATTGATCAGATCTTCGAAAAAGAATGGGAAGAAAGTCCAACACTCGAACTATTCATCGTATTCGACGAAGTACACAGACTACTAGAAGAATACGGAGGAGAAGGAGGATACAAAGCACTCGAAAAAGGAGCAAGAGAATTCAGAAAATGGGGTATAGGCCTCATGATGTGCTCGCAGGTTACAGCAGACTTCAAACAAGCAATCTCCGGAAACATCATGACAGAAGTACAAATGCAAACCAAATCCATGGAAGACATCAAAAGAATCGAGAAAAAATACGGCGAACAGTTCTCAAAAAGAATATCCTCGGAGGACGTTGGTACAGGTATGATCCAGAACTCCAACTACAACGACGGAGACCCATGGTTCGTAGACTTCAGACCAACATACCACAACCCGCACAAAATCCCGGACGAAGAACTAGACCAATACCACGAACTAACAGAAGAAATGGACAAAGTAAAAGATAAAGTCCAGGAACTCGAAGACCAAGGCCAAGACATGCAGGACAAACAACTTGAAATCAACCTCGCAGACAACAAACTCAAAGAAGGCCGCTTCAAAATGGCCCGCATGTATATCGAAAGCCTCAAAGACGAATTGGACATATCTTAAATACCAGCAAACGGAAACATAATTGTGATAAAACATGGGCGTTCTCGACAAAATCCCTGGTAGAAAGAAAGACGTAGAAGAAGAGGTCGACAAACAGGTAGAAGAGACCAAAGAAGAACACAAAGACAGCGAAGAGAGTTCGGAAGAAGAGAACAGCCCCGAAGAAGTAGAAGATTCTCAAGAAGAACTAGACGAACAACCAGAAGAAAACGAAGAGGCCCTCCAAGAAGAAATGGAGGAAGAGAGTGACGAAGATCAATCCGCAGAGGCCGAGAAAGAAGACTCTGAAGAAGGAAACAACGAAGAACAGGCAGAGAATGAAGAAAGCGAAGAAAAGAACTCCGCTGATGAAAACAAGGACGAAGCGGAAGAAACCGAAAATGATACAGAAGAAGATGGCGACTCTGAGGACGAGGCCGAGGAGTCAGAAGATGAAAGCGAGGGAGAAGATGGCGACGAAGAGGAAGAAGACGATGAACCAGAAACAGTAGGATCTATTGCCAGAGAAGACCAGGACATCGACTACGACCCAGATCAATACGAAGATGACGAGCAAGAAGACGACAGCATCGAGCTCCAGGACCTGATGCAGAAAACAGAGAAGCTGGAAGGACGTTTTGAAGGAGTAGACAGCTTTCAGGACCAGATCAATGAACGTATAGGAAATATTTCTGAAAAGATCGGCGAAGTCCGATCCATGGTTCTCGAACAGGAAAAAGAAGTAGACGACATAAAGCAAGGCTACAAGAAGATAGAAGACATCTACGACGAGATGGAGCCTGAAAAAATCAATAAACGATTCGAGAAGATCAACGGAAAAGTTGAAGGAGTACAGGCCCAGTCAGAACAGAACAAAGAGCTTCTAGATAACTTATCGAACAAAGTAGACGACATCAAAGAAAACGTCGACAAAGTAGACGACTTCGACAACCTGGCAGAAATGCAGGAAAAGCTTCAGAAAAAAATGGACAAAATCGAACAACTGAAGCGAGACATCAACGAAAAAGAATCCAAAGTCGAATCGATGTTCGGCGAGATCGAAGGCCGCCTACCAGAACTTGACTCCGTAAAAAGCAAGACGGAAGCACACGAAGAAATGCTGCAGGATCAGGTCAAAGACATTGACAAGATCAAGCTTAACATCGATGACAAACTGGACGAAGACAGCCTGAACGATAAGCTAAAGGAGATTGCCGAAGACGATGAAAAAGAACTCGAAGGCGTGATGACCGACGCCAGATTCGAGGAGAAAATAAAGGAAGAAATCGGCGACATTGAGGGCCACGAAAAAAGCATTGAACAGCTGAAAGAAGATGTAGATAACCTCAAAGAGAAAACAGGAGACGAAGACGATGAAAACCTGTCCGAAGAGATCGACCAGTTACAGGAAAAAGTCGAACAGCTTGAGGACTCCGTAAAAGATACCGACAACATCAGAGACATAATCGAAAGCTACCAGAGAGCAAGAAACAGCAAGATCAAGGAACGACTAGACGAACTAGAGGAACAACAGCAAAGAAACGATGAACTGGAGAACCAGGTTGAAGAACTTTCTGAACTGGTACTTCAGATGGCACAGAAGAAACAATGAATCTGAAAGACTGGGACAACAAATACGACTACCGCAACGTAGAATGTATGCGATGCGGAAACCAGTGGTACTCAGAAAAATACGACGAACACGAAGTTCTACCAGATCACTGCCCCCAGTGCTACCAAGATGAAATAAGAGAAATACCAACACCACCAACCAAGGTAGACAAGGCCAAAGAAAAAGTAGAACAGAAAAAAGAAGAAATACCGAAAAAACTGGCCGAAACCAGACACCAAATGGTACTCTGGAAAGAACAAAACAGACTACTCATCTCCATGATCTACACAGGAATAATCCTCATGGCCCTCGTCGCAGGACTCGCATTCCTCCTCTTCCAATAAAAAGTTAAAAACACAGGAACCTGTGTAAAAGAATTCTCAAGGCCAATAAATGGGTTTTTATGACTTCCAGTTCCATCCACTAACATGGACCTTTTCCCATTCGAGCAAGTAAGGGAACGCCAGGACGAACTAATAGAATCAACAGAAAACGCCCTAAACAACGAGGGCAACCTGGTAGCACACGCACCAACAGGCCTAGGAAAAACCGCAGGCACAGTAACACCAGCAATCGAAAAAGCACGCGAACAAGACAAAACAGTATTCTTCCTCACCCCAAGACACAGCCAACACCAGATCGCGCTCGAAACAGTAAGAAAAATAAACGAAAGACACGGAGAAAACATAATCTCAGTAGACCTCATCGGAAAAGACCACCTATGCGAAGCAGATATATCAACAAGAGGAGGAGAAGGCCCAGACTGCCCAAGACACGACAACACCTTCAAAGACAACCACGAACTAACAACACAGGCCCAGAGAAAACTAAAAGAAGTAAAACACCAGAACCTATCCGCAGGAGAAATGAAAAAGGCCTGCGACAAAGTATGCGCCTACTCACTTTCTATGCAGCTAGCAGCAGACGCAGACCTGATAATAGCAGACTACTTCCACATATTCCACCCAGGAGTCAGAGAAGCAGTACTTGAAAACGCAGACATCAACCTGGAGGACTGCATCCTTATCGTGGACGAGGCCCATAACATGCCCTCAAGAAACAGATCACTGTTCACATACTCGCTCTCTCTACCAAACATCAAGAGATCGATAACGGAGGCCGAAACATTCGGATATTACTCAGAACAGGAAAATCTCGACCAACTGAAAAGAGTAGTAACAAGACTGGCCAACGAAAAACTATCACAGACAGAACAAGACGCCACAATCAAAAAAGACGACCTGGTAGACAGCATCGACAACTTCAGAGACTACGAGGACATGGTCAAAGACATGGAAAATGTGGCAGAAGAGGTCGAGGAAGAACAGGAGAGAAGCTACTGCGCACAGATAGCAGAATTCCTCAGAGCATGGGAAGAAGGAGAAGACAACGGATTCGTACGCGTAATCAAAAGAGAATACAACCAAGGCAGCCAAACACTCAAAATAAAATACTCCTGCCTCGACCCACAGATCTCCAGCAAAAAACCACTAAACAAGGCCCACAGCAGCATCCTCATGTCCGCAACCCTCACACCACAGGAAATGTACGTAAACCTCCTAGGCCTCGAAGAAGACAAAACAGAAACAAGAGCATTCAAATCACCATTCCCAGAAGAAAACGAACTCGACCTCGTAATACCAACACTTACAACCAAATACGAGGAAAGAGACGACTCAATGTGGCAAAAATACGCCTGGTACCTATCCAAATCATTCGACGCAGTAGACGGCAACTGCGGAGTCTTCTTCCCAAGCTACTCAATGATGAACCAGGTCAAACCACTAATAGAAGAACACAGCGACCGACAAATATTCATAGAAGAAAGAAACGCATCAAAAGACCAGAAACAAAACCTCCTCGACAAGTTCGCAGACAGAAAAGAACAGGGAGACTCAGTACTACTAGGAGTAGCAGCAGGAAGCTACGGAGAAGGAGTAGACTTCCCAGGAGAAGTACTCAAAGCAGTATTCATCGTAGGCCTCCCACTACAAAGACCAGACCTCGAAACAAAAGAACTCATAGACTTCTACGACGAAAAATTCGGAAAAGGATGGGACTACGGATACAGCTACCCAGCAATGAACCGCGCAATACAGGCCGCAGGCAGATGCATAAGATCAGAAACAGACAAAGGAGTAATAGTCTACATGGACGAAAGATACGAATGGAGCAACTACAGAAAAGTCTTCCCAGACGACAAAAAACTCGTATCCACCAGAGCACCGTGGAAAGAAATAGACGAATTCTTCGAAAAACACAGAAACTAGAACGGCGCCGGCAACACCAACTCATAAACAGTCAGGCCGCCAACATCTTTCTCACTTAACTCAGCACCTACACCTTCATCAAGACTCTGCAAAACCTCAGGCCATCCCTCACCATCAACCTGAAAAACAGCTCTACGAGAAGAACCTGAAAGAATATCACGATCGCCGTTGACAGGTCCAGCAAGACTAAAATCAAAGGAAAGACCATCCAGATCGTAAACATAACCAGACTCAACCTCAGACCTATCAGAGTCCAGAACACTGTACTCAGGCCTTACATCAAGAGAATCCAACACATACTCATTCACTGCAACAGCCATCTCATCAATATCATCTCTCCACAACTCCTCAACAGAATAAACTCTATCAGCAACCTGAACCATAAACACAAAATAACAGCAAAAAGATTAAACACCTTCCAAGGCCTCAAGACGTAATAAATCTAACCTGACAAAAAACAAACATGACAACAGTAATGGCCCAGGGAACATTCGACATACTACATCCAGGCCACCTACACTACCTGCAGAAATCAGCACAACTAGGAGACAAACTAGTAGTAATAATCTCCCGCGACTCAAGAGTCAAAGAAAAGAAAGGCCTCCACTTCAACGAAGAAGAAAGAAGAGAAATGGTACAGGCCCTCAAACCAGTAGACCAGGCCGTTCTCGGATCAGAAGGAGACATATATACAACAGTAAAAGAAACAGACCCAGACATCATAACACTAGGCTACGACCAGAAACACGACGAAAAAGAAGTACAGAAAATGGCAGAAAAAGCAACAGGCCACAAAGTACAAGTCAAAAGAATATCAGGCCTGGAAAATTACTCCTCAAGCAACATCAGAAACTAAAAAGAACCAACATCACTCTCAAAAGCCTCATAGACAGCATCACGGAAATCATCATACTCATCAGATTCTCCTTCAGGCCTCATACTGAAACCGGTACCAAAGTCACCTGAACGCAAGGGCCTAACCTCAAAACCAAAAATCTTTTGGCCAACAGCCCTGTTCTCAAGCACATAAGCATCATAAAACTCAGAAGTAGATCTGGCATCAGCAATACCTGCATCAACACCGTTCCTATCGCCATAAATATCACTGGCCTCATCGAGAACCTCTTCAATCCAGAAAACAGCATCATCTCCTATACGAGAATTCTCAAGCATCTCACCGTAAGTAGATCCTTCAACCGACATAACTGCAGTAAATAAACTCGCAAAGCCTGAACTTAAAACCCGTATAGAAAAACGGAAAGGAAAAACTTCACCGGATTTAAAGATTTAGGCCCACCTAATTCAATTATGAGCAACGAGGAAATCCAGAAAAACCAGGAGAAATTCAACCACATCACAGAAGCAGACATCAAATACGAGGCCGAAAAAGGCCTATCAGAAGACCTGATACGCAAAATTTCTGCCGAAAAAGACGAACCAGAATGGATGCTCAAAAAGCGATTACAGGCCTACAGACACTTCGAAAAAAGGCCTATGCCAGAATGGGGTCCTGACCTGTCAGACCTGGATTTCGATGAAATAACACCGTTCATGGTAGCAGACGCAGAACAATCCGACTCATGGGAGGAAGTGCCGGAAGAAATCAAAGACACATTCGACCAGCTAGGAATTCCAGAAGCAGAAAAAGAAGCACTTGCAGGAGTAGGCGCACAATATGAATCAGAAGTCGTCTACCAGAACATGAAAGAACAGTGGGAAGAAAAAGGAGTAATCTTCTGCGACATGGACAAAGCAGTACAGGAACACGAAGAACTAGTCAAAGACTACTTCATGAACAAATGCGTCCCACCACAGGACAACAAATTCGCGGCCCTCCACGGCGCACTATGGTCAGGAGGATCATTCGTATACGTACCAGAAGGAGTAGAAGTGGAAATACCAGTACAGGCCTACTTCAGAATGAACAGCAAAGGAATGGGACAGTTCGAACACACACTAATCATAGCAGAGAAAAACTCCACAGTACACTACATAGAAGGCTGCAGCGCACCACAGTTCACAAGAAACAACCTGCACAGCGGATGCGTAGAAGTATTCGTAGGAGAAGACGCACACGTCCAGTACTCAACAGTACAAAACTGGAGTAAAAACACATACAACCTCAACACGAAAAGAGCCAAAGTACAGGAAAACGGCACAATGGAATGGGTATCCGGATCAATGGGATCCAAAGTCACAATGCTATACCCATCATCACACCTCAACGGCGAAGGCGCCAGAGCCAACCACATCTCCATCGCATACGCAGGAGAAGACCAGAACATCGACACAGGAGCCAAAGTCATCCACAACGCACCAAACACCAAATCAACAATCGAATCAAAATCCATCAGCCAAGACAACGGCAGAACCAACTACAGAGGTCTGGTCAGAGTATCAGAAGGTGCATCAGGCTCAAAAACAAGCATCGAATGCGACGCACTAATGTTCGACGACGAAGCAACCTCAGACACAGAACCATACATCGAACTCAAAGAAGACGACGTAGAAGTAGCCCACGAAGCAACAGTAGGAAAAATCGGCGACGAAGAAATTCACTACATGATGAGCCGAGGAATAGAAGAGGAAGACGCCAAAGAAATGATCGTAAGAGGCTTCATCGAACCAATCGCCAAAGAACTACCACTAGAATACGCAGTAGAACTCAACAGACTAATCCAACTCGAAATGGAGGGAAGCCTGGGCTAGGTGATCAAAATGAAACTAGAAGAAATCAAAAAAGAAGCAGAGAAGAAGATAGAAGAGCTGGAAAACCCAGAATCCATCAGAACACCAGGCCGAACATGGACAAGATACCCGGAAATAACCCCAGAAAAAGGCGAAGTACAGCCAGAGATAGAAACTGAAGGCGAAGTAGAAGTACTTCAGGGAGAAGAAGCAGTAGAGGCCTCAGAAGAAAAAATATTTAACGCAGTCAAAGCAGAAGAAGACAAACTGACAGCAACACACGCAGCCAACCTCAACTCTGTAATCTACATCAAAGTAGAGGAAAAGGCCTCAGTAAAAATAACATACAGAGATCAGGCAGATACATTTGCACACGTCGTAGTCGACGCCAGGGAAAATTCAGAGCTCACACTAACAGAAGAATTCAGAAACGAAGGCCTTCTAACATCAATCAACGAAATCTACGTAGGAGAAAACGCAACAGTAAACTACGGAGCCGTAGAGGCCTCAGAATCAGACCTGACGTACTCAAGAAGAAAGGCAGTTGTAGAGGACTACGGAACAGTCAACTGGCTGAACTCACAGTTCACGGGCGAACTGAAGAGAACCAAGATCGAGACCGTTCTCAACGGCGATAACTCAGAGACAGAAAAGCTCGCAGTCTGGTACCCGACAGGAGAACAGCACAACGACATTTCTCTGCATGCATATCACTACGGAGAAAACACGCGGTGCCAGATGGACTCACGAGCAGTAGTAGACGACAAAGCACGCTCAGTCTACGAAGGCCTCCAACACGTAGGAGACAGAGCCGACGACACACAGAGCTTCCAAGATGAATCAGTTCTAATGCTCAGCGACAAGGCAGAAGTAGACGCATCACCAAAACTCATGATCGAAGACCCAAACGTAGAGGCCTCACACGCAGCATCAGCAGGAAACCTACCTGAAAAAGAACTGCACTACCTGAACTCCCGAGGTCTCTCAGAAGATCAGGCCCGCAGACTGATCGTAAAAGGCTATTTCGAGCCAGTAATGGAAGATATCACAGTACCAAAACTGAAAGAATCAATCAGAGCAGAAGTCCAGAAGAAACTGGATAAGAAAGAGTAGAGGCCAAAGCCCTTCTCTCAACACCTATTAGCATACAACCTTACAACCCCGCCATATTTTTCCAGACCACAAAGTAAAGCAGACTTTACATTTAAAAATGTCAAGCACACTTTACATCATGTGATCGGCATGGATCTGGAAAAATACGCTACTAAAAGAACCCACAAACTTACTTTACTTGCTGGAATGATCGTATCTGTAGGCCTTTTCGCCACAGAAATCTATATTGGGGCTGCAGCTGCGATTACAGCTACAGTAGGCCTTCTATACCTGATCAAGAAAAAGAGCAAGACACCTATCGAGGATGAGCGAGATATCAGCATCGCGAAAGATTCGATCTTCAAGGCCTTCACATGGACAGGAGTTTTTCTTGGTGTAGCCATGATCGGTATCTCAGTAGCTCTGGGAACCGGAAATCTGGAAACCTATCCGGATCAGGTTGCACCCTATTATCTGACATGGGGAGCAATAATGCTGTTCGCGATAACCATCGAGGCCTTGAAGCGTTTGAAGGAGGTGGCCGATTAGATGGTATTTTCTGGAAGAATCAAGGGCCTAGATAGAGTTATTAAGCAGAATTTTATGATTTTTATCGGAGCCTTAACTGGCATGGTGGTCGCTGAGACCTTTCTCTCGACAGAAACCGGCGTCAGTCTTGTAGTAGCTCTCGGAGCAGTCATAGCCTTCAACATAGGAAATCTCGCAGCTAAGAAGATCAGAGATAAGCCAGGCTACGATGAAAGAGATATTCAGAACCTGGATCAAGGCCTGGGATACGGCTTCATAGTAATGACAACGCTTACAGGCGTAGGTATCGCCACAAAAATTTCATGGAGCCAGTCTGAAATCCTGATTATCTCAGTCACTACAGCAACATTTCTAATGATCTGTCAAAACATCCGGCAAACAGGAATCAGAGGCCTTAAGAAATGAATCTAAGATCAAGGTTTAGGGAAAGCATTTTGCCAGCAAGGATGAACGCGCTCTTTTTCACTTACACCGCTGTTTTCCTGTTCGCATTCCTTCCAAACTTTGGACTTGTACTTAATTTCTCTCAGATCTCTGCAGGTTCAGCTGTATTTACAGTAATTGTGAACCTCTGGGCTTTGTACAATGAAAAGCCGATTATGGATGAAAGAAAAAGAGAGATTACAACGAACGGAATGGCCTGGGCCTTTGTCACAGTCTCTCTGGCACTGATAGCAGCTGGAACCACGAGTATAGAAATTAATCTTGATTTCATCAGAGATGTTTCAGAGCTAGGCCTCTGGACATTCATAATGTATCTATCACTGTCTACTCTATATCACCAGTTTGGAGGAGGAGAATGATGCTGAAAGGAGATGAACGAGAGAACAGGATTCACGCGGAAAGTGCGAGAAACGGCTTCATAGCGTACACTGCTGTTACTTTCAGTGTCTGGGCCTACAACCTTATCTATATGGAGCAGATCCAGTGGATTCTATATGGTATGGCGTTCGGACCATTCGCCGTGTTCATACTGTCCATGATTTACTATCACTGGAGAGGACTGGAAAACGGGCTAAGCCTATCAAATCTCGGGTCTAAATAGACATCATGGCGATCAAAAATCAACTGAAGAAGTTCCGGAAGCAGGAAGATATCACACAGGCAGAGCTGGCTAGAGAACTGGATGTCTCAAGACAGACAATAAACGCCATAGAAACCGGAAAATACGATCCAAGTCTAGAGCTCGCGTTAAAGATTGCAGATTTCTTCAACGAACGCGTAGAAGAACTTTTCAAACTGGAAAAATAGAAACCTCACACAAGAACCCAATGGAACTGGAAAAACAAGACTACATTACAGCCGGAATAGGCGCCTTACTTGCTGTATTAACCATCTACGGATGGTTTAATCTGCCAGATCAGATAGCCATACATTTCAACGCAGCAGGACAACCAGACAACTTCACCAGCAAGACAACAGGCCTCTTACTACTACCAGCAATGTTTCTCGGACTCTACGGCCTTTTCAAAGTACTTCCAAGTATCGATCCGCTCGGAGACAACATTCAGGAGTTTAAAGACCAGTACAGAACTATTATAGCAGCTGTTCTGGGATTTCTTACATATATTCAGGCCTTGATAGTTTTCTGGAATCTTGGATACTCTTTTAGCATCAGTCAGGCTCTTGTTCCTGGTATAGCAGCCCTGTACTATATTATGGGTATTGTTATCAGTGAGGCCCGGCAGAACTGGTTTATTGGTATCCGGACGCCGTGGACTCTTAGCGATGAAGAAGTATGGAATAAAACTCATGAGAGATGTGGGCCTCTGTTCAAGGCAGCTGGCCTGATAGCTCTTTTAGGACTAGCATTGCCAGAATACTTCATCTTCTTTACTGTAGCACCAGCGATGATAGTTTCGGTTTATGCAACCGTTTACTCGTACATGGAGTTCCGTAGAAAGCAGGACTAGTTAAAGGGCGTTTTCCAGAAGTTCTTCGAGAGATTCCTTGCCGTACTTGTTTTCGTATATCTTCAAGTATCCTAGAATGAGTTCTTCAAAGTTTTCACGGGCCTCTGTTTCCTGATCAGGAGTTACCTCTTCTTTTCCCTTTTCTGTAAGCTCAAAGTAGTTTCTGTCGCCGTTATCCAGGCCTTGATCCTTAGCTTCCTTCTCGCTCAGCGATTTCAAAAGGCCTTGATCTTCCAATCTCTGAATCAGAGGGTAGATAGTTCCATAGCTTGGGCTCCAGTAGCCATCAGTTACCTCCTCGATACTTGATACAACCTCATAGCCGTAGCTCGGGCCTTCCTCAAATATTTTCAGGACAGTATACCTGAGGATGTCACTCGGCAGTTTTTTGCCCATGAGAATACTCAGTGCCTGAATATTTTTGTGAGTTCCGATTCGAAATGTTTCGATTCGTAACATGTTTATAAATTTTTGAACCGGCTGAAAGTACATGGTATTCAATAAAATCACAGAGGCCATCCGCAACAGGTTCAAGTCTCAAGAAGATCTTGATCTAACAGGAGGGCCTGTAGGAAAGAACTTGTTCTATCTCTCGCTACCTGTCATCGTAATCAATCTTCTGCAGACAATGTACAATCTTGCGGATACTTTCTGGCTAGGCCAGTACAGCAACAATGCACTGGAAGCAGTTACTTTTGCATTTCCTGTCGTATTCTTCCTGATCTCCCTAGGAATGGGCCTGGCGGTTGCAGGAAGCGTGCTCGTTGCACAGAATGAAGGTAAAGGAAACAGCAAGAGACGCGACTATGCGGCCTCTCAGACTGTAATGTTCAGCGCACTGGCCTCAGTAGCTATAGGAGGCCTTGGTTTCTTCCTTATCAGCGATTTCGTTCCTCTTCTAGGAGCTTCAGGAACAGTGGCAGCATCGGCCTCAAGCTACCTTGAAGTAATGTCTGTAGGCCTGTTCTCGCTGTTCGGTTTCCTGGTTTTCCAGTCTTTGATGAGAGGTTACGGCGACACAGTCACTCCTATGATACTGATGCTTGCAACCGTTATACTCAACATAATAATCGATCCAATGTTCATCTTCGGATTCTGGATAATACCAGAAATGGGAGTTACAGGAGCAGCAATAGCTACAATACTTGCAAGAACCCTATCGCTTATCGTAGGAATAGCTATACTGTTCAAAGGAACTCATGGCATACAGATATCTCTAGCACAGATGAAACCTAACTTCAAGTTCTTCAAAAAGATGATCGCTATAGGCGTCCCGGCCTCAGGAGAACAAACAGGTCGCTCACTCTCTGTAAACGCCCTTGTAGCAGTAGTCGGAACACTATTCGCTGGAACAGTTGTCTCAGGCTATGGAATCGCAGTCAGAATCTTCTCCATGGTATTCCTACCGGCAGCCGCAGTAGGAAGAGGAGTTGAATCAATGACAGGTCAGAACATAGGCGCAGAAAACTACGACAGAGCAGAAGAGACAGCAAGGTTCGGAGCAAAATGGACATTCATCATACTGACAGGACTCGGCGTACTAACATTCATCTTCGCATACCCAATCTCCAACATATTCACAAAAGACCCAGAAATAGCCGCAGTATCTGCAGAATTCCTCAGATACGTCTCATTCAGCTTTGGATTCATAGGAGTGCTTAGAAGCTACAACGGAAGCTTCCGTGGCGCAGGAAAAACCCTGACAGCAGCAGCAATATCAATCGCCACACTAGGCCTTATCAGACTTCCTATAGCCTACTTCGGAGCAATAAACATCGGCACAAAAGGCCTGTGGATAGCATTCTTCATCTCCAACGTTGCAGGCGCAGCAATAGCCTATTTATGGTATCAGAAAGGTACATGGAGAGGAAAGTCTCAAGAGAAAGACAGACAGAAAGGCGAAGTCGCAGAGGAAGCAGAAGGATTCAGTGAAACAATCACCGGTATAGCAGAGAAAACCCTGAAAATCCTTCCGTTTAGATAATTTAGAAGTCAAAAAGCGATTTTAGCTCCTTTTTCACTTCTTTAAGGCCTTCTCTGTCATCAGCTCTTATTTTTCTCGTCAAAGCTCCTTCCATCGCGGAGGCCATAATTTCTGCACGCAGATCAGGTTCTTGGACTCCTGCATCTTTCATTGTTTCAGCTATTGTATCAGTGAGATAACTGTCTATTTCCAGGAATTTTTCGGCCAGAGAGCTGTTGTGGTGTGTCTGGACTCTGAGTTCGGAGAGAGCCTTGTGAAATTCCCACATCTCTCCATCATCTACATCCAGAAAGAGGTCAAGCAGTTCATCAAGTTTCTCTTCCGCAGGAAGATCCTCAAGTTCGGAGATTTCATCCTCCAGCTTCCGGCCCATATACTCCAGGAAGGAACCCATGAGATCTTCCTTGTCCTCATAGTGATAATATATCAATGATTTGCCTTTCTCCGACTCCATAGCAATTTTTTCAATAGTTAAATCAGCATAGCCATGGCTACAGAGTGCTCGATAAGTGGCCTCCATAATCTCCTCTTTCGATTCGTTCATCATCAACTTCCCTACTGACTGAATGTTCATTCAGTTTCTTAAATGTGGGGGAACAAAACGTAGATAACTAATGGAAAATCCGCTGAATCTTCTGGCCCGAGCGCATCTAGACCACACCGACAAGATTATCGGTCTATGCCTGCTTCTAACAGTAGTACTTTCACTAGGCCTTCCACAGATTCAGCTGCAGACAAACTTCCAGGAAAGTCTACCAGACAGCCTGCCACCTATCGCAGCACAGGACAAGGTAGAGGCCAACTTCGGAAGCAGCAACTCAATCATAGTACTTTTCCAGACCAGCGACGACAAGCTTGAGGAAAACTACGTCACCGATGTACGTGACCCGCGGATGATACGCACACTAAACTTTCTGGAAGATGAACTGAACAATGAGCCATCTATCAGCTCTGTAAACTCCATGGCCTCGCTTTTCAGTGAGACACCAGACTCCAAGGCCCAGATCAAACAGACGCTGCAACAGTCACAGGCCAGCTTCACAAACAGAGACTACACCGCTACAACGATGTTCATACAGCTAAGCAACGACATGACAGAGGAAAACGTCAGAGAGGCCACAAAGACAATCGAAGAGAATATAGAACAGTCGCCACGGTATCCTGGCATAGAGATACAGACAACAGGAACACCGGTGATGAGAAACGTTCTTTCAGATGTTCTGATAACAGACACCGTAACAATAATTGCTGTGGCCTCCGCCCTGATCTGGCTACTTCTGATAGCTGTAAGAGGTGCAGCATACGGAACAGCAACATTCGCACCGCTCTTTATGGGGCTTCTCTGGGCGCTCGGAGCAATGGGCCTACTTGGCATCCCAATGACTATCGCAACTATCGCGATAGGTTCAATGCTTCTAGGCCTCGGAGTAGAATACGGCTCATTCATCGCAGAAAGAATAGTAGAGGAAACAGACGAGCAGGGTCTTGAAGATGGCATAATGACAGCAGTACCGAACACAGGGAAGGCAGTACTTGGATCATCAACAACCGATCTGGTCGGATTCCTGGCCCTACTGCTCGCCTCAATATCATTCATGAGAGATCTAGGTCTTACACTGGCGCTTGGAGAAGGCCTTACATTGGCTGCCGCACTGCTTCTTACTCCTGCATTGATTGTAAAGTATGAGAGATGGAAAGGTGATCAACAGTGAACGGAAAGATAGGTAATACACTTGAAGGATACGCAAATACTGTAGAAAGCAGGCCTGTAACAGTACTGGCATTTTCATTGATTATAACTGCAGTGCTTGCCTCAGGGGCTTCACAGGTACAGACAACTCAGATGAGTCAGGAGGATCTTCTTCCTGATTCAATGCCTACCATGGAGGCCTTCGATGTGATAAGCACAGAGTTTTCCAGTAACTCGGGCACTAGCTACACTATTCTGATCGAATCTAGCCCTAAGTATCCTAACTCTACCGAGGTAAGAGATCTGAGGAATCCTGACGCATTGAGATTTATGGAATCAGTTTCAAATGATCTGAACACCATAGACAAGATCAGTTCTACTTCCGGGCCTTCAGATCTCTTCCGTGGAGAAATTCCTGCAAGCAAGACACAGGTAAGACAGACATTCAGTACATTGGGCGAGGCCCGGTGGAGCAACTATATTTCAGAAGATTACACAGCTGCCGTAATCAGAATAAATACTGTAGAGATATCGACAGCAGAGAAAACGGAGATGGCGAACAGAATCAGAAATACTGTGCAGAGCCATGACAAACCTGCAGGCCTTGTTGTAAGCTATACCGGTCAGCCTTTCATTGACCAGGCCTTCCAGGATCAGACACAGCGAACAATGAGTGTCACGGGTATCGCGGCCCTTCTTGGAGTGATACTGGTAGTAGTTGTACTGTTCCGCTCGCTGTTCTACGGTGCAACATCACTACTGACTCTTGTATTCGGAGTAACGGCCGGTTTCGGAATATTCGGCTGGCTGGGGCTCAACATGAGCCCTGCAACCTCAGGTGCAATCACAATGGGTATCGGAGTCGCAATTGACTTCGGAATACAGCCAATTTCACGGTACATCGAGGAAAGAGAGGAACTTGACATAGAAAAATCGCTTTCAGAAACCATCAAAGGAGTAATAACCCCGATGACTGTAGGCCTTATCGCTGCAAACATTGGATTCCTCTCGCTCAACGTCGGAAGAGTAACATTCCTCTCAGATCTCGGAACCTTGCTGACATTAACCACCACAATGGCCTATCTCGCAGCATTTACCGTTATACCAGCATCACTAGTAATCTACGATCGCTACTTCACCGCCAATGGCACTTCAGGCTTTACTTTATCCAAGATAACATCTATGAATGAAAACAATACTAAAGGTGAAACTCAACAATGAAGACAAAAACACTAGCACTTATTTCGGCAGCCCTTCTTCTAGTAGGAGGTGTTGCTGCACAGACAAACTCTAACAGTAACGGGCCGGATCTCCAGCCTGTTCTAATCAACACAGATCCTGTACCTGTTCAATCAGGCGAGGACGCGGAGATAACTTTCAAGATCAGGAACAACGGCAACTCTGCAGCTGAAGACGTAGAGATCGGTATAGTTGATTCATATCCTTTCAGTTTAAAGCCTGACAGAAAAAGAACATACGCTATTGGAGATATAGCGTCAGGCCAGAGGATACAGCTTCCGACATATGAGGTACTGGTAGCAGAAGATGCTCCCGATGGAGTAAACGATCTGAAAATTCGTGTTACCCATGGAGACGTATCTTACACTCGAGAAATACCAGTGACAGTTCAGAGCCAGGACATAAAGATCAATCTGGCCAACCTGCAGACAGTTCCCTCACAGCTGACACCAGACACAGAGAACGCAAAGATGGTTGTCGAAGCTGTAAACAACGGAGAAAAGACCGCTGAGAACGCAGTAGTTAACATCCAGCTGCCGGAAACATTCCAGGCTACTTCAAGCTTTTCAACCCGACAAGCAATAGGAAACATCGGGCCCGGCCAGGTAAAACAGGCAGAATTCACTTTTGACATAGAGAAAGATGCAGAGAAAGGCACAGTACATATCCCATCAGACATTACTTACTCTACAGGAGAATCGAGCGCAAGAGTAACTGAAAACACCGACTTCAGCTTCTTCCTGGCAGGCAAACCGCAGTTCGAAGTAGTAAAAGTAGAAAGCAACCTTGAAACAGATTCAACCAGTCAGCTGAGAATTACAGTACAGAACACAGGATCCGAAAAGGCCTCTTCTACACGGATAAGAGTTCTGGACTCCTCAGACCTTCCTTTCAGCTACGGTTCTGCAAGCCACTACATCGGAACTCTTGAACCAGGCCAGAACGGAACAGCAGTATTCGATGTAACAGCTGAAAACAGTGCAGAAGTCAAAAACTACCTCCTGGACTTTGAAGTTAGAGGAGTGAAGGACTCAACAACTTATGTTGAAGAGACAACTGTCAGCGCAGAAGTACAGCAGGGAACAACAGAATCAGGCCTTCCAGTCATGCCTATCGCTGTGATCGTGGTTCTTGGTGCAGGAGCAGTTATTTTCAGAAACAGGATAAAAGGCCTGTTCTAGAGCCTTCTCTCCTTTTTCCTTCTTTCTTCTTTATAATTAAGTTGAAATAAAAAGATTCAGAAGTTAAGATAATGCGTGAATCCAGATGAGATAAGGGAGGATTTTCCAATATTCCAGAACAGGGAAGACCTCCACTACCTTGACAATGCTGCAACAACCCACAAACCAGAAACAGTAACCTCAGCAATCAAAAACTTCTACGAACAGAAAAACGCAAACGTAGGAAGAGGCCTATACAACCTCTCACAGGAATCCACAGAACTATACCAGGAATCAAGAATCAAGGTAGCCGACTTCATCAACGCAGAAACACCAGACGAAATAATATTCACAAGAAACACAACCGAATCCTACAACCTGGTAGCAGAATCACTGGACTTCATGGGCGACATAGTAGTAGGAAAAATGGCCCACCACAGCGAACAACTACCACTGAGAAAAAACGCCCAAAAACACGGAAAAGACATCAAATACATCGAAACACAGAACGGCAAACTAAGCGTAGAGTCAGCAGAAGAACTTATAGACGACAACACAGGCCTCGTCTCCCTATCACACATGTCAAACGTATTCGGAGCAGAAAACCCTGTAAAAGAAATAATTGAAATCGCCAAGGCCCACAACGCATACATACTACTCGATGGAGCACAGTCAGTACCCCGAATGCCAGTAGACGTCCAGAAACTCGGAATAGATCTCATGGCCTTCTCAAGCCACAAAATGCTAGGCCCAACAGGAATAGGAGTGCTCTACGGCAAAAAACACGTACTCAAAAGCATGGAACCATACCAGGTAGGCGGCGGAATGATCAAGTCAGTAAAGAAAAACAAGGCCAAATGGGAGGACCCACCGGAAAAATTCGAGGCTGGAACACCAAATATCGCAGGAGCAGTAGGCCTTGGCGCCGCAATAGACTACCTCAACAAACTTGACATGAACGAAGTCAAGAAACATGACCAGAAACTAACAGAGAAAATGATCAAAGGCCTCGAAAAAATAGAAGGAGTATACGTACTTTCTCCAGAAGGAGCCAGCCTGGTCTCATTCACAGCCAGCTGGGCCCACCCTCACGATGTCGCAGAGGTTTTGAACCAGCATGGAGTTGCTGTGAGGGCCGGCCACCACTGCGCACAACCACAGATGACAGAACTTGATGTAAACGGTGCAACTCGAGCAAGCCCTTACATCTACAACACCGAAGAAGATATCGAAAAATTCCTGGAAGGAGTCAGAGAAGCCCGCGAAGTATTCAAGAGGTGAGAAAAGAAAATGTACAGAGAAGAAATACTGGACCACTACAAAAGACCAAGAAACGAGGGAACTCTGGAGACAGATTTCCGTGCGGAAGGCGATAACTCAAGCTGCGGAGATCACACAGAAATCTACCTGGAAATCGAAGACGGAGAAGTCAAAGAAATGAAACACGAGACAGAAGGTTGCGCAATCTGCACCTCCGCCACCTCAATTCTCTCAGAAGAAATCAAAGGGAAAAAGGTTGATGAAGTAGAACAACTTGACAGAGACTGGATAATAGATACCCTTGACATAGAGATATCTCCTATGAGAACCAAATGTGCAATGCTGGGCCTGAAAACAGCTCAGAAAGCACTGAAAAAATCAGAGTGAATTCTTTCCAACCGAAAGGAAATATCTTTCGGCCTCACCGCCAATACCGGTAACTCTCGCATTCAGAAGATTACCTAACTCGACAATATCCTCCGAAAGATCTTCGTCAGCTTCAATATCAAGGTAGAAGAAGTCCTCATCCTCTCTAACGGAATTAGACACGTTATACTCTTCCTCCCATGAAGGCCTGTACTCTAAAACTATTTCAACAAATTCATTCAAGTCCTGGGCCTCAGCCCTGTAAATTTCAACCATTCTGTATCACCTACTGCGGAAATAACTATTTACAGAAAAAACAATATATCTCTATCCGCTGAATCTGGAAGAACCTTAAGAAATTTTAGGCCTACCTAAATTGTATGACACTCAAAGTTGAAAACTTGGAAGTCTCAGTAGAGGAAGAAGAAATCGTGAAAGGCGTCTCCCTGGAAATTAATCCAGGAGAAATACACGCCATCATGGGTCCAAACGGATCAGGAAAAAGCACACTATGCAAAAGTTTGATGGGTAACCCAGTATACTCAATCAACGGCGGAAAAATCCTCGTTGACGGAGAAGACGTAACACACGAAGAAACAGACGAAAGAGCAAGAGAAGGCCTCTTCCTGGGATTCCAGTACCCAGCAGAAATCTCGGGAATCTCAGTAGCAGAATTCCTGAAGGAAGCAATCGACGCAAAAAGAGAGGAAGACGGAGAAGACCCGATGCCACAGAGCGAGTTCAACGAACTTCTCAGAGAAAAACTCGACCTGCTGGACATGGACGAAGAATACGCAAGAAGATACCTCAACGAAGGATTCTCAGGAGGAGAAAAGAAGAGAAACGAGATTCTGCAAATGGCCGTACTAGAACCAAAATATGCAATTCTAGACGAGATAGATTCAGGCCTCGACATCGACGCACTGAAGATCGTGGCAAAAGGAATCAACAAACTGGCCTCAGAAGACCAGGGAATCCTGATGATCACACACTACCAGAGAATCCTCGACTACGTAGAACCAGACAGAGTACACGTCATGGTAGACGGAAAAATAGTGGAATCAGGAGGATCAGAACTGGCAGAAAGACTCGAAGACGAAGGATATGACTGGGCCAAAGAACAGGCCGCAGAACTCCAATAACTATCTTTTCTTCAATTTAAGGAAAAGATGGTCTTTCTCGTAAGGCTCAAGCCTCGTACGATCTAAAACCTCAAATCTTTCCTCAAGCTTCTCAACAGCCTCATCAAAAACATCTTCAGGATCTCTAGAAGATGAAATCGACTGGGCCTTGACCGCAATAAGGCCTATACCATCATCCTTCAGGAATTTTTCCGCATTCTTGATGAATATCTCCGGTTGATCCCGCTGGGAAATATCCTGGAAAACCACTTCAACCTCCGGAACAAGATCGCTGTAGTCCTCAGGCTTTCTGGCATCGCCAATAATCGGTGCAATATTTCCTCTCGAATCAGCGAGCTTAACCAGATCTCTACCAACCGTCTCCGAATACTCAACGCCAAAGACAAAGCCATCAACAAGCAAATCTGAAAAGTGAGAAACTGTAGTACCTGAGGCTGCACCAAGATACAGAACATCATCGCTCTGTTCTACACCTAGATCAATACCGTTCTTAACCGCGGCAGCTACCTTTGAACGGTTCGCATGCCAGGCCCTGTACTCGTCGCCCTCAAAATCCTGCAAGGACTCGCCGTAAACCTGCTGGCCCGGAACCTGATTTTTCGTATAAAGATTATCATTTTGAGAGAAAATTCCGGGTTGAATCTCTTTCATAACCTACTCCTCTTTAAGCTCCTGATATTTTTCTCTGGCCTTCTCCCTGTACTCCTGGCCCTTCTCCTTATCACCATACATATCAAGTCTGGCAGTCATAGCGGCCTTGTTAGCCAGGAAACGAGCCATCTTCCCTCTCTTATCCTCAGGAAGAGTATTCACATACTCGTGCTCGAAGATAATGCCGTGTTTCGGCGGAGTTCCTTTTCCTTTCAGGTAACGGAACAATGCTTTTTCAGCTCCAAGCATCTGAATAGTGGAAGCCGGCTTCTTTGCAAGCTCTTCAAGGCCTCCAGCCTCAGACATAACTCTTGCAGCCAGCAAAGGCCCAAGCAAAGTAGAAAGATTGGAAGCATTATCCTTCATGGCCTCCTCAACGTAATCCTCAAGATCCTGCATCAAATTATACTTTTCCTGAAGCATGTCAAACGAGCTCTGAAGCATCTCAAGATCAGCATCACTCAAGGCCTTACCTGTAGACTCCTCAGCCATTGACTCAAACCCTTTGACCTCTTCTCTCTTCAGGCCTCCCTTGGAGAGAATCTTCAGCATATGCTCTTCCTCGGAGATCTCCTCGACGAATTCCGGGAAGTAAATAGAGTACCAGTCCTTGAAACGTTCAAACTCCTCATGGAAACTGTTATTGGTCTGATCAAGTAGTTTTACAGCCTTGATTACTAGCTGGTCCTTCGGGGCTTCCTCCCTCAACTGGGACTTAGCTCTTTCCAGGGCCTTCTCACGGGCATTATTCTTATCTGTCAACGCTGTCACCTAGGCCCATAATCCTAAGCTGCATCTCGACAGCCCTTGGACTTCTATCAATCTTTTCAGCAATATCATCAACGCTCATAGACGAGTGGTTCTGAAGAAGAAACTTCTCCTCAGTATTTGAAAACTGGCCGAAATCCTCCTTCTGGAACTCTTTATCCCTTCTGAGAAACTCCTCCATATCATCATTATCCATAGAAGTCCTGTTGTTCAGAAGGAACTCAACCTCATTCTCGTCAAGCTCCCTACCGAGCTTCTCAGGCCCTTCTTCATTCACTTCAGCTGCAAAACGCTTCCTAGGATTTCCATCACTTTCACTGGATTCAATCAGGTCATCAACCATATCCTCCACAGCAGATTCCGTGAACTCTTCATCAAATTGATCTTTCATACCAAACAATACTCAGTAAACCTTGAAAACACTAACCAACACCCACCAAATAAAAAACCAGAAAATCAAAGGCCTAACTACTTAAGAAAATTACCGACAAAGACAGTTTTACCAGACGCGGTGTTGGTCCAGTGGCCTAAGACCCCGGCCTTCCAAGCCGGTGACCCGGGTTCAAATCCCGGACACCGCAACCTTACTATTGATACGATGCGGGATAGGGAGATAGGTTTTTACTTGCGTATTCTTCGGAACTGTTTTAATTGTTATCTATAGGTGACAGATTTTTACAACTTGTCGAACTACGTAATCATGTGAAGTTATACATACCGGTGACTGAGGAAAAGCTGGAGCTACTTAATCTCCCTGATACCTCTACGGGCAGTATAGAATCTGTAAACGCTACCTTTGCTTGCTTATCAATTGGTAGCCACTCAGATTATATACAAAAAATAATAGAAGAACCAGACTTGCTGGAAAGATACCTCAAGGAAGATGACTTTAGCGTGGAGTTCAAAAAGGAAAGTGCGGTAAAAAGCCACAGAATACTTGTGAAGGCAGCTGAATATGACTATGAAAAGCAAGACTACGTTCTTGATCTAAAAGCATATGCCAGCCACCACTACATCGCAGAAAAAATAGGCCGAAGCCCTGCCAAAGTTTCAAGCTACTTGAACTGTCTAAAAAGCACAGATATTGAGCAACAACCTCACTTTGTAGAGATTGAGACAGTCGGCAACAAGAAGTACTGGAGAATAAACCGCAAAGCAATCTCCAGTCTTGCAATCGAACTGTTCGAGAAAGTATGCTACAAGCTGGGAGAGAACGAGAAGAAATACTTGGACTCTTACTTACAGAACCTATTCACGCCTGAAAGCTTGATTACGGAAGTTGAAACCGACGAAGGTAAACAGGTGTGCTTCACGCTACTGGATGAACTATTTAGGGCTGTAGAAATGGATGCAGACGCCTTAAGAACGCTTAAAAAAGAGAAAGAACTATTCGGCGATCCAATCGGCACAGAAAGCTACGTCGAAAGTTACCCTGAAGAAATTGTCAAGACATTAGAGAAGATCGATTTATGGCGTAGGAAGACCAACCCTAATTTTCTCTCAGATGAAGGAGATTTGTTGCATTTCAAACTAGAGGAGGACGGAGAACTAACTGATGCTGAATTATCCGCATTCTCTGTCTCGGTGGAAGATTTAAGGAATACATTTTCTGAACACGATTTTTCTTAGAAACAAAAACGGGCTAAAACCGTCGTAGAGCCTTTACAACATCTGTATTTTCTGTTTAGCTCAGCCCATTATAAGCTCTTCGGGACTCCAGACCTCCACAGGAGGTCAAAAAATGAATAGAATCCGACGTGAAATCTGCCAGGCACTTCAAGAGGCAGACTACGGACTTACACAGAGAGAGCTTGTGGAGGCAACAGGATACAGCCGCCCTACTATACAGGGCGAAACAGCGTCCATGGCTACTGAAAACCAGATAAAAATACTGCAAAAGGGAAGCTCCAAAATTCATCTTCTTCAATCAGAGGTGGCAGGCAGTGAAGCATAGAGAAGAAGAAAAGCTTGCCGACGCTTTGGAGGTCATATTGAAAGCCTCAGAGGAGGCTGTAGAAAACCTCCAGAACCCGATTCTGAGGGAAGAAGTTCAGAAAACGAGGTCGATGATCGGTGAGTAACTATAACTTCTTCAATACTGAGGAAAGCGGAAACGGAGAAGGTCGAGAGGAGTTCTGCAATCCGCTTAACTCGGCAGAAGGTCAGAGAAACTGGTTACGGGGAACAGTGGAAAAGTACGCTGAAAGAGTCCGGAAGGACGGATGCAGCAAGAAGGAAGCTAAACTTTACATCATGCGATGTTTTGAAAGC
Source organism: Candidatus Nanohalovita haloferacivicina (assembly GCF_029232205.1). Lineage (GTDB taxonomy): Archaea > Nanohalarchaeota > Nanosalinia > Nanosalinales > Nanosalinaceae > Nanohalovita > Nanohalovita haloferacivicina. The sequence goes on along the minus strand of NZ_CP107255.1, from coordinate 231,778 downwards.
GGATGGCAGAAAGCCAGCGACGCCGAGGAACTACGGCCTGAAATCGAAGATGAACTCAAGGCTTTCCTGAAGCTGATTGAAACTTTCTGCAACGACAAGAATCGGCAGGTAAGAGAACTTGGAAAGGAGCTCAAAGAACCAGTCACCGTCTTTCTCCGAGACAGGAATTATAGCTTCAACGACTGGGAGGAACTGCAGGAAAAGGTGGTAAAGAATGGCAACTAGATGCCAGATTCTCTTCCAGCAGGAAAGAAATTGGAAGAACCAGGAGACTGAAGAGACAGAGCGAAGAATAGAAGAAGTTCTGACCTATAAGCACTGGAACGGCTACCCCTGGAATGTAGTCTCTCTACTTCGGGAATATTTCCAGTGGATGCCGAGACATGATTTAGAACACTTCACTGCAACCTGGACTTACTTTGTCAAGCGTAGAAAGGAGAAGGAGTTAGAAACCGATCCAGTGGAGCAGAAGGAGGTACGATCAGTTAGACCTGTAACTTGCGGAGTCCGTATCTGTGGCTCTGAGCACCTACATCTGGATATAAGCCATTTCTACATCGTCAAGCTCGACGAGAAGACAATCGAACATTACAGCGTTAGAGACTTGGAGAACGCCGATCATCCCGAACACTTCGTTAGCAGAGAACCAGACCAAGTGTATCAACTGGAAGTGGAAGAGAAGGCGGACGAAAATACGTCCGCCGAGAGCACCGTCCAACCCGCCAAGGAGAGAGGTGAACTCTAACATGGAGTTTCTCAATATATCGCTTCAAAAAAGTTCGGCTCTTCTCGGAGGTGTCAGTGGTGGACAGTAACTGCAGAGTCTACGATAATGACACATGGAAGAAGGTTCACAAAACCGTCTATCTGGAGGATGTATTCTATGAGTTCGACATATATCTTCCGGAAAACGACTTCGCTCTCTTCCAAATCTTGAAAATCTCTGATGAAATCGAGTATCACCGTTCTATCTACTTCCTACACATAGAAACAGTAGAAAAGGCGAAGAAGCAGGTAGACGCATTCGTAGAGAGCATGGAGGGTGATCAGTAATGCCACAGAAGAACTGTGAATGCGGTGGAGAACTGAAGTTCGAAGATGTCAACCGCTTCGAGACCGAAAGCATCTGGAAGTGTCAGGACTGCGGTCAGTTCTGGAAACACATCCACGAAGAACCGTTCCTCGGACAAAAAAGCGTCTGGAGAGAGGTGAGCTTTTGATGGCAGAGATTATCGACACCACCAGCAGGATGCAGAAATCCAGAAAATATGGGCAGAGATTTGTGGTCGAAATTACAACGGAACGGTTCAAGTGGGAGTTCGTCTACCGCCTCTACACCGATAAACCGCCTCATATGACTGCCACAGCACTTTACTGGGGTCAGGTCATCAAGCGGACTTCTGGAAGACTCAGCAACCAGAAAGATACGAAAGAACTGGTAGAACACGCAAAAGACGCAGTAGAACGGCTGGAGGACAAAATCCCAGAGAAGAACAGGAAGCGACAGGTGAAACAGTAGTGAGCCTCATCTACAAAGTCAAGAGAAAGCTGGATTTCTCGGATGTTGCTGATGTAGAGGGAAACAAGCTGAACTGTGAAATCTGTGGAGACAGCGACCCGGCACTCAAAATCTACGAGTCAGGAAACTGGAAATGCCACAGTTGCAAGGCTAAAGGTGGAGACTTAATCAACTACATAGCCCAGAGAGGCGGAGTCAGCAACTATGAAGCAGCCAAACAACTGATTCAGGAGCACGGACTTGACATAGAAATACCTGATGAGAAAGCTAAAAGCTCGGAGCAACGGGAAAAGAGGAGAGAAATCCGACAGATACAGGAAGAAGTAGTTCAGAAAGCACAGGAACAACTGGAACGGCAACACTACCAAAACTTGGACGAGAGAAGAAACTGGAGTAAGGAGACCGTTGAAGACCTGAGGATCGGCTGGATGGATGAAGAACTTTTCAACAGCTTGAAACAGGAGTACGGCGAGAAACTTGGAGAAACAGGAATCCACTTCGGGATGACGGGGCAGGGAGACGGCACATACCTGATTCCGCATCTGGAGAGAAACGACCAGCCATACCTCGTAACGTGTCGAGATCCCAACGCAGAGGAAGAACACAAGAAATACCAGCAGGCCAAAAGCAGTGGGAACGAGTTTGTAGAAAACGACATCTACAAGCTGCTCCGAGACAACTCCGATACGCTGATACTGACGGAAGGCTATCCGGACGCCATCTCCGCTTACGAAGCAGGATACGATACTGTTGCTGCAGCCTGCGGAAGCTTTGAAGGACACCTCAACGAACTCAAAGCTATCGCCAAGAACTACAGACAGATTCTGATAGTAACTGATAACGACGATACGGGTAGGGAGAATGCACGGCAAACAGGCGACAGCCTAGTAGAGGAGCACAAAGTCATAGTCCACGAATGGAGTGAAGAAAGGCCAGAAAAAGCGGATTTAGACGACTGGACGACGGAAAACGGCTACGATCTCGAAGAACTGATAGAAGACGCAAGACATTTTCTCGATGTCCATAGATCTTACAGCCCTGCTGATGTTGATTCAGACCTTGTGGATATTCGGATTTCTGTCAGAGGTAAGATTAAGGGACAGAAGCAGGGAATGGGAATTCCATGGAAAGTAACAGCTGAGTGTCCGAAGTGCGGAAAAACTTGGGAAGGAGATATGATGGAGGAGAAACTGCTACATCGCTTCCTTCTCTCCAACAAGAACCAGCACAATATCCTGAAAAGCATAGTCGCATGGAAGAACAGCAGGACAGACTGTATAGATGACAAGAACAACCACAGCTGGAATCACACCATAGAAGAATACCTCGATAAATCCTGGATGAAGCTCCAGAACCTTCTACAGGACACAGAACAGTTCAACGCCAACCAGAACAACAGCATACCAGCCTACATCATAGGCGAAGAAATACCGAACTCTAAATCGGTCAAAGTCAGAGGAGAAGTCCACGTCAACAGCAATAATGACCAGCTGGTGCTGATAGGAGATGAGATAGAACCAGAGGAACAAAGCTTCCAGGAAATAGAACTTGACGAAGAAGAACACGAAGCATACAACGAAAACTGGGCGGTTGAGAACGCCTGTGAAATGATAGCTGCGGACATGGTCGGTAGACCGCTCGCCAGAAAAGCATTACAGCTTACCGCACACAGCCCTCCTCTCATACCGAATATCGAGGGAAAGATACAGCGAGGCAGTCTCCGATTACTTTTCTTCGGAGACGGAGGAACATACAAGTCCGAACAGATAAAGGAGCTGACCAAAGACCACTACCGGCTCGGAGAATACGCCTCTGCAGAAACAGGCAGCAGAACAGGACTGGTCTACACAATCAACACAGAACAGAGAGTCATCGAATGGGGCGTTCTCCCACTCAACGACATGGGACTGGTTGGATTAGATGGGCTAAATCAGCTACACGAAGAAGAAATGAAGAACCTGCGAGAGATACTCGAAGATCAGAGAGTAAATGTAAACCGCAGCGTCAAAGGTTCGGCACCTGCCAGAGTCAGGATTATCGGGGCTATGAATCCGCCGAAAGAACCCATCTCCCTACATTACCCGAAACCTGCCAAGGCAATTAAGGATACGAATACTTTCAGTTCGGGGCCTGACATCAGGCGGTGGGACTTGTATATCCCGTTCCTAGCTGAAGACGTTACAGAGGACGAGATAGCTCAGGCAAGAGCTTCGGAGAAGCCGTACAGTGATGATTTCTACAAGAAGCATGTTCTCTGGGCATGGAGTCTGAAACCACAAGATATTCAGTACACTGATGATGCGAAGGAGAGAATCAGAGTCGAAGCCAGTAATATGATGAAAGGCTACAACTTCCAGAGCATACCAGTAGTCAGCCGAGCATTTAGAGAAAAGCTTACACGGCTCTGCGTAGCACAAGCAGTCCTTGAACACGCAGTTGAGGACGAGAAAGTAACGGTTGCGGAAGAGCATGTTGAACGAGTCAAGAAGTTTTTCGAGAAGGTAATGGAACGGCTTGGAATGAAGAGCCTATTGGAAGAGGAACGAGAGAAGACTACGCTTGACCAGGATAAACTGGAGGAACTGGTTGAAGAACTCTCCGCAGATCAACTGCTTATCTTGAAGGAGATAGGTCGAGAGGCGAATACTTCCGGAGCACTGGCAGAGAAACTCGGCGACAGCAAACGAACCGTGAAAGAGAAATGGCAGAAACTGAAAGCCGAGAAACTTGTAGCTACAAAGTCAGGTAGCGGAGTAAGACTTGAACCCAAGGGAATCCAGTTCCTCAATAAAACAGAGATAGACAACTTGATAGCCAAGAAAAGGGAGATTGAGGAAACCGAAGAGGACGATGAAGAGGTTCATGAACTTCACCGTTACACGAAGGAAACGGAAGGGGGTGGGCAGGAAAAGGAACAGGGCTCGGATAAACACCAGGACTCCCCTTCGCAGAATCAAAGTGAATCCGTGAACTCCGTGAAGCAAGAACTGGATGAACCAGCCAAGACTATCCACAAAGCATCCCAAGGCGATGGCTGGAATCCAGTCCAGAACGCACAGTATCTCGTTAGTGAAGAATATGACAAGGTAGAAGTTCTCGACGCTATCCACGAAAACAGCGTTTTCGAAACCCGCAAGGAAGCAGGCCGTGAGCAGTACAGGGTGAAAAAGAATGGATAGGATCGAGGCAAAAGCCATCGGCATACTTAACCAGCAGGAGAGCCAGGAGATGCCTTTACCCGATCTGGATAAGGAACTCGGAGATGAGTCACGGACGGAAGTTGTTTATTCTCTGGATAGCTCGAATAAAATCAAGTTAGAGCCGGTAGTTGGAGAAGACTACGCATACCATGTTGCGAAGCTCCAGCTTGAAAATAATACTACATAGGTGAACAAACTCTATGAACTGTCAACACTGCGGATATGAACTCGAAGAAACTCTTACCTGTCCTAGATGCGATACCCGGCATTTCGAGGCAGGAGGAAAAATGCGCTACAGAGGTATAGACTCGAAAATCTACCAACCGATACCAGGTCATCCAGATGCCTGCAACTGTAGAAGAATGGAAAACGGAAAGATAGTTTGGACAGACGGATGCCTAGAAGACGGTTTCGTTGAATGGCAGAAAAGAGGTGAGGAGCCTTGAATAAGCGAGCTAACTGGGATTGCTGTGGCAAGTATTCTGTCTGTTCTGAATGTGCAACGAACTACGGTCACAAATGTCATAGATGCGGTCAGCCTCTTGAGAAAGAAAATCCGCCAGCAATCTGGGAGATAGATAGCCGTCACGAAAAACTACGAAACTGGATGCTAAACTGGGAAGGAGAAGTAGCCGATCCTAATGAGGATAGAGACTGGGATTATCGCTGCCTCGAATGTGGACAGTATTTTGTTGAGCTACCCCGTAGAATAACAGGTGGCGGATACTTCGTTCCTGTAGACTCAAAAGGAAATCCAGTTGAATGCACTTCCTTCCCTAAAGTAGAGAACGGTATCTGTGAAAGCTGTGGAAACAAGATACAGGCAATCAATAATCATGGAGAAAACTGCCGATACTGGAAAGCCTACAAACAACTGAAAGAGGTGACGGTATCCCATGGCGAATGACTCATATCCAGTTTTTGACCGGCAGATATGGTGCTTAACCTATGACTGCTTTATAAAGAGGTATCCGTTACTTCGGACAAAACCCGGAGGTGTATGCTGAAGTATGGTTAAGCTGGAAGAACTTGACGAAATCCACGAATTCATCAGGGAAATGGTGAGAGAAGAACTCTCCAAGCACGAGACAGATGGTCGAAGAAGCCAGAACCTAATACGAGACATGATACAGGAAGAACTGAAGAAAAGACCGAAAACCGAATACGAACTCCAAAAAGCGATAGACGCCGATAAAAGAACAGTTCAGAAAGCCCTGAAACACCTGCAGAAGCTGGGAATAGCAATCAAATACGAACCAGATAGCGAAGAAGTATCAGATACAACCTATTGGAGGCTGACCGAATGAACAACCGGGACATACTGGATGAATGGAGAGACCAGAACTCCTTTTCACCTGAACAACTGATAGAGGAGGATATACCATTGAAAGATGTAGCGGAAGAGATCGGAGACTGGGGAGAAGAACGAAAACTCAACTTCATACTCGACCTGCTAAACGGCAAGGAAAGAAACAGAGACAATTCCTTCGGAGACAAGCTGACCAAGGCATTAACCAGCGTAACGAGGCTCAAGAGAGCCAATAGACTTCACAAGAAAAAGCTCGACTATATAGAAAATCAGGACTAAGATATTAGTTTCCAGTGTTTTTCTTTGAGGTGGCTGCCTGAGTCTTTTTCCTTTACTTCTACCTGGTTTTGTTGTTTCATCCAGTTGAGGATTTCTGAGAGCAGTGTTCTGACGGTGTCTTCGGAGAGGTGTTCGACTTGTTCTTGCTTGCCTATGTGTTGCCGAATTTTTCGGTTGGAAACAAAGTCTTCGCCTTCCAGTTTATCTTTGACCAATTTTCGCAACAGTGTAGGGGTCTCTGGTAAGTCTTTGTTTTCTTCGTAGTTGTTGAAGTTGTAGCCGCTCATGGTAGCTGAAAAGGGCGGTATATCGGGTTATAAAGGTTTTCAAATTTGAAACGGTTCAGAAAACAGGTTTCAATATTGAAACCATCCAGATTTGTTTTCTACCCGTCTATTGCTTACGGGTTAGCTTCTTAATGCGATATAGTGCGGAGTTGTTTATGTCTGAGGAACTTCCACGGTTCAAGATTTTCATTCGGCTCTTGCATCCTTTTCCTGAGGATAAGGCTGAGGAGTATCCGAACTTAGCTCAGAGCAGGGTTAGGTTGACTATTAAGCAGGTGGGTACTGAGAGAGATGTCCGTGACTGGAGTGAAAACCAGTATCGACAGTTAGTGGAGAATACTCTGGATAAAGGTATTAAGAGGAATCCTGACTACTTTCCGCTTGACCCTGAGTTGACTGGTAAGATGGGTTTTGATATTACTGTCTGGGATCGGAAGAAGGGAGAGATGACAGGTATATTGTTCAAAGATGAGAAAATGGATATACCTGACAAATACCTGGATAACTGATAGGGGTCAAACACCTACGCATAGGAGATTTGCAGATATTGGTTACAAACACTGGTTTTTGTGGATATGAACTGGTTATTTAGGGGTTGGTTTGCTTCGTGTACGCCCGTTGGCATATAGAGGAGGGTTGAAAACCCAAACACTGCAATATGTTTAGTTATCTATTATTCTGTTGTTGCCTTCCGATATCCTATGTTACTGCTTCTCTTTCAAGTGACTTGGTGGTTACCTCAAAGCTGCATACTCCTTTTTCTCGGCAGAACTTCTCACATTTTTCAGCCAGTTCTTTTCCCTCGTAGTGAAATCCACATTTTTCGCATTCGAAGCATTCAACTTCCTGGTATTGGGTTTTCTCTACTATGTGGATCACCTTAGACTGCTTTTCTTTTCATCAGTTGTGCGTTGATGGCTACTATTACTGTGGAAAGTGACATCACTACTGCTCCTACTGCTGGTGATAGGATTATTCCTATTGGTGCTGCGACTCCAGCTGCTAGTGGTATTGCGAAGGCGTTGTATCCTGTGGCCCAGAACAGGTTCTGTTTCATCTTGCTGTAGCTTAGATCGCTGAGATTCAACAGTTTGACAACATCCAGTGGATTGTTCTGCACGAGTATAATATCCGCTGATTCGACTGCTACATCTGTTCCGCTACCGATTGCGATACCTACATCGGCTCTTGTGAGTGCCGGTGCGTCGTTGACGCCGTCACCGACCATAGCTACTTTTTTGTCTTGGTCTTGTAGTTCTTGGACTTTCTTGTCTTTGTCTTCGGGCAGGACTTCTGCGAAGTAGGTGTCGATGTTGAGTTCTTTGGCGACTGCTTCTGCTACTTCTTCTGAGTCTCCTGTCAGCATCGCTACTTCGATACCTCTGTCGTGGAGTTTTTCGATGGCTTCACGGCTTTCTTCTCTGATTACATCTGCTAGTCCTACTGCTGCTACTGCTTCTCCGTCTCTAAACAGGTAGATTGCTGTTTCTGCGTTTTCTGCTGCGTCTTCAGCAAACTGGTTCAGTTTGTCGGAGATCTTGAACCCTTCTGACTTTGCTAGGTTAGGGCCTCCGACATAGAGAGTTTCTCCTTTTACATCGGCTTTGACACCTTTTCCTTTGATTGCTTCGAAGTTATCAGCGTCATGGATGCTGAGGTTTCTTTCTTCTGCTGAGTTTCTGATTGCTTCAGCGATTATGTGTTCGGAGTCTGATTCTACTGATGCGAGCAGTGTAAGTGCTTCGTCTTCTTCTATTCCGTCTGTCTCGATCTCTACAACGCCCATCTCTCCCTTTGTCAGGGTTCCGGTCTTGTCGAACATGATTGTATCAAGCTTTCGAGATTCCTCCATAGCGATACGGTCTCTAACTAAAATTCCGTTCTTTGCAGCCATCGAAGTGTTAATCGCTACTACTAGAGGTATCGCCAGACCGAGGGCGTGAGGGCAGGCAATAACCAGTACAGTTACAACTCTCTCAATTACAGTTACGTTAAACCCTACAGCTATCATCCAAGCTACTGCAGTAATGGCTCCTGAACCCAGTGCTATATAGAAAAGCCATCCGGCCGCCTTATCAGCGAGAAGCTGCGTCTTCGACTTTGATTCCTGTGCTTCTTCAACCATTTTCATGATGCCGGATAGTGCGGTTTCGTCTCCTGTAGCAGTGATTTCTACTCTCAGGCTTCCTTCCTTGTTTACTGTGCCGCCGATCACTTCGTCCCCTGGCTCTTTGCTGACAGGTTTGGATTCTCCTGTGATCATGGACTCGTTGACATCTGATTCTCCTTCGACTACAACTCCGTCAGCTGGAATTGATGCCCCAGGTCTGACAAGAACTTTGTCGCCTTCTTCTAGTTCGGAGACCTTGACTTCCTCGACTGTTCCGTCCTCGTTTATTCTTTCTGTAGTGTCTGGCATGAGCTGTGCTAGTTCGTCTAGTGCTCCTGATGCCTGGCGAACACTACGCATTTCTATCCAGTGGCCGAGCAGCATGATGTCGATCAAGGTTACGAGCTCCCAGAAGAAGCTTGATTCTGTAGGTAAGACGAGAGCTGCCATACTGTAGACAAAGGCGACAGTTATGGCGAGTGAGATCAGCATCATCATTCCTGGTTGACGGTCTTCAAACTCCGACTTTGCCATCTTCAGGAACGGCAGCCCTCCATATGCGAAAATTATGATTGAAAAGACAGGCACAATTAAGTTACTGCCGGTAAATGTCGGAGGAGTATATCCAAGTAGACCTGAGACAAAAGTGGAGAAGTACAGTACCGGTATTGATAGCAGTGTTGAGATGAAGAATTTTCTTTTGAACATTTCTTCGTGATGTTTGTGTCCGTGACCTGAGTCATGGTCTGAGTCTTCGTCGTCGTGGTCGTGTTCCATTTTGTTGAGAAACCTCCTTAAGCTAGCTGTCTAGTTTGTTATCTGTAAAGTTGTAGACGTAGATAAATATCCAGCCAATAATATAACCTGCTATAACTGCCCCTATTATTCCTGTTAAAGCCGTTACAGGGTCAAAAGCAGTAACGGAGTAGTTTGAGGATAGGAAGTGCCCTGATTCAAGAGCGTCTACTATAGGTTGACCTATTCCTGTTCCTACTGCTGCAACCCATAGAGTGTGCATCAGTCCGAAAAGTGCTCCTAGAGCTATACCTGCCTGGTTCTTGCTTCTTACCATTATTGTTTTACCTCATTTATGACTTTCTTTAGGTCTTTTTCAACTTCTTCGGCTATCGGCTCCAGATCTTCATTTCCGGCTACTTCAAGTGCTTTTGAAGCCTTTATCGCCGATACAAAAGTTTTACCGTTTTCTCGGTACACTATTACATTACAGGGCAGTAAAAGTCCGAGTTCCTGCTCTTCCTTTAAGCCTTGATAAGCTTTTTCCGGGTTACATGCTCCGAGTATCATGTAGTCGTCGAAATCTACATCCAGCTTTTCCCTGAGTTTTTCGGATACTTCTATCTCTGATAGGACTCCGAAGCCATGGTCTGCGAGAACTTCTTTCGTCTTTTCTATGGCTTCAGAGTAGCTGTATTCAACTTCGGCGGTTATTCCGTATTCGCTCATTTTATTCTTCACCTTCGTTTTCAGTGATTTGTTGGTATAGGTAGATTATTCCAAGGATGACTAGTATCCAGAATGCGAGTCCGAATAGTAGTCCGAACCATCCCATACCCCACATGTTATACCCCATCATGCCTGCTCCACTGTGCATCCAACTTCCTCCGTCGCTCCACATCATTCCTGTGGCCGTTCCTTCGTCGTGGCCTGGAGTTGCTGCAGCTGTGGAAAGGGTTGTAATCAGCGATACAAGCATTATGGAAATTTTGTTTTTGAGTTTCATTTTGAGATCACATTTGGTTATTCATCACAAGTCTTTATATCAGTATGTGATAGGTGAGTGTAAAAATAAAAAATAGGTGTCTCCTAGAGGCTAGTTCTCTAGGAGTTTGTTGATCTCGGATTCGAAGCTGCTGTAGGGTTGTGCGCCTGTCATCTGCTTGGCTTCATCAGATCCTGTCCTGAAGATCAGGAATCCTGGTGTACCGGAAATCCCTCTCTGTTTACCTTCCTGAATGTCCTGGTTTATTTCTTCTTCACTAATCTCTTTCATCTTCTCACGAAGCTGTTCTGCGTCAATCCCATCAACTTCTTGAGTTGTAGAGATTATGTCTTCTGTTACATTCTTGGAGTTTCTCTTTCTCTCAGGCTGGTTTTCTGAGATCGTGTCCGACCAGGTCCAGAATACTTCTGGATTGTCTTCTCCGACTAGCTGCCATGCGGCTTGCGAGGCTTTTGCCAGTGTTACAGAGTTTTCTCCCATCGTGATGAAATCTTTTTTCACTACTCGGACATCTCCCTGGCTTACATAGTTTTCTCTGATCTGTGGGAATGTGTTCTGGGCGAAACGCCGACAGTACATACAGTTCAGGTCGCTGAACCATACAAGGGTAACTTCTGCATCCTCGCTACCTAATACCGGATCATCCTCCCATGTCAAGTCGGCAACAGAGACAGTGTTTCCTCCATCCTTGCTGTCCTGCTGTGTGTCGCCTGTTGTTGGGCTGGGCGAAGGATTATCTGTAGAAGTGGATTCCATTGTCTGTGGGCTTTTTTGAAGAGTTAATGCTCCTGCACCTCCGACAACTATTCCTAGAAGGATTCCGGCTATGAAGCTTACTGCTACCGCATTTTTTATCGAGAGATCGAATGAAATTTTATCGTTCATATCAAACACTTACATATCACATGTTGATATGTTGTTTTTAAGGTTTACTCAGTCCAGTTACTTCTCCACTCCTTCATCTTCTCAATCTCCTCCGTCTGAGCCCTAACCATTCCTTTCTCCATTTCTATAAGTTCAGGGTTCCTGCCTCTCTGAATAAAGCTCTGCGCCATCTGGATACCGCCTCTATGATGTGTAATCATTAATTCTGAGAACAATCGGTCAAACTCTCTACCGCTACTGTTTTCCAGTCTCTGCATCTGTTCCTGTGATGCCATTCCAGCCATTCGATGCCCGTTTCTAGGCCTCTGGTAGCCGAGTTCTCTCAGCCATTCCGCCATCTGTTCATTCTCTGCTCTCTGAGCCTTGGAAATATTTCTTGAAAGTTCGAGAATATTCTCGTTATCTGTTCTATTAGGTGCTAGCTCCGCCATTTCGATAGCCTGATCATGGTGGATGATCATCATGTTCATGAACATAACATCGGCTCGGTTGAATTCAGATGAGCTTACAGATTTGTTGTCATCATAGGTATTGTTGGCGACAAATAATCCGAGAAAAACTAGTATTCCGAACGCGATCAGAATTTTTGTTCTATTAGCCGATATCCAAGAGAGAATTTTATTCCTAAGATTTGAGTTTTTCTGATCCATAGCAACAGGTATGTCATATAATGATATAAAATTGTGTTGAGATTATCTAAATGTGAACTCGAAAATGGAAGAAATCGATTTATCAAATGTAAACCGGCTCTACACAGTCTTACTACTCGAATCAGGAGAAAAACACGGCTATCAGCTAATCAAAGACATAGAAAGAATTACGGGCAAGAAACCGACAACCTCCCACATCTACCCTTTTCTGGAAAAACTAACGGAGAAGGGAGTCGCTACGATGGAAGAGAAAGGAGATCGGGGCAAGAAGGTCTACCAGTTGACAGAAGATGGAGAAGACTTGGTGAGGGAACAGCTGGATGCATTCGGAGAAATTCTTAACGCCGCAATCCAGGGCGAGATAGAAGAATGTGAGAACTGTGGTTGTGAGATCTACAGCGGCGGCCACGAAGAAAACGGGAAAATATACTGCTGTAAGCACTGTGCGGCCTCAGAATGAAATAAAACCGGGAAATCAAAGACTAAATTATGAGCCTTGTTTTCCAGATTCCTTCGGTTTTCCACGGCGGAGACGACCTTAATCACGCTCTCGCCGAACTTTCATGGAAAGAGATGGCAATAATGACTGCAATACTGTTTGGAATTACAGCCCTGATTATCATTATTGCTTTATTGGTCGAGTAACTGCCTGACTCGGGTTTTATTTCGCAAAATTAATTTTTTAAATATTTGAATAAATGTTCAAATGTTATGTATCGGGAAGGTCTTGAAGAAACCGCAGAAATATTTCAGGCACTATCCAGCGAGAACAGGCTGAAAATACTGCTCAGTCTTTCGGAAGGAGAAAAATGTGTCCACGAGTTGACGGAACAGTTGGAGATGACCAACTCCAACATCTCCCATCACTTGAGAAAACTGAATGACAGGAGAATCGTGGAAAAGAGGAAGGACGGGAAGCACCGATACTACAGTATGAACGACAAACACATCGAAGAGATAATCGAGTCAGGTGTAGATCACGCAAATGAGTGACGAACACGACAAAAGTCATGATGAGGACTTGAAAGAAGATGAGGCCGAGTTCATGGTTCCTGAGATGGACTGTGCATCTTGTGCCGCCAAGATAGAAAATTCACTTGACAATATTGAGGGTATAAACGAATATAGCGCTTTAACAACCGTTGGAAAAGTCACAGTTAACTACAATTCTTCAAAGATTTCCGAATTTGAACTAATTGATGCTATAGAAAGCGTAGGCTACAGTGTGAAGAATAAAGATAATGAAGGAGCAGGACATAACCAAAGTAACGGCGGAGACATAGAAGAAGAAGGTAGAAAAAGCGTCTGGAAAAGCAGTAGAGCTATCAAGACATGGATAGCAGGGATCTTCCTTGGCGCAGGCCTCTTATTCAAGTTCGGGGTGTTACAGGACTTCCAGATAGCCCAATTTCTGGGCAGAGAGTTCTTCATCGCCGAGATACTTTTCCTGGCCGGGATCGCTTCAGGAAGCCCTGTAATATTGCGTAACGGTTATTATTCGGCGAAAAAACTGAACCTAGACATAGATTTCTTGATGAGCACGGCAATCCTCAGCGCCGTTTCAGCCAGCTTTGCGTTCGGAGCCGAACTCTACTTCGAGGCCGCAACCCTGGTGTTCCTGTTCAATGTAGCCGAGTTACTGGAGACTTACTCTATGGATAAGGCTCGGAACTCGCTCCGCGAACTGATGAATCTCTCACCCGACACCGCCACAGTGAAGAGAGATGGAGAAGAAACAGAGATACCCGTTGAACAGGTAAAAATCGGAGACATCGTCATAACTAGACCTGGCGAGAAAATCCCAATGGACGGAGAAGTTATCGACGGCGAAAGCGCTGTCAACCAGGCACCGATCACCGGAGAATCGATGCCAGTGGACAAGAAACAAGGCGACGAAGTCTACGCAGGGACGATCAACGAGGAAGGATACCTTGAGATAGAAGTGACTAAGGACTCGTCAGACAACACATTATCGAAGATCGTTCAGATGGTTGAGGATGCGGAGTCAAGCCAGACCAAGAGAGAACAGTTCGTGGAACGGTTCTCCGAATACTACACACCATTCATGGTAACGCTCGCAGTTTTAACAGCTACTGTACCGCCCCTACTCCTCGGTATGTCGTGGACAACATGGTTCCTAGCCGGTATCACGATGCTCGTGCTAGCATGTCCATGCGCCTTCGTAATATCGACACCTGTAACAGTCGTATCCGGTATCACAAGCGCAGCGAAAAACGGTGTGCTGATCAAAGGTGGAAAACACCTAGAAGCCACAGGAGAAATCGAGGCAATCGCCTTCGACAAAACAGGCACCCTCACAAAAGGAGAGCTTGCCGTCACCGATATAGTACCAGTAAACGGCAAGAACGAAGAAGATGTCCTGAAATGCGCCCGAGGACTCGAAACTCGGAGCGAACACCCTCTTGGAGACGCCATCATCAAGGCAGCACAGTCCAGAGGTATTGAACCAGAGAACATCCAGAATTTCGAAAGCATCACAGGCAAAGGAGTAAAAGCAAAACTAGCTGGAAAAGAACACTACGCCGGTAAACCCGATCTTTTCAGCGAAAAAGGATTCAACCTCAAACATGTGCACACAGCCATGACCTCTGGAGAAATCAGCTCCAAAAGCCGAGAGCTATGCGAAAGAAACGACTGCATGGATCTACTCGATGAAAAAGTACCTGAACTCCAGAGCCAGGGCAAAACCGTTATCGTAGTAGGAAACGAAGATCGTGTAGAAGGATTAATAGCGGTTGCCGACAAAGTACGGGAAGAAGCAGCAGAAACAATCGAAAGACTTCACGAACAGGGCATCAAAACCATGATGCTTACAGGCGACAACGAGAGAACAGGAAAAGCGATCGCTGAGCAAGTAGGTGTCGGAGAGTACCACGCAGAGCTTCTACCCGAACAAAAAGTGGAGAAGATACAGTCACTGGTGGAAAAGTATGACGGCGTTGCGATGGTTGGCGATGGCGTGAACGATGCACCCGCACTCGCAACAGCAACTGTAGGAGTCGCAATGGGCGCGGCAGGAACAGACACCGCACTGGAGACAGCAGATGTCGCACTCATGGGCGATGACCTCTCGAAAATACCGTACCTCTACAAACTCTCCCATACCGCAAACGGCGTGATACGACAGAACATCTACTCAAGCCTACTCGTCAAACTTCTCCTCGCAATTGGAGTTCCACTACAGATTGTTACAGTTGCAATAGCAGTTCTCATAGGAGATGCAGGAATGACAGTAGGCGTAACAGGCAACGCAATGAGACTTTCACGAATCGAGGCCGAATAAAGACATGAATCCTGTTCTATCATTCCTCTGGAAATACATCGCAGGACCTATAATAGCAAATGTATAGAAAATTGGAGACAGCAGAGACTAAGAAGACCAACAACAGAGGGTAGCGGACAATAAAAATAGGTAGGATTGCTACCAGCCTTTCCCTCCTTATTTTTTCTCTGCTAAGAGCGCTCTCAATATAGAGCTTCTGAAAAGCTGCTTAATTAATACATTTTCTCACTGTTTTCGAGTTTTCCAGTACGGAGTAGCCAAGTATCAGTGTTGCTCCAAGAAGAATTTCTGTCTCATAAACTGCGATCAAGCCCTGAAGATATCCTATATTAATCGCTAGAGGTGTCAGGCTTGCCACGACCGCTCCCAGTGCGGGTAGTAGTGGAGAACAGCAAAGTAATGGAGGCAGTATACTCCCTGCTATACCTGATGAAGTTTCAAGCTCTGTTCCAAGTGAAAGTGTGGAGGAGTAGGCTATGAAAGATGCTATAAGACCGGTCTCAACAGACATCACAAATGAAAACACGGCTAACTCAGGCGTCAAATACTGGAGCGAAATCCATCCAACTATTCCTCCTGTGTAGGTGGCGGGAAGCGTGAAAATGTAGAGAGTAAAGAATAGGGTGAAAACACCGAGAAAGATGCCCTGATACTTTCTCTCCGTAAGAACCGTCTTTACCGACCTGCTGAAATCCGAAAATCCTTCTTTTATCCGATTCATTCTTTCTTGGCCTCGTTAGTTGGGTAGTTTGGCAAATGGTTCTGGAGATTTGTTGATGTAGGCCTTGATGTATTTCACGACTTTTTGCTTGTCGTAGCTGTTAAGCTCCATCAGTCTTCCCCAGGAGGCTACCGCTATCTTGGCGTTGTTCTCTGGACGCTTTGTCACTATAACGGCTTTAGGATAGTTCTGTGCCAGTTGTTCTAACTGTTTCCTGGTTTCTGAAGTGATGTTGTTGTAGCTTATCCAGATTTGTCCGTGTTCGATGTTGTGGACAAGTCTTTCGTCAGGCAGTTTCTTGCTGTAGAACCCTGTTTCTGCTGGTCTCTGGTAGTGAGGTCCTGATGTTGGAGGATTGGAGTTGTAGTTGTTGACCTGTTCGCCTGTTGAAATGTGGTTTCTGCCCATTATTTCTACTTCTTTTCCGAGGCTGATTTCTTCTGTGTTGTTGAAGTTTTTCTGGGCGAACCTTGTTATCTGGTTGATTCGTGCTGCTGGTGCTGCTGTCTTGGCGTAAATCTCTCCGTTAGGTTTTACCAGCCAGATTATATCAGGAGTGTTCTGAGGGTTATAGATGTTGGTTAGTTCCTGTGAAGCCTTTCCCCAGACCCAGTTCTCTTTGTTCAGGGTTTCTGGTGCGTATTTATCGGCGAACTGCTGTGTTGATGGTCCTGAGTATCCTGCGTTTCCTTTCGTTTTCAAGGCGATTATCTTCATATCCTTGAGTTGTTCGTTTCGGGCTTGGAGGACTTGTGCTCCTTTGTAACAGCTTGGACACCAGGTTGCGTAAAGCCATATCATTCTTTTCTCTCCGCTGTATTTGGAGAGCTTGAATTCTTCGCCGTTGACTGTAGTGAACGAAGAATCAGGTGCTTGGCTGCCTATCTCAGCAGTATGTGAATGACTGTATCCATCACCAGCAGATGTGTTTGAAGGACTCAGGGCGTAGTATCCTCCTACTGTAAGACCTACGAGGAGTATGCCTATTATTGCTAAGCCTGTGTAGTTCGAGGTCATTATCCTTTCCTTCAGACCTTTATCGTCTTCTTTCTCTTTGCTGTGGTCATAATCTTCTTGGTGTTGTTCGAGTGCTTTTTCTGAGTCGAATGTCTTACCGCATTTCTCGCATTTGTGCTCTGTCATACTATCACTCCACGCAGCAGGCCATTTCGTCGAGGTCGGCGTCGAAGCTCTGTGCTGCTTTTTTCACGACTTCGCTTAGAGTTGGGAAGATATGGGTTGTGTCTCTGATTTCGTCTATAGTCATCTGGTTTTTGACTGCGTAGGTTGCTGTGGTAATTATATCGGCTGACATCGGTCCTACTATATGGAATCCGAGGACTTCTTCTGTTTCGTGGTCGATAACCATCCGAGCAATTCCCCTGGTGTCTTTGATAGCCTCCGCCTTCTCCACCTGGTCCATCCTTACAGCAGAACATAGACAGGTATCATACTCCTCCATATATTCCTGCTCGGTCATACCTACTGAGGCAACTTGTGGAGATGTAAAAACGGCGTGAGGTATTTCATCGTAATTAATCTCCTTCACTGCACTCGGCGAACTTTCATGTTCGCTCGATCGAGCGGAATCCTCTGATTCCGTCGAGTCTTCGAACATATTCTGGGCTGCGAAACTTCCTTGCTTGGCTGCTACAGTCTCCAGAGGAAGTTCTCCTGTTACATCGCCTGCAGCATAGATATGGTTCTGAGAGGTCTCCATCCGATTGTTTATCTCTACGAAACCTCTGTCATCTGTTTCTATTCCTGCTTCTTCCGTGTTCAGGTCGTCTGTGTTTGGGTCGATGCCTGTTGCTAAAAAGATTTCGTCTGCTTTGAAGACCTGTTTTTCGCCATCTATCTCTGCTTCTATGATTTTCTGTCCGTTTTCTTCTTGGACTTTTTGTGTTTCTGCTGAGGAGTGCATTTCTATTCCTTCGTTGCTGAGATGTTTCTCTATCTCCTCAGAGATTAGCGGGTCTTCTCTTTGGAGGAATCTGTCGTTTCTTTCGAGAACTACTACTTCTATGTCGAAGTGGTGGAATATCTGGCTCCATTCGAGTCCAAGCGGTCCGCCACCAATAACAACCACTCTCTCGGGCTGGTAGTCAAGCTCTAGGACTGATTCGTTCGTGAGATAATCCACTTCTTCTATGCCATCGATCGGTGGTTCAAATGTGGATGCTCCTGTGGCTATCAGGAATCGGTCTGCGGAGTATTTTTCGCCGTTTACTTCTACTGTATTCTCATCTTTGAACTTGGCTCTGCCATCTACAAGGTCTACATAGTCTTGTTTATCGATTACTTTCTCGTAGTTTCCTTCCCTGAATCCGTCAACCATTTCGTTGGTTTCTTCGATTGCTTCTACGAGGTCTGCGTTTCCTTCGAGGTTGATAGCTCGGAAATCTGAGTTTTTCGGGTAGTAGTTTTCCTCTCCTTGATGTAGTAGCGTCTTTGAGGGGACGCAGCCGACATTTACGCAGGTTCCCCCGAGAGGAAGATCGTGGGGGTCGTTTATCATCAAAGTTTGTTTTTCGAGTTGGTTGGCTTTGTTGGCGGCTGCAAAGGCTGCTGCACCGCCACCTACTATGATTAGGTCGTAGTCAGTCATCATTGTTCTCCTCGTTCGTCTTTGAGTATTTCACAGGTATAGATGCCGTTTTCATGGTTCTCGATGTGTTCTTCTACGCCTGAGAAAAGTTTTTCCACCGCTTCTGAATTGATAGTATAGATTCTTTTGTTGCCGTCAACTTTTCTCTGGACAAATCCGCAGTTCCTGAGGCATCGAAGGTGATGTGAGACCGAGCTTTGTTCAACGGCAGCTATTTCTGATATTTCGGATACTGTTCTGTCCTGTTCTCTGAGTATGTCGAGTATTTTCAGTCTGTTTTCGCTGGCTAATGCGTTGAAAAATTTGCTATATGAATTATAATCCATATGAATAACTTTTCATTTAGGATTTTTAAATCATCAGGACCGGCACTAGTATCTCCGAACCGGACAAGAAAATACCTTATATATTTTTCAAAAAACCCCCACTCAGGTTTTTTAACTTGGATTTTCCTAGGAATTTGATTTCCTGGTTTTCCAGATCATCAAAGCGGTGAAACCTATTACAAAGGCGGAATGTATGTCTGGCTTCCAGTCATCGAAAAACAGAACTATAACTGCTATAGTTGAACCTAGGGCAAGGTAGAACTGGTAGTTCTTCAGGTCCGAAAATTTATGGAGGTGTCTGTCTTTGATCATATTCCTGCCACTAATCTCAGGAGGACTCTGAGCCCTGTTGCCAGGCCGACAACTGTTAACGCAAGTACAAGTATGGCTTCAGTTATTTCATCGTCTTCCATATCCTGCATTATGTATAGGACAGCAGCCAATAATCCGGTCTTAACTACCAGTATTCCTGGTGCTCCGAATAGCTGGGTGGAGAACTGAGCCAGCAACTGTTTCTGCACATACCCTTGAGAAACACTTACCATGCTTACTGCTCCGCCGAAGAACTGGCTGAAAGCAATAAGGTAGTAAGGAGCTTCCCCGAATCCCGTATCTCTGAAAAGCCAGTAAAATCCAGCGGTCAACACTCCTGGAATAAGCAAGGATATTAGGAGTAGGCTCCAGTTGATTCCGAACTGGAACAACAGGTAGAAAGTGTAGAAAGCTACGGGCGTCAGGAACAGTGTTCCGATCTCGGCCAGAACTCTTTCACGGCTTTTGCCGTACTTTTCTGAGATCTTGATCGCTCCTACAAACGATGCCAAGTATATTCCGGCTATCACGAAGTAGATTATCGGGGTTATCAGGAAAGGCCTGAGGAAGAATACAAGAACCCCGGCGTCTTCGATAAATCGGAGCATCCCGCCAATCAGGATGAAAGGTACCGAGGCTACAACTGTTTCCGGAGTGAAACTGATATCCCTCCGGTCGAATTCCCTGTAAATAAAGTAGCCGAAGAACGCTGCAAGTACCGCCCATGTTACGGTGTTGAAAAGGTTGTAGCCAGTTTGAGCGGTCACTCCGTTCCATACAGCGGTTTCGGCGTTTTTTGCATCTGCTATTATAGGTCCTGCGATGTATTTCCAGAGGAAGTTGAGAAGTTTCTCTATCATTCTAACCTGATTACTATGTTATCGCCATCCCTAGGGATGTAAGTCAGCGGATTTTCAAGTTCCTGGCCATTCGCCTTAACTGTGAGTTCAGCCGGTTCTCCGTTGCAGCTGGTTTGACCCATCACTGAATTATTTTCCAGTTGGCCGCCCAAACTATCTACAATCCCATCTAAAGTTGCCTGTTCCTCGCTTGTTCTCACTCCTTCAAGATGGAACTGGCTCTGACCGTGTGTATGTGCTCTAGTAGGTCCTCCTCGGAGGATCTGGTTTTCTCCGCAGACTGTGAGTTGGTAATTTGCGTGCCAGTGAATAGGAGTTCCTATTCCTTTATCGGCATCTTTCTCAGGCTGTAGAGAATCAGCGTATTGGGAAACCTGGTAGCCTCCGAAAACCAGGCCAGCTAGCAATACTAGACCAATCCCGCTGTAGATTATCTTCCTATTCCGTTTCTGTTTCGCCGTCTTATCCTTCTCTCTCAACTTGCTTAATTCTCTCTTTTTCCCATCTCTGTCATGGCTAGACATTTCTCCCTCGTGTTCTTTCAATTCGTGCTGAAGCTTTCTCCTCTTTTTATCGAATTCTTTATCACAGTATTTGCATTCTTCCATGTTTTGTTCTCCTCTATGTTGAAGTGAATCTTCCTACCATGCCTCTTTCGGCATGACCTGGTAGCGTGCATTCAAACGCTATAGGTGTTTCCCCGTCTTTTGAAGCGTTGAAGGTGAATGCTTCAGATTGGCCTGGCGGGATGACACTTGTCCCCTTCCCGATACCGGTCAGTCTGAGATTGTGACTAACACCTCCCTGATTGGTAAACCTCACTCTTATCTTGCCTGTATCGTTTATCCGGCTCGTGGAAGGATTGAAGTAGAAATCTCCTCCGGTTATACTGACAGTCTGGCCTACATCTTCAGGTATGGATTCTTGACTGGAGCCGCCAGAAGGAAGTGCGTTTAAGCCCAGTCCCAGCGCGATTACAAGGCCTATCAGAGCTAGTCCTCCTAAAACATAATGGTCAGCGAAGATGTGTCTTCGTACCGGACCCCAATGCGTTTTCTTGTGCTCACTGTATTTTTCCTTGGATCTGAATTTTTCACCGCATTTCGAGCATTCCTTCAGCTTGCTGTGATCGTAGTCCTGTTTATGCTGCTCCAACGCCTCCTCGGAACTGAAGCCTCTATCGCACTTGTCACATTCAAATTCCCCCACGATCTCTCAACCTGTCTTTAGCTGTCCTTTCATCCCGTTCGCTGCGTGACCTGGGAGGCTGCATTCGAAGCTTATAGGGAAGGTTCCTGATTTTGGTGCTGTAAATGTGAAGGAGTCTGTTTGACCTGGCTGTATAACTTTTGAACCTGTTCCAAGGCTTGGAATCTTCATGTCGTGGGGAATACTGCCTGTGTTGCTAAATTCTATTTCCACAGTCTGGCCTTTTCCGACTTTTATTGTGGAAGGTGAGAAACTGTACTCTGTCCCTGAGACTTGTATGGTCTTGTCAACCTGTTCGTTTTCTCCTGTTGTCTCGGTTCCTGGATCAGAGTTTTGAACTTGGCTGATAACTGATTCAAACCGGCTGAATGGCTGTGCACCGGTAATCTGCTGTCCAGAGTTTGAACCTGTCTTGTATATTACGAATCCTGGTGTTCCTGTGACTCCTACAGACTGTCCTTCACTTTTGTCTTTATCCATTTCGTCTTGGAACTTCTGCTGGTTGTTCTCCATGCAGCTTGAAAGTTGGTCTGCATTTACTCCTGAAACTTGTTGCGTCATCGAAGTTATGTCCTGCTTGTTACCCCAGCCGCTGTTTTCTCCGTCTTGGTTGTCGAACATCGAGGCGTGCCAGTTCCAGAAGGCATCAGGGTTAGAATTTCCGACCTGTTTCCAGACGCATTCAGAGGCTATTCCAGCGGTTTTTGAATCCGGACCGAGGAACTGGAAGTCTTTGAATACGAACCTTACTTTTCCTTCTGAAATGTAGTTGTTTTTCAGCTGAGGGAATGTCCTCTGCTCGAATCGTTTACAGAAAGGACACTGGTAGTCTCCCCAGTAAGCGATCGTGACCGGTGCATCCTCCTGACCGATCACAGGCTCCCCTTCTGTTTCGAAGCTAATATCTACTTCTGAATCAGCCTGACCGGTAGGCCGCGGAGAAGGATTATTATTTTCCTGTGAAGGCTGTTGTGCAACATTTTCGGCTCCTGAAAGCTGAGTTGATGTAACTAATCCTGCCAGGAAGCCGGTTAAGATTCCAAGTATGAATACTCCAATTATCGCATGTCTTACATCAAGATTAATCTGTATTTCTTCGGTCATTTTTTCTCCCTCCGGACTGCCTGTAAAGTTACTCCTGTTGAAAGCAGTAGCAGTCCTAAGTCCCTGATTATTATATCGAGATATCCTGTTCCTGCCAGTCCAAGGTTCACTATAATCCCCGCTAAAGACAGTGTGACGACCCCTGCCGCTGCTGTAGTGTATTTGTCGAGTAGAATACTGGTGCCGAAAATGATTTCAAAAACACCGTTGATCTGCATGAAAACTGAGTTCTGGAGATCTATCTGATTCAATAAGTCGGCGAATGTTGGAGCTATGTAGCTGGACCAGACTACAGGATCGACCAGTTTATGGATTCCAGATAGAAGTATCATTAGGCCTAATCCTGTCCGGAAAACGGTGTAGGGGTCTAGCGGATACTGTGCTAAGAAGTCCTGAAAATCGCGGTATAAACTCACTGTGTAACCTATGGAACTTTGTCTTTTTTATAAGTTACAATAGGGTTACATTACCTATTTTTGTGAAAATTCCTAACTCAGTCTATCGAGCATTTTTCGGGATTGCCGATACTTGATATTGCTACCGCCATCAGAGCGATGCTCCCGACTTTCAGACCGTTTCCCTGGAAAGGTAATGCTGAGGCTATGCCTAGAAGTCCAAAGAAACCTAGAATTCCTGCTCCGCAACCTGCACATCCTCCGGCCAAGAAGGCTGGGAACATTCCTCCGCTTTTCTTGATATTAGATATGCCATTGATTTTTAGAGATTGGTAAAGGTTTACTAAAAGAACACCTGAAAACACTGAGTAAACTACAGAGAGAAAAATTCCGGCGTATCCAGCGGTATTGAAGACATTCCAGTTGAGAGCTAAGAAAGCCTCATCCAAATACAGGATGCTTGCATTTAACATCTCCAGTGAATAATTTGGAAAACTACTCAAGGTAAGAACCAGATAAAACATACTTGAGACAGCGATTACTGCTACTGCAGCCCAAAAAGAGTCGAAAGAAGACTTAAATCCGCTGATCAGACCTCTATGCATGTAAATTATCTGAAGTTTCCAGAGATTAAAAGGTTACATTAGGGTTTCATTAGGTATGCATACAGGTAACTTTATTGTAGATAACCTCTCAAAATAGGATTATGGTAGATACTGTCAGCCTTGTTCTGGTGATTCTTTCCTCAGTTCTATTCGGAATAGCTGTGTATTATACATACCGACTCTCGGAAGAAACCAATAGAGGAAAGTACTGGGTATTCTTCCTACTTGCCGCTATAGGTCTTGGAATGCACGAATGGCTGAAAGTCCTCCAAGTATTTCTTAGAATTCCAGAGCCGATTTACAATCTTCTTCTTGAATTAGGTGTGGTCGCTGGAGCTGCAAGCCTGAGCTATGCTTCTTATGGCCTCTACACATCGATGAAGAAGATCAGGGAAAAGGTGGAATAAAGGTATGGATGAATCCGTACTTTTCTACTTTTCAAAAGGCGCAGACACACGCAGAGAGATAATCCAGATAGTAAAGGAAAAACAGGAGGACGGAATATATCTAAGTGAAATAGCAGATAAACTTGACATGAGCCATGTTGCCGCAAGAAAACATATCGAACTACTTCGAGAAGAAGACTACCTAGAACACATCAACCCAGAAGGAAAGCCAAAATACCTGAGACTTACAAAAAATGGGGAAAGAATATTGGATGAATTCGATGGGTAGAATATCCCTTTAAATCATTATACTGTACAATTTTCTTAGTCTTACAGGTTATGGCTAAAATAGGAAAAAATTAAGTGATTTTCGTGGCTATATCTGCACTCCTCCCATCATGCCGTCTTGCATTCCTTGTTCCATTCCGGATCGATTCATTCTCTACTGCATTTGCTGCATCTGTTGCATATGCTCCTGCATCATCGACTGATTCATCTGTCCTTGCTGAGGCTGGACCATAGCCATAGAAGTAAATCCAAGGCTCAAGAGGACTGCCAGACCGAAAGCTAATTTTTTGCTCATAGTTCTTCTCCTCTGCCGTATTAATTGTCTTCCAGCTATGATAACCATCATTTCAGTTTACCATATACTATTGCTGAAGCACCAAGCAGTTTACGGGAAACCGTAGTTCTATTAGGTCTGGAGCTTCGGCAGGTATTAGGTTCGCCGTTTTCCAACTTACTTCTTCGTGTCTGCCCTGGTAAGCTGCGGTGATGTCGACCGTTCTGCTACTTTTTTCTTGGTGTCTGGTGGAAACGAGTTTCTCGTATTCTATTTTTCTGGTTGAACCCATTAGGTTTATAGTGCGATATAGTGTCCGCTTTCTGTATGGGCTTTGACACGGGCACGACGAGTATCCATATTACGAAGCAGGATAAGAAGCTGCTGGAGCGGAACGACTTGGGTAATAAGCAGGTGGGAGAGGCTTACCATACTGCTGTGGAGGAGATGGACAGGCACAGACAGCTTCGACAGGAAAAGATGAAGGAACTCCGTAAACAGGTCACGGAACCGAAGAAAGAATGCGAGAAGTGGGGAATCGACATCTATGATTTATTATAAGAACTACTCATTGTGAAAGCTCCTCCCTCTGTACCGAAAATAACCCCTCAATATTACACTCGGGTACAACTGTTTAGAAAGTTTTCAACGGGGGAAAGAAAAAAGGAGAGAGGAAGTGTTTAGATTCCTTCTCTGACTCGTTGTAGGCGTCCTTTGAGTTCTTCGTCTTCGATTTTTTCGTCAAGTTTCATGTCTACGAGGATTTTGGCTGCTTTCTTGAGGTCTGCGTCTCTCATGGCTGTCTCGCTGTCCAAAGGTAGAGAGCATTTTGGGCAGTATTCGGCGTTGGCGGGTCGTTTTTCCTCGCAGCGTGGGCATTCCTGCATCTGCATCGAGTTATTGCTGTTGTCCTCGGTCTTGATTCCTTTGTCTTTCAAGATAGCTTCTGTCATCCGCTTGTTATCCTCGTGGCAGTAGGTTTTCGCCCGGTCTGGCTTTTTCCACGCATACCAGTACATCATCCTGGATACTCCCCAGTCCTGCTCTGTGCCTCTGAATGTGGCGGATGAGTGCCTGAAATCGTAGACTTTGACAGTTTCTGGATTGTCTACTACGTCTGCTCTCTTGGCTAACCGTTTCAGGATCTTGTTGATGTTTTCTTTCTTGAGTTCGCTGCCTTTCTCTCCGTCGCCCTTGTCGTTAAGTGTTACGAACAGTGGAGCGTCAGGATCGTCTTTCCGTGGGTGGCTTTCGAGCCATGCCCGTAGCTGTTCGATACAGTGTGTCAGTGGCAGGTCTCTTGGCGGTTTTCCGTTTTTGGAGTCGATGAACTCGACTATCCATGTTTCGGACTGCTTTTCGATGTCGGAGAGCTTTACTTTCCTGATTTCCTTGTTCCTGGCTCCTGCGTCCAGACATAGGATTGGCAGTAGAGCGTCTCTAGGGTTTCTCGCTGCCTCAACCATTTTCCAGATTTGTTCGGGGCTGAACAGGTGTAGTTCGGTTTTTCTGTCTGCGTCTGTGTTGCCTTTGAGGATTCCTGACTGGATGATTCTCTTGACTCTCCGTGGTCTGTCCATCTTCAAGGGGTGGCGGAGTTTGAGAAACATCTTGAAGGCGGTCTTGAACCCGTTCATGGTTTTCTCTGCATACTTCTCAGGTTCGCTGACATCTTTGATGTTCTCTCCGAACTCTGTAAGCTTGTAGTCGCCGTCTTCTACTTTTGCTGCAGAGTAGTCTTGGAGTTGGTTGAAGATTTCTTCGCTGGGTTCGTAGTCCTTGTATTTCATGGAGTCGGAGTCGATCTTTTCCAGGCTGTTGAATGCTTCCTCTGAAAGCCTTTCTTTAGCCTGTAGTGGTGTGAGGATTCCGTCTTTGGTTTCTGCTCTTTCTGTCCAGAGGTCGTTCATCGGCAGTTTCTTCATCACGCCGATTACTGCGAGTAGGTCGGACTTGGTGAGTTCGTCCAGCTGGTCGTGTTCCAGTGTTCTGTCGATCCGTGTGTCTTTCTCGAACCTGTCTTTTCGAAGGTATTGTTGTAGGATTGTGGAGAATTTGGAGATGTACCAGACTGTTCTGCTGTCGCTTGTGCCGTCTCTTGCCTGGAGTTCTTCTACGAACTCGTCGAGAAGTTGTGCGTTGCGTTGTGAGACGCAGTTTTTGTTTTTGAGGGTTTCGAGTCTTCTGTGTATGTCGGAACTGTCGTAGTTTGTCATGGTTGTTGTTTCACGATGCGTGTCGGTCGGTTGTTGTGCAACCGACTTTCTAACCCCCTTCCGCATCGTCACATCCGTCACTGATCCCGGACGCCGCACTTTTCCTGCGGAAAAAGTGCTTTAAGAAGCAACATAGTTGCTTCGGCCGCAAAACTTCTGAAAGTTTTATCATCACAAGCCATGCGCCACATGGCTTTCATTCTCCAAAAAACAACTTCTTACAACACCTCTTTTAAGCAAGAAGAAAATAATATTCAGTAATATGGGCCTCCACAGCAAACCTCTGAAAGAAGTCCTATCACATCTAGAAACTGAGGAAGAAGGCCTGACACAGGAAGAAGCAGAATCCCGGATAGAAGAGGAAGGAAAAAACGTAATTGAAAGCGACGACTCCACATCACCTCTGAAGATATTTCTCAGCCAGTTTCAGGACAACCTGATCTACCTGCTTTTCGTAGCAGGCGCTCTCTCACTTGGAATCGGCCTTCTACCAGAACACAGCCCAGAGTACAGAGAAGCTGGAGTAATATTTTTGATTCTGATTGCAAACGGAACCTTCGGATTTATACAGGATTACAAGGCTGAGAAATCGATACAGGCCCTGAAAAAAATGGCTAAACCTAATGCCACAGTAATGAGAGGGGGCAAAAAGAAGGAAATAAGCTCGAAAGATGTAGTTCCTGGAGACATTGTATTTCTGGAGCAGGGAGATGCTGTACCTGCAGATGCAAGACTGATAGAGGCCGATGCCCTGGAAGTAGATGAATCAGCACTTACAGGAGAAAGCCATGAAATCTCCAAGCAGCCAGGCCAGTCAGAGGAAAACTCCGCAGTCGCGGATAGGAAAAACATGGTCTTCATGAACACGCACGTGGTCAAAGGCCGTGGGAAAGCAGTTGTCACCGCCACAGGAATGGATACAGAAGTAGGCGACATCGCAGAGGAGCTTGACGAGGCCGAAAAAGGCCAGACACCTTTTGAAGAAGAAGTTGACAAAATGGGCAAAAGAATCGGCGCCCTCGTAGTAGGAATTATTTCATTCGTAGCCCTCCTGCAGTTTGCACTCACAGGAGCAGACGCAATAACCATACTAATACTGGCGATAGGCCTTTCCGTCGCAGCAATACCAGAATCACTTCCTGCAATCGTAACACTGACCCTGGCCCTCGGATCCAGAAAACTACTGGAGAAAGACGCGCTGGTCAGGAGACTTCCTGTAGTAGAGGCCCTTGGATCCGTAAACTACATTGTAACAGATAAAACCGGGACTCTGACAGAAGGCGCAATGACTGTCGAAACCATGTACTTCCAGGGGGAAGAATTCCAGGTAACAGGCACAGGAACTTCTACAGAAGGCCGATTCAAAAGAGACGGACATGAAACAGACTCAGAATACCTTGAACCACTTCTTGAATGTGGAATGTACTGCAACAACTCGGAGATGACAGAAGATGGATTCATGGGTGAACCAACAGAAATCGCGCTACTTGTATCAGCCAAAAAAGCAGGCCTTGAAGACAATAAGAAGAGAAAGAAGAGCATTCCTTTCTCCTCCGACAGAAAAAAAATGACTGTGGTAACAGAGGACAATCAGGCCTACATGAAGGGTGCTCCAGGAGCAGTACTGGAAAGATGCGACAGAATACTTGAAGACGGCGAGGAAAAAGAGCTGACCGACGAAAAAAGACAGGAACTGAAGGACAAAAACCACGAGTTCGCCAGAGACGCACTAAGAGTACTCGGATTCGCAAGAAAAGAAGTCAAAGGTGACGAAGAGGACGAAGAAATAGAGTCAGACATGGTATTCCTGGGCCTCCAGGGAATGATGGATCCAGCCAGAGAAGAAGTAAAAGAAGCAGTAGGAGACTGCAGAAACGCAGGTATCGGAGTGGTAATGGCTACAGGCGACAACATTGAAACAGCAAAGGCCATCGGAAAGGAACTCGGATTCAACCCGGAAGGCGCAATGAGAGGCCCGGAAATAGAGGAAATGAGTGATGAAGAGCTTCAGGAAAAAGTCATGGAAGTCGAGATATTTGCAAGAGTCTCCCCCGAACACAAAGTAAGAATACTTGAAGCACTACAGGCCCAGGGCTACAACGTAGCAATGACCGGAGACGGAGTAAACGATGCGCCGGCCCTCAAAAACTCGGATGTAGGTGTAGCGATGGGCCAGAGAGGAACAGACGTCGCAAAGAAAAGCTCTGACATGGTACTACAGGACGACAACTTCGTAACAATAAGAGACGCAATTTCAGAAGGCCGAGCAATATTTGATAATATCAGAAAGGTTACTAACCAGCTTCTATCCACTAACTCAGGAGAAGTAATGTTCGTATTCCTCGGCACACTTATAGGAGGCCTCTTCTACCCAGAATACTTTGCAAGCGGTGACGCAGTAGTCCTAACTGCGTTAATGATCCTATGGGTAAACTTCGCAAGCGACGGCCCGCCAGCAATAGCACTGGGAGAAGACCCAAAGGTAGAGGGAATAATGGAGAGAAATCCGAGAGATCCAGACCAGCCAATCCTCGACAAAAAGATCCTTGGAATGATTGCGGTAACAGGGCCTCTCGCAGCACTAGTAATGCTGCCCGTATTCTTCCTCAACATTGAGAACTTCGCACACGCCCAGACAATGCTGTTCATGGCCCTGGCATTCTTCGAAATAATGATGTTCCAAGTAATCAGAAGAGACTACGGCCTCAAACTAACAGACAATAAGTACCTGATCGCAGCTATCCTCTTTGCATCACTCACCCATCTAGCAATCCTTTACACACCGCTATCGGATGTCTTTAGAGTAGTGCCTCTAGGCCCACAGCACTGGATACAGGTAGCAGCAGTACTAGGAGTGTTCACAGTCCTCGAATATAGCTACAGAAGAGTCCTCTCCAGAAAATTCGGCAACAGAGTCCTTTAAACAACGATAGCGATAGGAAAAATGGCTTTTATTCTTAAAGCTAGATGACAAATGAGTCGTTATATGAAGGATCAGAAACCTCTGGAAGAGGACTGGGATTACCTTATAATCCTAGACGCGTGCAGATACGACTTCTTCGAACAAGTCTACAGCGACTACCTCAAAGGCAACCTTGAGAAACGAAAAAGCGTGGCATCCTCAACACCAGAATGGGCCTCCAAAACATTCACCGGAAGACACGACATCACATACTTCTCATCCAATCCCTTCATCAACGGAGCAGGCCTACCACTCAACGAAATAGAATGGGGCTCAAGCTGTGGCTACGAATGGAACGGAAAAGACCACATAACAGACATAGTAGATGTATGGCATGAGGCCTGGGACGACGACCTTGGAACAGTAACACCGGAAGGAATGAACAGAGTAGTACTCGACAACCTCGACAGAACAGAGGACACTGAAAGAACAATCATCCACTACATGCAGCCACACGCACCTTACATAACCAAAGGTAGAGGCCGCAAAGTAGAGAAGATAAGAAAAAGCTTCAAAGAAGCGAAAGAGGCCGGAGAGAAAAATGATGAAGAGGATGGAATACTATCTACAGTAGGAGACGTGGTAAGGCCAAAATTCGAGGACGTAGTAGAGGACAGCACCCTCGCAATGAAACTAGGAATGTGGGTAGAACTTGATCCTTCAAGCCTTCTATCTGTAGGCCGGAACGGCACCCGCGAGACACTCGAAGAATACTACGAAGAAAATCTGAGGCTCGCCATGGAGCAAGTAGCAGAACTGGTACAGGAACTTGACGGAAAAGTAGTAGTTACATCAGACCACGGAGAGGCCTTCGGAGAACAAGGAGTCTGGGAGCACCACATAGAAACACACATCCCGGCGCTGACAGAAGTACCCTGGTTCGAAGTAGAAGGCGTCAAAGAGGATTACCCAGAACAATGATAGCTGCAGCAGACGCTAAACACTGCCCAGAATGCGGATCAGAACTTGGATCCAGAGAAGTAGAGGAACGTAGCAGACTCTACTGCAACACGTGTGAAAAAGTAATCTGGCGCAAC
Organism: Candidatus Nanohalovita haloferacivicina; assembly: GCF_029232205.1. Classification (GTDB taxonomy): domain Archaea; phylum Nanohalarchaeota; class Nanosalinia; order Nanosalinales; family Nanosalinaceae; genus Nanohalovita; species Nanohalovita haloferacivicina. The sequence continues at coordinate 201,191 of NZ_CP107255.1, read as the reverse complement.
CCAAAACCTGCCGCCGGAGTACTTCTCAAAAAAGACGACGAAATTCTCCTGATAAAAAGAGGGAACTGGCCTCACATAGATTCATGGAGCATACCCGCAGGATTCATCGAACGAGACGAAGAACCAGTAAAAGCCGCAGCCAGAGAACTCGAAGAAGAAACCAACCTCAAAATATCACCGGAAAACCTCCAGCTACTGGACAACCTCATGGTAAAACACCCCGATGGAAAACACGTCATAGTAATCACATTCACAGCAGACCTTGACAAAGTAGAAGGAGAACTGGAGGCCGGAGACGACGCACAGGACGCCAAGTACTGGAACATCGAAGAACTGGAAGAAACCGGCGAGGAACTCGAATCCGACAACCTCAGAAAATTCCTCAAACAACATTCAAAGCATTGATTTTTTATCTTTCTAAGGCCCAGACACATGTATGTCAGTAAAAGAGCGGGAAGAAATTTCTGAAGAATACAAATGGAACGTAGAAAAAGTATACAGCTCAACAGAACAATGGGAAAAAGACTTTGAAAGAGCAAAAGAACTTGCAGAAGGCCTCAAAAAATATCAAGGCCAGCTAACAGACTCGCCGGAAAAATTCTCCGAATTCATGGACAAATACTCGGAAGCAAAAACCCTGGTAAGCCAGCTATCCTCATACGCCAGAATGCGCAGAGACGAAGACACAAGAAAAGAAGAATACCAGGCCCTTGCCGCAAGAGCCAGCTCCCTCTCCAGCAAAATATCATCAGACACAAGCTTCGTAGAAGTAGAAATACAGGAGGCCTCAGATGAAAAATACCGGAAACTGGCAGAAAGCGAAGAAACACAGGAATACAGCCACTTCCTGGAAAAAATAAGAGACAAAAAAGACCACACCCGCTCAGAGGAAATAGAACAGATACTATCCAACCTTGGAGAAGTACTCTCCAGCCCCAGCGACATCTACTCCACATTCACCAACGCAGATCTGGAATTCCCTTCAATCGAAAAAGACGGAGAAAAAGTTGAGATAACACAGTCCAACTTCACAAAACTACTGAAAGAAAGCGACAGAGGCCTCAGAGAAGAAGTATTCAACAAGTTCTACGACAGATTCAACGACTTCGACAACACAGTAGCACAGAGCCTCGACAAAGAGGCCCGCACAAACTCAAAGTTCGCAGAAATCAGAGACTACAACTCATCACTGGAATCCGCTCTCGACGGCAAAAACGTACCAGAACAGGTATTCAACGACCTGATAGAAAGCGTGAACTCAAACTTCGACCCGCTACACCGACATCAGGAACTGAAAAGAAAAGTTCTCGGAGTAGACGAACTGAAAATGTGGGACGTCTACATGCCAATGGCCGACTCAGACATAGAAATCACCTACGAAGAGGCCAAAGAACACATTCTAAATGCCCTCGAACCAATGGGAGAAGAATACGTCGAAGCAGCCAGAAAAGGCCTTGAATCAGGATGGGTAGACGTATACGAAAACAAAGGCAAAAGATCAGGAGCCTACAGCGGAGGAGGATACGGAACAGACCCATACATCCTCATGAACTTCCACGAAGACGTCCAGTCAATGTACACACTGGCCCACGAACTAGGCCACTCCATGCACTCCTACTTCACGGAATCAGAGCAGCCATACATCTACAGCAACTACGGAATCTTCCTGGCAGAGATCGCATCCACAGTGAACGAACAACTCCTCACAGAATACCTGCTGAAACAAACAGACAACGAAGAACTCAAGAAACACGCACTGGACTACCAGCTGGAAAACTTCAGAAACACGCTGTTCAGACAGACAATGTTCGCTGAATTCGAGAAAGAGATACACGAAGCAGTGGAAGATGGAGAAGTACTGACATCAGGAATGCTCAACGAAAAATACAGAAACCTCAAAGAAAAATACTACGAAAACGCCGACGTAGACGACAGAATCGCAAGAGAATGGATGAGAATACCACACTTCTACTACAACTTCTACGTATACCAGTACGCCACAGGAATCTCCGCAGCAACCAACATCAGAGAAAAACTCGTAGAAGACGGGAGAAACCAAGACTACCTAGAATTCCTGAAATCCGGCGGCAGCAACTACCCACTGGAAACCCTCCAAATCATGGACATAGAGGCCGACAGACACACATTCGACGAAGCAATACAGGAATACAGAAGATACCTGAAGAAAGCAGAAGACCTATTCCTCTAGAGGCCCGAAGGATTAAATCTTTCTTCATTCCTTCTTCAAATCATGAAAGTTGACGACCGTGTCTACGGAGAAAAAGAGATCAAAGAAGAAGTAATCATCGACCTAATCAACTCCAAACCAGTCCAGAGACTGAAAAAAGTCCATCAAGCCGGGCCACAACCATTCTACATGGACAAAAAACCGATGACACGGTACGAACACTCCATAGGAGTATTTCTTCTACTGAGAGATCATGGAGCCAGCATAGAAGAACAGATAGCAGGCCTACTACACGACGTACCTCACACAGCATTTTCCCACACAGCAGACTTCGTTTTCGACACCGATGACCACGAATACCACGACAGATTCCTCGAAAAAGTAGTAAAAGACTCAGAAATACCAGAAATACTGGAAAAACACGGCCTCGACCTCGAATATATTCTCGACGAAGAAAATTTCGGCCTGCTGGAAAGAGACGCACCAGATCTATGCGCAGACAGGATTGACTATTTCCTCAGAGACTCAAAGAGCTACGGAGACTGGAAAGTAGAACAATTCGTAGAATCACTGACTGTAGAAGATGGCATGTTTGTACTTGACGATCCAGATATAGCTGTAGAGTTCGCCGAAAAATACGCGGAAGCAGACGAAGAATGGTGGGCCAATCCAAAGGAAGTCGTAATAATTAAGATGTTCGCACAGGCCCTTAGTGAAGCCATTGACACAGGAATAATGAATGAAGAAGATCTCTTCGGCACAGATGACGAAGTACTGGAAAAACTCAGAGAATCAGACAACCAAGAGATCAAAGATAAACTTGAAACACTGAAAAACGGGTTTGAAATAGAAACCGAGGTCGAAGACCCAGACATGACAGTAACAACAAAGGCCAGATCAGTAAACCCTCCAGTACTGCACAAAGGAAAGCTCAAGAGATCAACTGATTTCTCAGAAAAACTTAAGCAAAAAATCGATGAACACATGGAGTACGTAGGCTCAGGTTATCAGGTAAAGATCATAGAAAAATAGTTAGAAACCTTGCATTCCTGGAAGATGGCCTAGCTCATCGCGGGCCTCATCACTCATTTTTTCAGGACTCCAGCGTGGTTCGAATGTTAGCTCGACTTCGATATCTCTTTCATCTACTTCTTCTATCTTGCCTACTTCTCTCTTCACCATTTCATCAAATACACCGTGAAGCGGGCAGCCAGGAGTGGTCAGTGTCATCAGTATATCAACATGGCCTTCATCATCTACATCTACTTCGTAGATAAGGCCTAGATCCACGATATTGATATCGAGTTCGGGATCCATTACCTCCTTCAGCTGGTTCCTGACATCTTCCTCTGTAACCATAAAACTCGTATACTGCTTCAAGCTTAAAAGCCACTATGGCCTAGATCAAGTTATCAGCTGTAGCAGCTCCAATCACCGAAAAGATAGATATCAGGGCCACAACCTTCATCATATGATACCAGCTGTCCGCAAATACATGTTCTGCGGCAGTAATAGTCAACAGAAAGGCCACAGTACCGAATGACACAAGCATCAGGGAAATATACCTTAAAGTGACTCCAAAGACCTTTCTCTCGCTATCCCAGTCCCTTTCCAGCTTGGAAACATACAGAATACCGTTTCCCAGAAACAGTGTGACAAGAACACTGGCAAGGGCCTGAACATCTGAAGCTGCAGCTGCAACCTCCCAGACCTCCTCTGTAAACAGGAAGGGAGCTGTAAGTATAGCGCTTCCCGTTACCTGCTGAAAGAAGTCGTCTACCCCGAAAGGATATCCTTTCTCGGCCTTCAGTATCATTTCTTTAATCATAGCAACCACAGCACCATCAAGATATACATACTGATCAGAGCCAGCGGAAGCAGCCTGATGATAATGTTTATACTGTAAATAAGGCCTTGGTAATCCGAATGTAAAAGCTTAACGTTGCTGGCCTTGTTCATCACCATTCCAATGCCTGCAGGAGCTACATTCTCAACTGAACGGGAAATACTCTCTCTAAGCCTGTCCTCGTCGACGTGACTGCCTTTAGCCATTTCATGAATGCTTGCATGAGTATCAGTGGTGAAGAAAATTGCCTTGTCAAAATCATGCCGGATATTATCATTTAGATCTCTAAGTCTCTTCGTAGAACCGTTACCCTCAATACCGTAAATCAAAGTTCTCTGGCCGTTAACCTCCTCAACCAGTGTAAATACAGGGATATGATCTAAATCGGAATCAAAACCAGCCTGATAATCATGCAAAGGCTGAGACTCAAGCTCCCCTATAAAGTCCTTCAGATATTCCTGAAGATTCTCTGCCTGGGCCGTTCCAGACCAGATAACCTGATTAACTTCGTCATCGATATGATTGTGAAGATCAACTACAATAGTGGAATTTAGATCTACAGCATTCTTCACAACCTCAATCTCGTAATCATCGTACTCCGGAATATCAAGGAAAACAATATTCTTTCCGTCAAATCTGCGGCCATAGAAAGTACCGAGATCATAATCCTTCTCAACCATCTCAGAGGCCTTACCTTCCATCTCCGGCTCATCAACTTTATCAAGTAAAACATCAGCATCATCAGGATCAGCCATATCAGCACCGTGATCAGAAGGAACGTGCATAAAGAAACCGCTGCCCTCCTCATTCATCCTGTTAATAATCGTAGTCGAAAGCTCTCCGCCACCGAAAGCACCCAGAGGCCCAGGATGAACCCATGGAATAGCAATAGAGGCCTTATCACTCTCATTTTCAATTTCAAGAGTCTGAACTTCAGGATTAGATTCGTAACCTAGATCCAGGGCCTGCTGCTTCTTCTGAAGAAGCCCCGAAGTAAGATTAAACGCTGAAACGTTCGATACATTGCTGCCAATCAAGTACTGAACAACGTGAAGCAGTGCTGCAAGAATCAGGCCCATAAAGAGTAGCACGCTCAAGTTTGAGGCGTAGTCCCACCATCGGAACTGGAGGAACGGATAGAGATAGTAGCTTCCAACCGCCAGAACCATTAAAGGATGTGCAAGGCTGACGATTGAAATTCTCTCCAGATGATCTGATCCAAGAGTCAGTGTAAGTATCAAAGTAGTTGAAAGATATACAGTAATCAGGCCTAGCCAGATAACCCTCCATGCATTAACGCTGTTGTTTGCGCCAGTCAGTATCATTCCAAATACAAAAACAAACAGATGATTCGAGAGCGCAAGGAAATAGGCCCAGTGACGCGGATAATCTGGTAGAATCCTAGTAAATATTTCACCTGAAACCAGTGCAGGAACTGCAAAAAGAAGCACAGCCAGATAAAGAACTGTTTCCTGCTGAATAGGCAACGAGGTAAACTTGGAAAAACCAAGATACATGAAATACGAATAAACAAAGCTCAGAGAAATAATAGCGGCCAGACTAGTCCTTGTATCAGGAATGTGGAAAATAATTTTCTCGAAGACGTCTACGTTATCTCTGCCCATACTTTTCACCAAGCTCCTCGTAAATATCCTCTAGCTGCTCAATAGTGCTGGAAAGCGAAAAATCCTTCACAGCACTTCTACATTCATAGCTATTGTTCAGTGCTTTATGAATTGCACGGGACAAAGACTCGGAATCACCAAGCTCAAAACGCTCGCCATTCCGGGAGCCAATAGTCTCATCAAAAGGAGGATTATCAGCAGCGACAACAGGAGTACCGCAAGAATTAGCCTCCAGAGGCGCAAGACCCAAAGTATCTCCTGTAGAAGAAGTTACAAAGGCATCAAGGCCAGAATAAAAACCTGGCAAATCCTCTCTATCCAGAAAATCACGGAAGAAAACATTATCTCCCGCCATCTCCTTCAACTTCTTCTCCTGAGGGCCCTCGCCAACAATAACAACAGAGCCATCAAACTCATCGGCGAAGCAAACCAGGTTATCAACATTTTTTTCAAGACTCAGTCTACCAGAATAGCCGATCACAGGCCTTTCAACATCCATCTCATCAAGTATAGATTCATCCTGCGGCTGGAAAAACTCCATGTCAAGGCCTACAGGTAGCCGGGTGAAATCAACCTTCCTGTTAATTCTGCTTGTCGAGGCCGTGACAACGTCAAATTTGCTCATGAAAAAATTCTCAATCGGTAGATAAACCTTCTCACATATTTTAGCTAGAAGAGGAAGTTTTACAGCATTGATAAAGTACTCCTCAATAGGCGTATGATGAGTATATACCGAAGGCTTGTCCTCAAGCTTGGCCTGCAATAACCCTGACCATCCCAGCGTTATAGGCCCATGACAGTGGACAATATCAAAATCAGGTAGTTTAGAACCTCTCACAGGGAAAGGTGCTCTGTAACCTTCGTAGAAAGGATTTGGAATCGATCTTACAGGTATCTCTCCGTCCCCAGGATCATATTCAGGATTCTGAGGATACATAATATACACTTCGTGGCCTCTTTCCTCAAGCCTCTCCTTCCAGGCCTTCAGAGTGTAAGTCACTCCATCATACTTCGGGAAGTAGCTCTCGGTAAAGAAGCCGATTTTCATAGATAAGTGAGAATTTGGCATTCAGTATTTTAAACGGCCCACCTAGAAATATTTTATTTAAACGCTGAAACCCTGGAAAAAGTCTTTTAGAGAAGCTCTCTGTAGGCCTTCTCTAATTCATCCGCTATAGACTCGAGTTCAAACTCACGGCTTTTCTCCCGAGCATTCTCTCCAAGCCTCTGCATTTCGTTCTCCTCCATTGCTTTCTCCAGAACAGAGACAAAGTCGTCTTCGGCCTTCAAACAGTTCTCACCGTGCTCCAGCCACTGAAAAGTCTCAATATCTCTGACTACCGGCGGCTTACCGCAGGCCATTGCCTCAAGTAGGGCCATTCCCTCGTTCTCGTTCTTTGTAGGGAAGAAAAAGATGTCACCAGCAGCGTAGGCTCCTCTAATATCATCAACATAACCTGTGAAGGTGCAGTTGTCAGGCGCATCTTCTACAAGATTCTTTGTATCCCTGCTCTGAAGCAGAGAGTCAACAAAGGTATCTTCGCCGCTCGGATTCAGAAAACCAAACCAGACAAAATCTGTATCAGGCATCTTCCTGGCAGTCTCGATAAACGACTTCAGGCCTTTCCTCTTGATCACGTGACCTACCATGAACACTACTGGCGGTTCAAGATCGTACTTCTCCAGATACTCATCTCTAAGATCCTCAAAACCTTCCAGCATATCAGGATCAAAACCATTACTGATCACCTTCTTCGGCACATCTGTATACTCCTCGATGACGTCTCTGTTATGCTCTGAAGGACAGATTATAAGGTCAGCAAGAGAATAGGCATACTTCAAGTAGGGCTTCATAGGCCTTGCAATCATATTCGACAGGGCAAAACTCTCACGGAAATCCTCTGCAGTCTGATGAGCATGGACAACCACAGGAACTCCCTGCTCCTGGGCCTTTCTGGCATAGTAAATTGACTTAGGCCCCATATTATTCAAGTGAAGAATATCAGCGGAGAGATCAGGCTCAGTAGTATAATCAATTCCTCGTTTATCCATTATCTTTCTCTGGTTCTTAACGGACTGTTTATGGCCTCCAGTAATCAAATCCTCCCATTCAAAGTAATGGCTTATCCTCATCTGCTTAACTTAAAAACTGTTACCTAAACTTATGAAACTGTGGCGAAAACAATCGCAGAGGAACGGATAGAACGGCTTTTCACGCTAGCAGAGAAAAGAATAGGCCATGAAGACGAACTGGCAGACAGATACGTGGAACTGGCCCGGAAAATAGGAATGAAGGAAGAAGTCTCAATACCTTCAGACCTGAAAAAGAAGTTCTGCAGCAACTGCTACAGCTACATGAAACCCGGAAGAACCTGCGAAGTAAGAATAAAATCAGACAAAAGCAAAGTAGAATATACCTGCAGCAAATGCGGAAACATAGATAGATATGGCTACTAAAAAACAGATCGCCTGGTTCGGAATATCAACAGCAATAATAGCCGTGCTAATCTACATGGCAGACATAAACAAGTTCATAGAGGCCGTAAGCCAGGCAAATACCTACTATCTGATCGGAGCTCTTCTCACAGGCCTACTGCCATTCTTTGTGTGGACACACACCTGGCACAGCTTCCTCAACAAAATGGGCGCCAATGTAAACTACAGAAAAACATTCAAACTATTCATGACAGGCAACTTCATGAACTCTGTAACACCACTAGGCCAGTTCGGAGGAGAACCATTCATGGCCTACGTAATAAAAGAAAACACAGGCCTGAGCTACGAAGAAGGATTCTCAGCAGTACTTTCCTCAGACATAATAAACTCAGTTCCAATATTCACTTTTGTTCTAGGAGGAGCAGCATTCCTTCTAATTTTCGGTTCCGTAAACGACATAATAACTCAAGCCATCTACATATCCCTCCTGATAGTAGTTATAGGAGGATCCATTGCATACACACTATGGTTCAAGTCCGGTACAATCGAAAACGCACTAACCAAAGGCCTGAGAAAGATCACCGATCGGGTTGGACGAGGAGAAAAATACGTTGAAAAACTGGATGAGAAACTGGAAAACGTTGAGGAGGCCTTTGAAAGAATCGGAGAGGATCCTCGACATCTAGTTAGAACGGCCTCTATCGCACATGCCTACTTCGTATTCCAGGTCTTCAGCCTGTACCTAATTCTCGCATCCATGGGCATCCACACCGACTTCACACCACTCTACTTTATCCTGCCTCTATCCTCCTTATCCAACTTCTCACCTACCCCAGGAGGTTCAGGAGCCTACGAAGCAACACTGGCAACCATCCTAACACTAATGCCAGCAGCCCTATTCCCACAGATACCTTTCGCCACAGCAATTGCAGTAGGAATCCTCTTCAGACTCTGCACCTACTGGCCTGGACTGATCATAGGTTACGGAGCGATGATAAGCATAGGTCGAGAAAAAGCTAATTAAAAACACAGTTCAAATAAAAATATTATGGCATGGACGCCCAAAACCAAACAAATTGCCTGGTTTACAGCTGCAACAATATTTCTGGGCGCCCTAATCATATTAACCGATATAAATAAATTTCTAGAAGCAGCAAAAGGCGCAGACAAAAAACTAATCCTGCTAGCGCTGCTCACTGGCCTGGTACCCAATCTTGTCTGGGGAAACACATGGCACAGCTTCCTCAACAAGGTAGGCGCAGGCAACACATACACACAGAACTTCAGACTTTTCATGGCCGGAGACTTCCTCAACAAAGTAACACCAATGGGTCAGTTCGGAGGAGAACCAGCAATGGCCTACATAATATCCAAAAAAACAGACCTGAAATACGAGAAGGCCTTCTCCGCAGTAATATCTTCAGATATAATTAATGCGATACCTACGTTCACATTTGTGGCCGCAGGAGCAACTTATCTATTCTTATTCGGTAGACTTACGGGCCTCATCACAAAAACCTTGATCGCCAGTGGAGCTATATTCGTGATTGGAGGATCTTTCAGCTATCTACTGTGGTTCAGGGCCGGCACCATAGAGAAAAAAGTTTTACAGGTTGCCACCAAGATAAGCGAAATCTTGAACAGAGGAGAAGAAGTTGTAGAGAGTATAGAATCTCGTTTTGAAGTCTTAGAAGAATCCTTTGAAACCATAGGCAATGATAGCAGACATCTTCTGGAGACAAGCCTAATAGCCCACATTTACTACCTGTTCCAAAGCCTCACTCTATATATCACACTTCTAGCGCTTGATATACACGTAAATCTTGCAGCAGTATTCTTCGTGCTTCCTCTGGCAGCAGTATCAAACTTCACACCTACACCAGGAGGAACAGGAGCCTACGAAGCAGTTATGGCCACACTACTGAACCTGTTCTTCAGTATCAGCCTGCCTGTCGCACTAGCAGCAAGCATAATATTCAGAATACTAACCTACTGGTCAGACGTTGTCATAGGATACATTTCCTTCATAAGCCTTGGAGGCAAAGAATCAATCTAGATGACCTACACATATCTCCTAGCAGGAGAAAACCTTGAACTAGCAGAAGCAGAACTCAAAGGATTTCTAAGAAGCCAGGAAATCGAAGAAGATCCAAAGAGAGAAGGAAGAACCGCAGAAACAGAAAAACACCCAGAACAACTCAAAAGACTGGGCCTGACACATGAAGTAACAAAAAAAATATGCGAAACCAAGCTAGACAAACTAGAAATAGATTACAGGCCTGAAAAATCTTTCTCGGTCAGAGTGCAGAACCTGACAGACGAAGACTTCGAAAGCAAGGAACTGGAGAAACAGATAGGCCAGAAAATCTCAACGGAGGAAAACTCAGTAGACCTGGAAAACCCTGATGAAAAAATAAAGGCATACTACACAGGAGAAAAACTTGTAATTGGAAAAATAGTTCAGGAAGTAGATAGAGGCCTTTACCAGCAGAGAGCCAACCAGGAAAGGCCTTTCTCCTCACCAATATCTCTTGACCCTGTGCTCGCAAGAGTACTCGTCAACCTGTCAGAAGTATCAGCAGGAGAAAAACTACTGGATCCTTTCTGCGGTACAGGCGGAATACTTATCGAAGCAGGCCTCTGCGGAATCGGAGTCTACGGCCTCGACATACAGAAAGAGATGGTGGACGGCTGCCAGAGAAACCTCGAAAACTACGGCGTAATCAGCCACGATATCAGGCAGGGCGATGTAGCAGAAATCAACGAAACTTTCGAGGAAGAATTCAACGCAGTAGTAACAGATCTACCATACGGAAAGGCCTCCAAAAAACCAGAGAAAGCGGTAGAAAGCTTCATAGAATTTCTGGAAGATTACAGCGGAAAAGCAGTCTTCATGTACAATGAAAAAGAAGTAGGGCCTTACTCAGCGGACTTTGAGGTATACGTTCACAAGTCGCTGACAAGATACATTTTTATCGTCTAGCAGAGGCCTTTCTTTCTTCCTTATCAAGATTAAGGTGCCATGAAGGCCCTAGCTCGATATCTTCACCGACAATTTCTGAAAACTCTTCCTGCCAGGCCTCAGTATCCTGCGAAATATGGACTGCAGCATCACTACCTGCCTTGTCAAGAGCGTAACTTGCTGCCTCGTAAGCATCCTCCGGGTCAAGGCCTTCAGGATAAACTCCTCTACCAGTCTCAAGATCAATATAAAGAGGTGCCTCTTCCGGCGAAAGCTCATCTTTCAACTTTAGACGCGGCAGAGAATCAGTAACAACGTGCATTCCAGAATCATCTTCGTTAAAGTATCCTCTAAAATCATCGTAGTTTAACTCCGCCATAATATGCTACTTTCAAGTTACAAATAAATGTGTTTTGATTAGCGATAAAAGAGAAACACCAAAAAGAAGTAACATGGACATCTGGACGGTCGGAACATCAAGCGCAGTACCAACAGAGGAAAGAGGCCTTCCCGCAAATCTAATCAACTACAACGGAGAAAGAATACTATTCGACTGCGGAGAAGGAACCCAACGCAGACTGATGATGGACAAACTAGGCCTCATGAAAATATCAAAAATATTCATCAGCCACTGGCACGCCGACCACTTCTCAGGCCTACTAGGCCTAATCCAAACCATGGAACTCGAAGGCCGGGAAAAACCGCTCTACATCTACGGCCCTCCAAGAACAGAGGAATTCACAGACAGAATCCTTGACACCGGCTACTTCCGCAGAAGCTACGACATCTTCGTCGAAGACCTGGTAGAAGGAGATGAAATAGTCGGAGAAGGCTACGAAGTAAGGCCTTTCGAAGTAGAACACGGAATCAACGCGTTCGGATTCGTATTTGAGGAAGAAGACCAGAAAAAAGTCAATAAGGACAAAATGAAAGAACTAGGCCTCGAACAATCACCTAAAATCGGAGAACTAAAGCAAGGAGAAACAGTAGAGTTCGACGGCCAGAAAATAAGGCCTGAAGATATAATTGAAGACATGCCCGGTAGAAAGATTGTTTACTCAGGCGACACTGCAAAATGCGACAACATGATAAAAAATGCAGAAAATGCCGACCTACTAATCCATGAAGCCACCTGCAGCCATGAAATGATAGACGAAAGAGATGGCCACACCTCGGCAAAACAGGCAGCAGAGATAGCAGACGAGTCCAACGTCGAAAAACTGGCTTTAACCCATCTATCAAGAAGGTACAGAAATAACACTCAGAAACTACGTGAAGAGGCCCAGGAAGTATTCGAAAATACTGTAGTAGCAAAAGACGGTCAGAAATTCGAGGTCAAGCCGCACAGACCTGAGAAACAGTAAATTTTACTCTTCATCAAGCTCTCTAGTAATCTTTCTATCTTCAGTCGGCTCAACTTCTATCTCCGCACCTTCAAAACCTTCCTTTAATCGGCCTTCCTGAATCCTATCCATGAAAACCGCCAGGGCCGCAATCTCGCTGTGAGGCTGATTCCCTACAGAAATATTGTAGTCAACATGCGTGTAGACCCAGCGAGGAACTTTTTCAGCACCGACAACAATCAAGAGATCCTCTTCTTCAGCAAACTCCTTCTTCAGGCCCTCGATTCTCTCGTTGATCTTTTCGCCGTACATTGTCAGATGCACGGAAAGGCCTTCAAAATCTCTGATAACATTTTTCCAGTTCTCAGTGTACTCTACCTCAGTATCTCCGCCCCAGCGATCGATAATATCTCTCTGAGAATCAAGAATACCGGTATCTTTCTCTCCCGAATATACTATTCTATCTGCCCCCCATTGACGGGCTGTAAGGCCTACATGAGTTGAAATTCTGTCATCTCTTCCTCTGCGGTGGCCCAATCTGAGAACTGTTATCATAATTACACAGGTGATTTATGAAGAAATACTTTTTTCTAATAATCAGTTCAGGCAGTCCGAGTAAACTTCTTGCAAACGATCTCCGACACGGGAAACTGTGTGGTTCTCCGACTGTTCACTGGCGTTTTCCGACAATTTCTTTCGAAGAGAGGGATCATCACGCAGTTCTTCTATGGCCTCTACAAATCCTTCTCTTGAGTCTGCTTTAATACAGTTCTTACTATCCTCCAGCCAGCCCTCATACTGAGGAATATCACGCACAACTATCGGCATTTCACATGCAAGAGCTTCAAGTAGGGAAACAGGCTGATGTTCAACAGTGCTGGGAAAAAAGAAGATATCTCCTACTGCGAAGGCCTCCCTTGGATCCTCAACGAATCCTGGAAACTGAGTGTTTTCAGGAAGATCTGATAGAAGCGAATTCACCTTTGAACCTTGAACAATACTATTAACCTGAGATCCAAACCAGATGAAATCAACATTATCTATCTCCTCTGCAGCACCGACAAAGTCTGGCACGCCTTTACGCTCAAATACCGCAGCAAGATTAACGACTACCGGCTTATCAACATCATAACTATCTCTCAAAGATTCACTATCAAGTTCATCATAACCTTCCAACCTGTCCTTGCAATACGAATTACTTACAACCTCAACATTTTGCATACCTTTCTCTTCCAAGATATTCTTGGTATACTTTGAAGGTGCTAGAAGCAGATCTGCCCGAGAGTAAACCGCTCTAGTAAAGTAATCGACAACCGGAGAAAGCAACTTGGAAAACCTGAAACTTCCTTCAAAGTCCTCAGCCGTCGAATGAACATGGTAAATCACCTTCTTACCTCCCATATTGGCCTTAAACATGTTGAAAATTGATAGAGGCGTTAACGTATTCAAATGCAGTATGTCAAAATCTTCGGCAGAATCTGGCGTCCAATTTACTTCTGCTTTATCCAATGCTTTTCTCTGCAGCTTAAACGACTGCTCAATTCCGCCACCGACTAGAAACTCGCAATCAGTATAATGACAGACTCTCACAGTACAAAATTATAAGACAGAAATTAAAAATGTGGGATTTCCAGGCCAACCAACACACTATTAAGAAAAACTCTGCAAAAATCATACACAATGAAAGGTGGACGTTTTACCTTCGGCCTACATGTATCGCAACCAAGCCAGCTTTAACTTTAGCTGTTCTAAACCCTTTTATACAATTCAAAGATTTTCAGGAGATTCTCAATGAGCATTGAAGTAAGACTACCAGACGGCTCCAGTTTAGAAGTAGAAGAAAACTCAACAATACAAGACGTAGCCTACGAAATAGGAACAGGCCTCGGAGACGACACAGTAGCCGGAAAAATCAACGGCGAACTCGTAGCCAAAGAAGAACAAGTCAGCGACGGCGACGAAATAGAAATAGTCACAGACCAGAGCGAAGAATACACTCAAGTACTAAGACACAGCGCCGCACACGTATTCGCACAGGCCATGAAGAGAATCTACGGCGACGAAGTAAAACTTACAATCGGGCCGTGGACTGATGAAGGATTCTACTACGACATCGACGGAGTAGACCTGGACGAAGAAGACTTCGAAGAAATAGAGGAAGAAATGGCCTCAATCATCGAAGAAGACCTGGAAATAGAAAGAGAAATGCTTCCAAGAGAGGAAGCAGAAGAATTCTTCTCCGACAACAAGTACAAACAGGAAATCCTCGCAGAGGAAGCCGGAGAAGGAGAAGAAGTATCCTTCTACAAACAGGGAGAATTCAAAGACCTCTGTAAAGGCCCACACGTAGAATCAACTGGAGAAGTAGGTGGCTTCAAACTAATGGAGATCGCAGGAGCCTACTGGAGAGGAGATGAAGAAAACGAGATGCTGACAAGAGTATATGGAACAGCATTCCCATCAGAATCAGAGCTGGAAGACTTCCTGGAAAAAAGACGGGAGGCCGAAAAAAGAGATCACAGAAGAATCGGAAAAGAAATGGATCTCTTCTCAATTCCTGACTTCGCACCAGGATGCGCACACTTCCACCCACAAGGCATGAAAATCAGGAGAGAACTAGAAGACTACATCAGAGAGAAAAACGCCGAACTAGGCTACACAGAAGTAAAGACACCTGAACTAAACAAGGCAGAACTCTGGAAAAAGACAGGCCACTACGAGGCCTTCAAAGAAGAGGGCGAAATGTTCGCATGGGAGCAGGATGACACAGAATACGGCCTGAAGCCTATGAACTGCGCCAACCACAGCCACATCTTCGACTCAGGGAAGAAAAGCTACAGAGAACTACCGATCAAGCTCTCAGAGTTCGGAACAGTATACAGAAACGAGCAAAGCGGAGAGCTATCAGGACTTCTAAGAGTCAGAGGGCTTACACAGGACGACGGCCACGCCTACATGCGCAAAGACCAGATCGAGGAAGAAATCAAGAAACACCTCGACATCATCATCGAAATGTACGACGAATTCGGATTCGACGTCAACTTCATCATGGAGACAAAGCCTCCAAAGGCCCAAGGACCTGACGAACTCTGGGAAGAAGCCGAAGAAGCACTAGAAAACGCTATGAACGAAAAAGTAGGTGACTTCGAAGTCAAACCGGAAGAAGGCGCATTCTACGGCCCAAAGATCGGCGTAGAAGTAGAGGACGCAATCGGCCGGAAATGGCAGCTAGGTACAGTACAGCTCGACTTCGTAATTCCACGTAACTACGGCCTCAAATACGTAGGAGAGGACAACGAAGAACACTATCCAGTCATGCTTCACAGAGCAATCCTAGGATCCATTGATCGATTTATGGGCGTCATGATCGAGCACTTCGCAGGAGACTTCCCAACATGGCTAGCACCAGAACAGGTCAGAATCCTGCCAGTAACCGACGACAACAAAGAATACGCAGAAAAAATCAAGGAACAACTTTCAGACTTCCGCGTAGAGATCGAGGACAGAAGCTGGACAGTAGGGAAAAAAATTCAGGCCGCACACGACGACAACGTGCCATACATGCTCATCTTGGGAGATGACGAGCAGGAGGCCGGAGAAATTTCTGTCAGAGATCGTGAGGAAAACGAAGACCGCGGATTCACAGTAGAAGAATTCAGAGAGGCCCTCAAAAAGGAAGTAGAGGAGAAGAAACTGGAGCCAGACTTCCTCCAGTAAAGGCCGTTTTCCTTTCCCCCCAATTTTTTCTCTTTATCAGTTCTAGATTAGAGTTAAATTCCTAGCCTACGGGTTCTAATACATGACATCCCAGCGAATCCAGGACTTTGCCAAAGTACTAGTCGAAAGAGCAGCAGAAATCGAAGAAGGAGACAACGTATACCTACTATCCAAGTCAGTAGAATCCAAAGAACTTTTCGACGAAGTCAGAAGACAGATAATAAAGAAAGGAGCATACCCACACGAACACTTCGTGTACGACTCACAGATCAGCAGCGAAGGCCTGGACTACGACTGGGTAAAACACGGAACAAAAGAACAAATGAAACACATGTCAGAGGCCAAACTCCAGGAAATGCAGAAAATGGATGCATACATCCGGATCGGTGGAGGCGACAACGAGAAAGAACTAGCAGGCCTCAACTCGGAGAAAATATCAGCCAGAAAAGAAGCCACACAGGATATTCTAACGGAAAGACTCGACAAGAGATGGGTCACCACAAGATACCCTACAGATGCAATGGCCCAGGAAGCAGGAATGCCAACACAAGAGTTCAGAGATTTCGTAATAGAGGCAGTTACAGAGGTCGACTGGGAAGGCCTTGAAGAGAAAAACGCGGAGATCAAAGAAGTCTTCGATGGAGCGGAAGAGGTCAGGATAGAGGCCGAAGATACTGAATTAACTTTGAGTCTTGAAGGCCGTGAAGGAGTATGCGACAACGGCGATCACAATATTCCTGCGGGTGAGGTTTTCTACGCCCCAATTAAGGAATCTCTGGAGGGTCATATTAAGTTCACTTATCCTGGAATTGCCTCAGGTAACGAAGTAGCTGGAATCTACCTGGAATTCGAAAACGGAAAAGTAGCGGACTACTCCGCAGAGAAAAACGAGGAATACCTGGAGAAAATGCTGGACACCGACGAAGGCGCAAAAAGGGTTGGAGAACTTGGTATTGGAACCAACCGTCAGATCACAGACCACATCAAGAACACGTTATTCGACGAAAAAATCGGGGGTACAATCCACCTGGCTCTTGGAAGAGCTTACGAGGAATGTGCACCAGAAGACGTCAGAAACCAGTCCGGAATCCACTGGGACATCGTCAAGGAACTCAGAAACGGCGGAAAAATATACGTTGACGGAGAACTAGTCCAGGAAAACGGAGAATGGGTGTTCCAGTGAAGAACAGATATTCGCGCCGGTTTGATTTAAAAGTTTTTGAACATCGGTGTAATGTATGACCACAGTATACGATGTAAAAGCGGAGCCTCTGATTCAGAAAGTAGCAGAGGAACTCGAAGATGACTTCGAGGCCCCAGAATGGAGTAATTTCGTAAAAACAGGACAGCACAAGGATCGTACACCAGATCAGGACAACTGGTACCACATCAGATCCGCAGCAATCCTGAGAAAGATCTACACAGACGGCCCGCTAGGAGTCTCCAGACTCAGAACAATCTACGGAGGCAACAAGAACAACGGACACGGTCCTGAACACCACGGAAAGGCATCAGGCAGCGTAATCCGTACTGCACTTCAGAACCTTGAAGAAGCAGGCTACGTAGAGACAGAGGAAGGAGAAGGCCGAGTAATTACAGAGAAAGGTAAAAGCTTCCTCGACGAAAAGTCCGACGAACTATAAAGGACAATGGACGAAGACGAGCTGGAGAAACTTCGCGAACAGAAAAGAAACGAGATAGAAGAACAGCAACAGTCAGAGGAAGAGGCCCTCGAAGATCAAAGAGATCAGATCAAACAACAGGCCTCAAAATACCTGACAAAAAACGCGAAGGAAAGAATGGGCAACATCCGCGTTGCTCAACCCGACCTTGCTTCCAGCATCGAGATGCAGATTGCTCGACTGGGCCGCTCAGGAAGAGTGGAAAAAGTTACAGACGAGCAGCTTAAAGACATATTGAAATCCTTCCAGAGTGAGAAGGAGAAAAACAGTTCAGATATAAAGTTCAGGAGGTGAAAACTGTACTATGAGTTCAAACAAGTCACTAGGTAAGAAGAAAAGGCTTTCAAAGGCCAACAAGACAGCTAAATCTGCTCCACGGTGGGTTTCACTGAAAGCATTCGGTATGGACAGAGCAATGAAGAGATCCATCAAGCCTCGTAAGAGCCGCCACTGGAGACGGAACGACACAGACGAGTAAATCCCCACTTATCACCCTTTTCATAGGGTAAAAGGAGTTTTCAACAATGACAAGACACAAATTCAATCTCTCAAGAGCCAAAGTAGTAGGCAGAAACAAGCGTTCAAAGAAAGCCATGAGCATTCTACGCGAAAAGCTTCAGAACGCAGAAGGAGATGTAAGCATATCTCCAGAACTAAACCAGTCAATCTGGAGAAAAGGAGGATCCAGCCCACCATCCAAAGTAACAGTTGAAGTAGAGGAAGAAAACGGAAGAAAAGTAGCATACCCAGCAGAAACGCCTTCCCAACAAACAACCACAACACAGGAGACATCAACCACCGAAGAGTCAACTGAAGAAGACACCGCAGAAGATTACAGCGATGTAGTTGGCGGGACTGTAGGAGATGCAAAAGATGCTATCTCAGAAATGGATAATCCAGACTACGAAGCACTTCTAGAAGCAGAGAAACAGGGAAAGGACAGAAAGACCCTGAAAGAATTCATCGAAGGAAAGATGGAAGGATAATCAATGGAACTTTCTCGCTACAACTACCTCGGTAACTCAAACATCGGCTTCTACGCCACAGTAACCAACTCTCAAGCAATCTTCCCTCCAGAATTCAAGGAGAAAGAAGTATTCGACACGGAAGATGTAGATACCTATGTAGCGAGAACAAGACTTGTAGGCCTATTCACGGCAGGTAACTCCAACAGCATTCTAATCCCTGACGTAACAACCGACATAGAGAAAAAGAAAATGGACGAAGCAGGAATAGACTACACAGTTATAGACTCAGAGGAAACAGCACTCGGGAACCTGGTGCTCGCAAACGATAACGGCGCAGTAATCAGCCGCAACCTCGAAGACCAGAAAGAAAAAATAGAAGAGGCCCTCGAAGTCGACGTAGAGGTAATGGATATAGCAGGCACACCGAACCCTGGCTCATGCGGAGCAGCAAACAGCAGAGGAGTCCTACTGCACAGAGATACCTCAGAAGAAACAGCTGAAAAGGTAAAAGAAGTACTGGACGTAGAACACGCAGATATTGGAACAGTAAACACAGGATCACCTTTCGTAGGAGCAGGAATCCTCACGAACGACAACGCAGTAGTCACAGGCCAGGACACCTCAGGACCAGAAGTAGGAAGAATCGACCGCGTACTTGTCGAAAAATAGCTTTCAGGGCCTGACGAAACAGAAAAACTTTTCTGCAGATCTTTTTTACCCTTGAATCATAACGCTCTCTTTAAATTCAGGGCTTTTCCATTCTAAAATATTATGCCGAACGTACTCTGGTTCGAAAACATTACAGCAGACGATACTTCCCGCGTGGGAGGTAAAAGCGCTAACCTCGGAGAACTTCAAAACGAAGTAGACGTACCTGTACTACCAGGATTCGCTACAACAGCGGACGCCTACGAACAATTCATGAAGGAAACCGGCCTCAAAAGCACAATCGAAAACCTTCTCTCAGACCTAGACGTCGACGACGTAAACAATATACAGAAGAGAGGAGAAAAAATCAGAGGCCACATCCAAGACGCAGACATGCCCGAAGACCTCAGAAAAAGCTTTGTAAAATCATACAGAGAACTCGAAGAAAAACTGGGAGTCGACGAACCAAAAGTAGCAGTACGTTCCTCCGCAACAGCAGAAGACCTGCCAGGAGCAAGCTTCGCAGGCCAGCAAGACACATACCTCAACGTATCAGGAGAAAAAGAACTAATTCAGAAAATCAAGGCCTGCTTCGCATCCCTATTCACAAACAGAGCAATCTCATACCGTGAAGACAAAGGATTCAGCCACTTCGACGTCAAACTTTCCGCAGTAGTCCAGAAAATGGGCCGCTCCGACACAGGAAGCGCAGGAGTCATGTTCACCATGGATCCAGACAGCGGATTCGAAGATGTAGTCACAATCAACGCAGCATACGGCCTAGGAGACCTCGTCGTCGCAGGCGAAGTAAACCCGGACGAATTCACAGTACTGAAAAGAAACCTTGGAATACTTGAACGAAAAGTCGGCGACAAAGAAATCAAACTCGTAAGAAGCGAAGAAGAAGGAAAAGACAACGAAAGAGTCAAAGTACCACAGGACGAAAGAGAAAAATTCTGCGTAACCGACAACCAGGTCAAGGAACTCGCAAAATATGGCCTGAAAATCGAAGAACACTACGGAAAACCAATGGACATCGAATGGGTTCTAGACGGCCAAACCAAAGAACTCTACATCGTACAGGCCCGGCCAGAAACCGTACAGTCCGAAAAAGACGAAAACGTAATCAAAGACTACAAACTCAGAGAAGAATCTGAAGTACTTCTCGAAGGATCAGCCATCGGATCAAAAATCGGATCCGGAGAGGCCCACGTCCTCGACAGTCCGAAACAGATCGACCAGTTCGAGGAAGGAGAAGTCCTCGTAACAGACATGACTGACCCAGACTGGGAGCCAATCATGAAGAAGGCCGGAGCAATCATCACCAACAAAGGAGGCCGAACAAGCCACGCAGCAATCGTATCCAGAGAACTCGGAGTACCAGCAGTAATCGGAACAGAAACAGCGACATCCAGCCTCCACGATGGACAGGACGTAACAGTAGACGGCAGCAGCTCAACAGGAAAAATCTGGGAAGGAGAACTCGACTTCGACATCGAAGAACACCACCTAGACGAAATACCGGAAACAGAAACCGATGTACAGATCAACATCGGAGAACCATCAGAGGTCTTCAACCTCGCACAGCTACCAGTCGACGGAGTAGGCCTAGCAAGAGAAGAATTCATCATTTCCAGCCACGTAGGAGAACACCCTCTCCACCTCATCGAACAGGACAGAGGAGACGAATACGTAGAGGCCCTCAGATCCGGAATTGGAAAAATCGCGGCAGCATTCTACCCAGACCAGGTAGTAGTCAGACTATCCGACTTCAAATCCGACGAATACGCACAGCTTGAAGGAGGAGAAAAATACGAGCCAGACGAAGCCAACCCAATGCTCGGATTCAGAGGAGCATCCCGCTACTACGACGAAGAATTCACAAAGGCCTTCGAACTCGAATGCAAGGCACTGCGCAAATGCGTCGACGAACTAGGCCTTGACAATCTGACAGTCATGGTACCTTTCTGCAGAACCATGGAAGAAGCCAGAAAAGTCAGGGCAAAGATGAAAGAGTATGGCCTAGACAAGGGAGACATAGAGGTATACGTCATGGCTGAGATACCAGCCAACATCTTGCGTGCTGAGGAGTTTTCAGAGATGTTCGAAGGATTCTCAGTAGGTACGAACGACCTCACACAGCTCACACTTGGAGTCGATCGAAACAGCGACAAACTGAAACACGTATTCGACGAAAGAGATGAAGCCGTCAAGAAATCAGTAAGAACCTTGATCAACAAGGCCCACAGAAAAGACAGGCACGTAGGAATCTGTGGAGACGCACCATCCACCCACGACGAATACGCAGAATTCCTTGTAGACGCAGGAATCGACGCCATCTCAGTGTCACCAGACGTGGCCCTCGAAACAATCATGAAAGTAGCAGAGATCGAGGAAAATCAGGACGAAAGAAGCAGCGTAGAAGTAGAGGTAGATGTAGAGGCCGACATAGGAAGTACCGCAGGCCAGATCTACGACACACTCAACCAGCAAGGAACAGCAACAGCCAACAAGATACTGGAAACAGCATCAGGAGTCAACTCCAACAAGCTAAACCAAGCTCTCGGATGGCTGGCAAAAGAAGGCAAAATAGAAGTAGAGGAAGACGATGACGGGAAAAAATACTCCCTGAGATAACCTATCTCCTCATAACCTTCTTTTTTCTTACTTTATTCCAATTACCTGATGTTCAACTTCCTCACCGTCGTGAACCAGAATCACATCGTAACGGCCTTCTGGAATACTTGATGTCTGAGCATCGTAGACAACTGTAGCAAGACAGTTGTTGTAGAAGCTCTCAGGAACGTTGTCATCTTCATCAGCGACAATATTCAGTCTGATAGTATCTCCGCTTCTCCTGTAACGGTAAGAAAGATCTGACTCAGTATTATTGACAGGGAAATGTCCTTCAAAGGACAGTCTGTTGCCTGGCTTCAAACTTATATCAAAAGCAGTGCTTCTATCATATCTGCACTCCGTCTCCAGATCAGTAAAGTTTATTGTATTGTTTCCTGGCATCTCAAGCGCTAAAAACGCCAGAGCAACAACCAGAACTCCCCCCGTAATAACCCAAAACTTATTCATAACTACTCCTTGTTAGTAAAAAGTTTTAAAGTCTACGGAGTAACACCTTGAGAAATTTTCCTCGGGCTTTCCGCACCTAGATTTATTAACCTGAGAGAAGAAACTCTAATTAGATGTCTAAAGGCAGGATAATAGGCCTTATTTCAGGAAAAGGTGGAGTAGGAAAGACCAGCCTAACAGTAAACCTGGGAGTATCCCTAAGCGACTTCGGCAACGAAGTAACTATAGTCGACGCTGACTTCGCAGCTTCTAACCTGGGAGTATACTTGGGCCGATACGACCACCCTGTCAAAATACAGGAAGTTCTACAGGGAGATGCCGAACCAGAATCAGCAATATTCAGACACCCAACAGGCATCAAAGGAATCGTATCATCCAACGAAATAGACTTCGTCGAACCCGACATCTCAAACCTGAGAGAGGTACTGGAAACAGCAGCAGAACAATCAGACTATGTACTTGTAGACTGCCCTCCAGGCCTGAACTCAACAGTAGAAAACATCATGATGTCAGTCGACGAACTAATGATAGTCACAATGCCAACACAGACATCAGGCGTAAACGCAGCACAGATAATCGAAAAAGCCAAAGAACTCAGACAACCAGTACTTGGCACCGTAGTCAACAAAGTATCCGGAGACCCAGAAATCGAACTCATCGACAGAGAAATAGAAATGATGACAGAATCACACATCCTCCACCAGATACCACACGACCACACAATGAGAAAAAGCCTCTTCGAAAGCGAACCACTAGTCAAACACGAACCACTCGCAGAAGCCGCACTCGAAATAAAAGAACTCGCAGCATCAGTAGGAGGCCACGAATACCAGAGGCCCAGATTCGCCAAACTGAAGAGAAAACTTGGCAACCTATCAGGAAACCTAAATTAAAGAGAATTTTTATCTTCTAAAACCAGCTAATGTACGGCCTGCTCGTGAAGATCACGGCCAGACTCCGACTCAAAACTTTCACCACACACACTACACTCAAAACCTTCTTCCTCCTCATCACTATCTTCAGCAGTTGACTCATCCTCTTCGGCCTCTCCCTCGTCTTCGGAATCTTCTTCAGATTCTTCTAACTCATCACCCTCATTTTCTTCCTGATCCTGTTGAGAGGAATTAATAGGAGGTCTCTGAACCGGAGGCCTTCCACCGCCTCTACCACTTCCACCTCTTCTCCTGTCATCTCCAGAACCCTTCTTTTTCTTGACTGAGAGTGCCAGCATCATGGTGAAGATGAAGATTAATCCAAGAGCAATATTCAATTCGCCCTGCTTCTGGACAAAGTCTCCAGTCATATCCTGCATATTAGAGATTGGAGAGGTAGAGCTCTCAGGACTTGATTCATCCTCAGTCGAACTCTGGGAATCAGAGGTTGAAGTATCCTGATCCTCAGTCTCTGAAGAATCAGTATTTTCTGTATCTCCCTCAACGAGAACAATCGAAGTCAGAATACTGTCGGAGACATCCTGCTCATTTGAACTACCTGAAACAGAGATATCAAGCTGCGGAGGACTTCCACAAGGAAGATTACAGTAATCAGCCGGAAGATCAAGCGTGAGGCCTAAACTTCTGCTCTCGCCAGAATCAAGGCTGTTAACATTGGAATCAAAGCTGTAGTAAATACTTTTCACACCGCTGACCGAAAGATCAACATTCTCAACCGGCTGCTGGCCTGTATTCGAAACAGTAATATCAATCTCGGTCTTATTGCCCTGAACAACTTCTTTCGAGGTAGGGGCCTCCAGTCTGATACCTGTCTCGTAGTATACCTCAATGGTTTTCTCGCTCATCATTTCAAAGCTCTGATACGGACTTTTCGAGGCCTCAATCTTCAACTGATAATTCCCTGCATCAGCATCATCAACAGTCTCCGAAATCTCGAAGGAACCGGTACTGTCAGAATTGGTAGACCAGGACTCGACAGTCTCACCTTCTTTAACAAGAGAAACAGTAACGTCAGCATCCGAAACTCTGTCACCTGTATCGCTGACAAGAACTCCAGAGGCCTGGAACTCGCCGTTGTACTTTACACTTGAACTTTCGACACTGATCGAGTTCTGAAGAGTAATCTTCGCGCTCTTTCCAATAACATAGGCATTTCTCAAAATCTCCTCTCCACCGGAGGTACCGTAGAGATTTGCATTATCTATATTGGCCCAGACCTCAGGATAAGAAATAACACTGCTGTTGCTGTTGTCCGCGACCTTGTCCCAATTGCTTTCACATCTCGTGCCCCAGAAATTCCAGGCATCACATTCGTAGACCTTCAAATTCTTCGGAGCAACCTCAGAAGAATCAAAGTCCATACTTATCGAATCAACACTTCCAATATCATAACCAAACCTGACAGCCATCATGTTAACAGGCTTTAAACCACTGATATCAAGGCCTGCAACATCCTGAGGATTCTGCCAGTAATCAAAGTTAATAGCCGAAATATCCTGAGAACCAAGATTTGCATCCTCCAACCGCACACCAGAAAGATCAACACTTGAAACCCTGCTGCCCGAATCCGAGAACTCCATACCAATATCGAAAGAGGTACTGAGATCTGTTGAGAGATCCTTGGAGAACTGGCCATTGGACCCTGAAGAAATCACGTATCTATTATCATTATTTGAAGGACTGAGAGTCATATCAGTCTGAACGCCGTTTCCAGCAGAATTCAGTATCTGGCCTGAAAATCTAGAAGGATTATCGGTTTTATCTACCAGCATCTCATCTACCTTGAAAGAGTAAGTACTACCGTCCTCAACGTAACGGTACTTGAGTACAAACTTGTAAGGATCATCATCGTTTTCAAGGCCTTCAAGCTCTGTATCCGCAACCTGAGGGATCTCTACCTTGTAATTTGCAGAACCCGATTCAGGCTCAGAAGTAGTTAAAACCTCAAGATCGGATTTTACAGTCTCATAACCAGAATCCCAGTCAGACTGCTTCTTTTCTACATCAAGTACAAAGTTATCATCATCAATTTCGGTCTCAGGGAAGTTATCACTTGGCTCATAATCCATAAAGAGCTCGTAGACGTAAGCTCCCTGCCTGACCTGGTCAAAACCCATTCTGCGGCCTGGATCTCTCTCAACACTTGAACTCCAGGCATGAACAAAGGGAGTGAAACTATCGACAGGTACTCTCTTCTCAAGGCCTGAAAAAACACCAGAACCATCAAATCTTACCTTAAAACTCTGATCAGATTCAATATATGACCTGACACGAGGAAATACCTTGACATATTGATTATTGGAATCAACTTTTGGCTCCTGATCGGAGTTAACAAGCTTTCCATTGGTTCCGAAAGAGTAACTGCTCTGCTTAAGGCCCTCCAGCTGCTCATCCTCTCCAATCTGACTTATATCATTAAAGGAGAGAAAGATTCCTCTTCTGTTACCAAGACTTCCTTTCTCATCCTTCATCAGCTGGCCTACGAAACTTATACCATTGAAATCAGAATAATCACTTCTCTCATTCGACTTAGACACTAGCGAGAAACTTACAAAGCTGAGATTGCGGGCCTCTGAAACAGTATCATTTGCGTTAGAACAAGTATAGTTTACGTACTTTGTCGAGCTCCAGACCCCTTGAAGCTCAGAAGATTCAACATCTATCTGGCCCGAACTTTCAGTAAAAACATTGTCTCCTGACGTGCCTACCTCAATTTCTGAACTGGTTGCATTAGATAGAGAACATGTTGCAGTTAACTGTGGTTGAATGTTTGAGTTCTTCCATACTATTTCCTGATCTCCTGCCGTGCTGATTTCAGCAGCTGTAGCACTGACAAAAGCTAGAGTGAGAAGGCCTGCCAGAATAATTTTTGTAAATCTCTTTTCGGGAGACATCTAGATGGTATTTGTTCGCGGACTACTTTAAATCTTTAATTCCTGTTTGTTAGAGTTCTGTAAAGCAGAAAGACGTTGATCAGAGCAAGGAAACCGATCAGGCCGAAAAGCCACTTCCTGTCCACACTCATAATCCTATCTACAAACGTTTTCCGGGCCTCAAGCTGAACCTCTGTAGTTCCAAGAATCTCATCGCCAGATTTAACCAGATAGGTCAGGTTCTGCCGTTCATCAAAGATCGGGGCCTCATACTCTACAGTAGCCGAGCCATTCTCTATCTCAGCGTACGAAGCCTTCCAGTAAGGCGGTGTATCAACAGGAACAAGCTCTCCACTCTCAACACCGAGCTCAAGAGAGGCCTCTTCCTCAGTTACAGACCTTGTAGTGCTTTCGACACTGGAGTTAACTGTGATGTTCTCTGTGGACGTGAAAGTGAAGTTTTCAAGCCCTCTAATTTGATCGCAGTACATTACGTAAAGACTGGAGTTAACAGGGCCTGTATAGTTGAATACAGGCGCCTTCAGTTCTGCAAGTTCAGAGGCTCCCGGCCATAGGGCCTTTCTATCTGAGTATGATGAGTAAGTATCATTTGCATAGGTGTAGGATAGCTTTAATCTGTACTGGCAGCCTATGGAGCCTGTGTTCATTATTGAAGCATTAACATTGCTGATAGATGAGTTCTCCTGGAACTGCACATTCTTAACATCGGCTGTAGTTATAGAGTCGATTGTTACCTGTAGGCTGAGTGCTGAGGCCGTTGAAAGTGACAGGATTACTGCAGTGAGTAGAACCAGTACTTTGTTCCTAGCCATGCTTCCCCTCCATCCTCTTTAGGTATCTGAACTGTTACAGTCATGTTTCCTGTAAACTGGCCTTCTTCCTCTCCAATAAACTTGACAGGAATACTGGACACATTGTAATTGTATTTGCTGTATTCAAGGTGCTCCGTGATGTTGCCTTCTGCATCCAGTCTGACGTAGTTTGTGCCCGGAGTACCTACGGTAATATTTCTTGTAGAGTTAGATGCATCAAGAGCAATTCTTCCAAAGTCAAGTGCTCCACCGCTACCTGCAGATACACCAAAGCTTGCATTACCAGTCATATTTTCAACCGAACCGTTAATCGGTATAGTAAACTTTCTTTCTGTTAGAAGAGCGTTATCTGCAGCATAAGGGGCTGTCAAAAGAACAATTGCAAGAACTCCAACAAAAATAGCTGCTCCAACAAGAAGATTTGACGAATCCATCATGTCCTCTACGTTATCCATACATCAGTATTCCCAGCGTACTTGTTAAAAGTATCAGCAAAGTCCAGTTCGGAATACCTGTAAACACGATGAAACCAACAATTCCAAGGCCTCCGCCAACAAGTATAATGGAGAACAACTCGAACTCCATTGCATACATGATAACAGACACCATCACAACGAAAAGACCCAGCAACCACATAGGACTACCTGAATCACCTTCTGTGTCTGAAGGCCCGAAACTCGAGGCCTCTGGAGGATTATCCTGAATAGTATCAGCTAGCGAGAAAGTCTGCTGGCTGACAAAGGAGCTGCCTCCGATGTACTCGATGCTGCCATTAACCTGATAAGAGCCTTCCTCTATAGAATTTGATCTTAAATTTCTGGATATAATTTTACTCTGTCCTGGAGCTAATTTATGATATCCTATAGGCAGATCATCGACTTTTGACATAGTCTGCCTATTATATACGTCGATGTTAGAACCTCTAATGCTAGTAGTGACCGTTCCTCTGTTAGCAACTCTTATATCGATCCTTGCTCTATCTTCTCCAGTCCTGATACCGCGAGCATCAACCACATCAATACTTTTCTCCACATTTCCAGGAACCCTGAAAACAAAAGTATACATTGACTGGCCTCTAGTACTTGCTCCAAAACCTGTTCCCGAATTAGTCAACTGAGGATTGACATTGATCATGCCTGCATGGTAACCAGGCTCAGCATCTCGAGGTACCTCAATATAGAACTTTATTCTACCAGCATAATTTACAGTGACTCCATCGCCAATAATATACTCTGTTGTATTTGCTGGAGTCACTCTAAACGCATTTTGATCAAATCTTATCCATTCAGTTATATCCTCTCCAGAATATTCCGCAGGAGAGAACGGACTATCTTGGGAGTCTAAGTAAGTACTTGAAAGAGACTCTCCGGCCACAGGCCTTACTGCAAAAGGACTATCATATCCCGTGGTTGTAACATAGACATTAGCAACTCTTGTCTCTCCTTTTCTGATCTCTCCAAAATCCTGGAAACCAGGGTTCGTGCCTACTGAGGCCGCTGAAGCAGTCGAAACCAGAAAAAGTACGAGAGTTGCTAATCCAAGCTTCTTCATAAGAATTTATTTGGTCTCAGGCCCTTTAATAGATTAATATGGCGGCACAGAAGGCCTTTAACAGGCCCTGTTACATACTGAACCTTTTTATACAAGCCCACGATAATTGTGCTCAGAAGGGGGAGTTTAGCTTTGAAACAGATAGAACCACAGTGTACCCAAACATGAATATAGTAGACTACAGCAATAAGAAGCAGAACTCCTCAGAAAGTAGTATTTCTTTACCAGCAAAGTTAGGGATGACTGATCAGTCAGTCCTAGAAACGACACATCCCAACCCTATAGGGCTGGTTCAACTCAAAACCCTTTACAAATCAAAGGAGGTGACAATATGAATAAAAAATTGACAATTCTAGCAGTAGCACTTCTAGCATTCGGAATGGCTTTCTCAGCGACAGCACAATCTCTTGAAGGAGATAACACTCAGAACACAAGTGATGGCGACGTTAACACTTCAGAAAGCTCTAATATCACAGTATCTGTAGCCAGTAAGACAGCGATCGATGTCAAGCCAGAGTCTCTAGACTATAACAGTCTTGACGTAGGAACTCAAACTCTAACAGGAGACAACGGAGGAAACAGTTTTGGATCAATTGAACTGGAAAATATTGGTTCAGAGTACATTGATCGAGTTTGGACGTCAGCTACGGCACCTTCCGACAATCCTTTCGGAACAGGACTTCCAGGAGAATATGACGCAGGAAACTTCCTACAGATCAAACCTGCAAACTCTTCTTCGAAATCCTCAGTAAGAGGAAACACATCAACATATCACTACGTTAATAGACATGAGTATGCAAACTCATGGAGTAGTGAAAGAGGAGATATTCCCTCTTACATCGAAGCAGCACCTACAGAAGTAGATTCAGGTGTTGACGATGTATACGTTGGAAGATTCAGAGCAGGAAGCGAATGGTACTTCTGGGTAATCCCAGTAGCATCTGACGACATCTGCGATGGTTCAAGTGGTCCAAGTATCATCCGAGTAGGAAACACAGCTCACTCCCCAGACTCATTCGGAACCGTTGACTTCACAGACAGCGGGCCAGGAGACTGGAGAGAGTATAACATCGTATCAACAACAGGAAGCTACGGTGTAGCAACAAAGTCAGGAGACGGAGAGACTGGTATCAGACTCAACATGTCTGACGGAAGCTACAGAGAGTACGATGTACTTACCGGTTGTGATACAGGTAAGTCAGCAATTTCTGACGCAGGGACAATTAGAACCCGTTACAATGTCCAGGCAGGAGACGTAGATGACCTGACAGCAGGAACTGAGACTGGAGAACGATCACAGTTCCTTCTGAACGCAGACTCCGCCAACCCTGAGAGAATGCTTCTCCCAGGAGAAGGACTAACCGTGGACACAGCAATTGAAGTTCCACAGGGAGTTCCACAGGGAGGAGTTTCACAAGGTCAGATCACATTCTATGTGACATCAGACCAGAGCGCTCAGAGATAGAGCTTAACCTACATTTTCCATTTCTTTTTCTTTCTCTTTTCTTTCAAATCAGAAATTTTCTAGCATCCACAACTGAGTGTAGACTTTTTTATTCGGGCCTTGCCAGTTTTGTATATATGGTCAGTAAGTACGCCGATTATTCTGAGGAAGAGATGAGTGAGACTGCGGATGAGTTTGGAGAGATGATCCGCACGATGGAGAAGGAAATTCAGAAAGGATATATTGGCCAGGAAGATGTTATTAACAAGATACTATTGACGATTGTAGCCGGAGGTAACGTGCTTCTTGAGGGAGTACCAGGCCTTGGAAAATCTCTTCTAGTTGAACAACTGGGCCGCGTAGTTGGAAACACTGATTTCCACCGCATCCAGTTCACTCCCGACAAGCTTCCTTCAGATATTGTCGGTGTAGAGGCTTACAACGAGGATAAAGGTTTCTACGTTGAGAAAGGGCCTATCTTTGCAAACTTTATTCTTGCAGATGAGATTAACCGTGCTCCTCCAAAGGTTCAGAGTGCGATGCTTGAGGCCATGCAGGAGCACAAAGTATCGATTGGAGACCAGACCTTCCATTTGCCAGAGCCATTCTTCACACTGGCCACACAGAATCCTACAGAGCAGGGTGGAACATACCCATTGCCGGAGGCCCAGATCGATCGTTTCCTGTTCAAGATCTACCTTGACTACCCTAAGAAGAAGAACGAACAGAAGATTATCGACATGAACGCAAACATTATGGACGACGAGGACTTCGATGTTGGAGTAGTTGTAGACGACGAAGACGTGCTCGAAATACAGGAGTTCGCAAAACAGGTAACTGTCAGTCAGGAGATCAAGGAATATATTGTGGACCTCGTGGATACATCCAGAAACCCTGAAAACTACGGCCTGGAATACGGAGAGTACATTGAATGGGGTTGCACACCGAGAGCAAGCATTAACCTTGCATTGGCAGCAAGAGCTCACGCACTATACAACAAGAGACACTATGTAACACCTGAAGATGTCAGAGCCATTATCGAGCCAGTTTTCATCCACAGAATCCTTCTTAACTACGAGGGAGAGGCCCAGGGAATTGAAATTAAGGACATAATCGATGATATTGTAAATACAGTGCCGGTGAGGTAGATGAAGGAAGAGGACTTCTTCGGCTCCGACGATTTAACTGCAAGAGTTGATACAGAAGTTAAACGTGTTGCCGAACTCTTCAGATTCGCGTTAAAATACAAAGAACAGTTTCAGGCCTCAGGTATCGAATTCTCCGACCTCAGAGAGTACCAGGTAACAGACGACGCATCCAGAATCGACTGGAAGAACTCTGCAAGTACAGACGCATTGTTCGTTAAAGAGTATGAGGAGGAGAAAGATATGGACGTCTACATTATTCTCGATGTCTCCGACTCCATGATGTTTGGAACCGCGGACAAGATGAAGTCAGAGTACGCTGCAGTTGTCGCAGCTGCTCTAACATACGCTTCTATCGACGCCGGAATTAACGCGGGATTCGGAATGTACGGTGACGATCAGATAACAATCAATCCTGATGGAGGCCAGGATCAGTACCAGAAAGTACTTCTCGAAGTCACCAAATTCAGTAACCACGGCGGAACCTTCAACCTGGAAGAGGCCCTCAATGATACTATTGGACAGATCAAGGCCAACACCGCCCTATTCATTGTATCAGACTTTATCGAGGCCAAGGGAGATTGGAAGGCAAAAATGAAAATTGCGTCAGAAAAGTTCAGGCACGTAATGTGCATCATGACCCGCGATCTAAGAGACTACAAACTGCCGGAGGGCGGAAACATGAGATTCAAATCACCGGCCGGAAGCCAGCAGATGACAGTAAATACTGACAAGATAAGGGAGAAGTACAACGAAAAAGCTCGAAACGAAGAGAAAGCTCTGAAATCAAAAATGGAAGGTGCTGGAGCAGGAGTGATCAAGGTCGACACCCGAGAACAGTTCTCCGGAGCCTTCGCAGAGTACATGGATGAAACCGGAAGTGACTGGTAAAAATGGAAATACAGTTCTCATACCAGTACGCACCACTCCTCGGACTCATCATAGGCCTATTATTTGGAATAACCATTTACTCCCGAAAAATGAAGAAGGCCCGCGCCATGAAGTTCGGGAACTATGAAACACTTCAGAAAGTAGCAGGAGGAAACTTCCTCAGATCCAGCAATATACTGGCCTTCCTAAAACTCGCAGCAATCACATGCCTCATAATCGGAGTATCAGGGCCAGAACTTGTCAGAGAAACATCAGTAGCAGACGCAAGCTACGTCATCGCAGTAGACTCATCCTCATCAATGTTCACAACCGACATAGAACCGACCAGATTCCAGGCAGCAAAAGATATCGCAACAGGCCTCGTAGATGAAATGACAAATCAGACAACACTAGGCCTCGTATCATACTCTGGAGATGTAAACGTGGTTTCAGAGCCTTCTGGAAATCTTGCAGAGAAA
Organism: Candidatus Nanohalovita haloferacivicina; assembly: GCF_029232205.1. Lineage (GTDB taxonomy): Archaea > Nanohalarchaeota > Nanosalinia > Nanosalinales > Nanosalinaceae > Nanohalovita > Nanohalovita haloferacivicina. The sequence goes on along the minus strand of NZ_CP107255.1, from coordinate 168,544 downwards.
AAGATAGATATCAGGAGGATGGAGATAGGCGACAGGGCCGGTACAGCTATCGGTGACGCGGTCATAAGCTCAGGCACAATCCTTCAGAACTCCACAACACCAAGAAGAATAATACTTATCACCGATGGAGAAAACAATGTAGGATCGGGAATCAATGAATCTATCCGATTTGCAAACAACAATAATATTTCAGTCTACACTATAGGCCTTGGAAAGAACAGAGAAGGAGATCAGTACCAGATAATTAACGGGAACAATGCTTCAAGAGCTGACTTCCCTAACCTTAACGAAGACGAACTTGAAAGACTCTCAAACAGCACAGGCGGAGAAAGCGTCTTCATGACCAACAATACAGCTCTGGATCCTGAAATTGTGGGTATTACCAATAGAGAAACTGCTCAGGACTTCACTACAGTATTTATCTTCCTCGGTGCCCTGCTTCTGATAGTGGAGTGGGTGCTGAAAAGTACCGGTCTTGAAATCCTACCTTAACAACTAAATTCAGAAAAACTAGTTGAATACTATGGCCGACGAACTGGAAAAACTCGAGATCAACGACATCTCATCACTGACAACAAGCAGCGTAGAAGAATTCAGATCAGAGATTGAAAGCAGAGAGGTACCTGTCAACGACCTTGAAATTCTCAGATCGGCCGAACAATCAGGAAAAAACAGAGAGAAAGTTCTCGAGATAATTGACAGACAGATGGAGAAACAGAAGGTATCGCAGAAATTGGGCCTGGCAGAGGACGAACTCGAACATATTGAAGGCCTTATGAACGAAGTAACGGAACTTGAAAGCGCAGAATTTGATGGAGACCAGGCAGAGGACGTCAGCCAGGAAGATCTCCTTGATCTAGTTGGTGGAACAGTTGCAGACATCAAGAAATATGTAACAGAAAACAATCCTAGCGTAGAAGTAATGCAGACACTTCTAAACTCCGAGAAAAAAGTCAAGGATCGAAAGACTGCCAAAAAATTCCTTGAGAAGAAAATAAGACAGAAAAAAGTAGAGAAAGATCTAGAGAAAACCAGCGAAGACATTGAAAAACTGGAATCCGATCTGGAAACAGTAGAAAAGGACTCCGACATAGATGAAGAATCAGAGAACGGCGAACAAGAACCAGAAACCGAGGAAGAGGATAGCGAAGACGAGGAAGACTCTGACGACAAAGAAAACAATGAAGAGGCCTCCGAAGAAGAAAAAGAGGATTCCAAAAATGATAAAGAGGAAGATAAATCAGAAGAAGAGAGTGAAGAGGCCGAAAGTGAAGAAGAAACAGAGGAAAAAGAGGAAGGAGATAGCAAGGGAGAAAATGAAGAAGTTTCCGAGTTTGAGAAGAAAAAAGAGATACTTGAAGACATTGACATGGATGTGCCAGATAACGAACTCGAAAATATCCCTATCGACGAATTGAAGTCAATCAGAGACGATAAGAAGGAGAGAGAAGGCCTGATCGGAGGCCTGAAAGATGAAGGCCTTGATCCTGAGAAACTTCAGCAGTCCAGCACAGAAGATCTGCGAAAGATTGCAGAAGAGCTGGAAATTGATGTTGACGAAGGCCGGGAAAGTTCTGATGGGGAGGAAGATGATTCTGATAAGTCCCAGGAGGAGATGCGTGAAGAGGCCGAGGAAGATCTTCAGATGTTGATGGGGGCTGTAAGAGATAGCGAAGATGAAGAGGAAGAAGACGAAGGTGGAGGGCCTAGAGAGAAGATTCAGAACTTCCGTGAAAAGATTAGTGCGCGTCTGAACAGCGATGATAAAGGCCAAGGTGACGATGACGGCAGTATGAATGATTCTGATGTGAAAGAGGTTCTTGATAAATACTCCAAGCTTGAAAGCGATAGAGAGGTAGCGGTAAAGACAGCTCACGTGATGAAAGGATATCTCGAGACCGAGCTAGGTATAAAACGCGAACTTACATACCAGGAGCTGGCAGAACAGTTGCCTGAGGACTCGGACAATATGAAACAACTTGCAGACTTCTTTGAGACCATGAACAGAGAGCAATATATCAAGAAGATCGACGTAGAAGCCGATGAAGTTATTGCTCTATGTAAGCACGTGGTTGAAGACCTCTAGAATGGTAGCAGGAAGGCCGGTATCAGGCTGTAGTACTCTGCCGAGATGTAGATGAATATTGCAGCTTCTCCAACTATCAGAAGTATAAATGGAATCCTGACGCTCAAACTGCTGAGTTCGTATCTTGTCATTACAATTGAGTAGATTACAAGCAGAATTGTCCATGCAGACGCAAAGACCGGAAATCTAAGTTCTGGCGGCACAATACCCTGATCAGCCACCACCTGGATCTGCATGTTGGAGAAAGAGTAAGAACCATCGTTTGTCGAGACAATAACAGTTGCATTACAGTCCTCAATGTTGTCAGACGCATTGACGTTCAGAGTAAGCGACTTACTTTCATTGACATTGATGACTCCTACATCCTCCGCACTTATAGAGCCACAGCTCTCAACATTCTGAACCTGTACCTGAGTGCTGTTAACAGGGCCTTCACCAATATTCTGGATCAAAAGAGGAATCTGATTACCCTGATTAGCTCCAATCCTGACAACCTGTGGGGCCTCACTTATCCTGATCTCAGACCGGAAAACCTCCTGATTAACCGTTAGAAGAGTTTCCTCAATATCCAGAAGCCTCTCAGAGTTCCTAGCTCTCATAACCAGCCTGTAAGTAGCAGGATTAACCGATTCAGAAGGCTGAATAAACACAGATCTATTCACAGTTTCATTTACAGAAAGATTCGCAATATTAGCAGGCCTTGCACTCCATTCTCCTGGAAGAAGATCAGTATCAGGACGTATCACAACATCAGAGGCCGGACTACCTCCAATATTCTCAACTTTAAGCTTTATACGGGCGAAACGGCCTCTATCAGTTGAAGCCGACACATTCCAGGCCTCAACATTCAAGTTAACAGTTGGATCTGGCTCAGGCACTGGTTCCGGCACAGGTTCTGGTTCTGGTACAGGAACCTCTACCTCCGTCTGACCAGGGTTGTCGTTATCTCCCTCTACGTTCTGATCTGATTCAGAACCTGACTGATTAGCATCTCTTGGAACCGCCTGATCTCCTGTAGGGTTACCTTTACCACCGCTGCCACCACCAGCAACAAGAACACGGAAATTAGTGTAATCATACAGATCAAAGTCCTGGTATCCATAAACAACCGGGTTTTGTGCAGCACCGTCAGTAATCGTGCAGGTAGCATTCATATCTAGATGGCCTGTGTAGAAACCAAGATCATCTGTTTTATTGAACTGCCTGACAAAAGTATCAGAGGACTCTCCAGGCAGCAAACTATCATTCATAGGATCATAGGAAAGATTCATGTAAGGCCCTAACTCCTCTCTCCCATCCTCAGGAAGCCACTGAGTTTCATTCTGATAGGTTACATTTAGATCAGCGGATAAGTTCGCTCTAGCACTGCCATTATTATTGAAATCAACCATAAAGCTGCCAGAACCATTCAGAGAAAGAACTCCTCCCCCCGGAGCTCTAAATCTCTGGACTTCAACCCCACAGAGGCTTGAAATACTGGCACTGATATCAGCGCTATCAGCATCGACATTGGAAGAGTAAACATAGAATTCATCGGATTTTGAATCCGTTGTCCCATCGCCGCCTCTCAAATTTATACCGTAATTATACGTGCCCTCAGGAAACCTGCCTGCCTCATAAGTATAAGTCTGGTAAAAGTGGCCTGACTCCTGAAGATTCATAGAACGAGAATCAATAGAAGTATTGGCCACAGTAACATCCAGCGAGTCAAGGCCTTCATCCACGTTAGTAACCTCGGCGTAGAAAGAGACATCGTCCTCCGAGTTCTTGAAGTCAGGCCTCGAACGGGCCTCTACAATTCTCAGCCTCTTGGGCTCTACTGCGAACTCTGTAGAGTTCTGAGCTGAGAAATCGTCGAATACCTGGGCCTCCCAGAATCCTACTTGTGGGTCATCAGGAATAGTATAATTGTACTGATAGACATAGTAGCTGTCATCAGAAGATGTGGTGGCATTAGTTTCATTACCGTCAGAGCTAGTAGATGTACTGGTTTCGTTTGTGCTCTCTGTAGTAGAATTTGTCGTACCATTGTAAGAATCGATCAGCACCATTGGTGCACCGGAGAGAACAACGTCATCATCAGAATCCTGGATCGAAAGTTCGTAATCCGAACTCTCAGAAACATTATACTCGACAACAATCTTTGATCCTTCAGAAATATCGCCGCTGCCAGAATTAGCTACAGTAAACTCCTCTCCCGCCGATATTCCAGCGAAAAGCAAGACCAGGCCGATGAACACTATCTTCTTTCTCAAAGGAATCCCTCCAGCACAACATACGCTGCGCTAACAGTTATACCTACCGCCAGAAGAATAGTGAGGCCGTCAAACCCAGAGTCTTCTGCCTCTTCTTGAATATTTTCAGCAGACTGGTTCTGAGAGGAACTGCTAGAGTTTAATTCCTTCTCCTCAACACCGCTATCCGACTGCTGATCTTCATTCTCTGAAGTTTCATTCTCAGTAAATAAATCACCGTCAAAAGAAGTATCTATCTCTGGCGAAGTAGTACTTAAAGTAAATAGAAGTTGACGGATATTTTCAACCTCAGGCCTCGCCACACCTGATTGATGAGAAGTAGCGGCCGAAACAGTAAAATTAAAATCTCTCTGATCTGTCTGAGGATCTATTGAGACCTCTATCGAGTAGTAATGAATTTTCAGGTATTTTCCAGGCTCTACCTGATACCAGTTATCTCCTTCAGGCGTAGATTCAGGCCCGGACTCAGGAAGAGTTACTGTAGAAGGCATTGAAATATCTAGATATTCTGGAGCATCTGAGCTTAGATTTACTGTCTTTTGTGGGCCGTTGTTGATAAATCCGATACGATAATTGGTTTTGAGAGATTCTATTTCTTTGTTCTGCTGTGGGACAGTTATAGCTATCTCTGCGGACGACATTGAGATGAAAAACAGTGCTGTGATCAGGAGTAGGATAGCTTTCTTTTTCATGGTTCAGTCAGTTGCATTTGCTTTGAATGTAATGGTTCCATTATAGCCGCTCTGAGTCATTCCATACGGCACATCAATCCAGTAATATGACGTGAGTATTGTACCTGGGTCAATATTTGAGGCCATCTTCGTGTAGTTATGCAGCAAGGTGCTGGCGGTGTCGACGTTGTTTTCGAGATTGTAGCTGATGTTTGAGACTCCTATCTCGTAGCTTGGATCTGCTTCAGACGTTAGATCTGTTCCTTTCACCCAGAGGCCTTCTACAGGTTTGCTGTTTTCATCTATGCTTATATTGTACTGATCATTGCTGTTTCCTTCCGCAGGCCTGTCCTGCCAGCCCGGATCAAGGACACCAAAATCTATAACGTTGAAAGCAAGATCCATGAGGATGATACTGTCAATTTCTACCAGGCTTTCATTAGAGACTGCCGAGGTCAGGCCTTCCTGTGTGGAGGCGTTGACATCGATCAGATGGTAGGAGTCCTGTTCTCCTGTGGCATTTGTTGTCCAGTTAAGCTGGCATTCCTGTCCCGATGACAGTTCGCATTCTTTCTGGGCGGCCTCATCTAGATGGAATGGCTGGCCTGAGTTCTCTGGCATTATCTGTTTGCCTGTGGAAGTATTGTATCGAGGAGTGGCTGTAACGTTGCCACAGTTGTCAGGGCCGCAGGTTACATTGGCTACAATATAGAAGGTTCCGTTCTGTCTGAGAAGAGTATTATTGGGTGGCGTAATTAGCTCGACATCAAGATCGCCGACTTTTTCCACCTTCAGATCATGTTGATCAAATATTGAGGCCGAGGAATCATCATCTGTTGCGTTGAAGGATTGCTGATACGTGTTCGTGGAAGTATCTGTTATGTTTACGAGGTAACTGGCCTCCATCTGGCTTGAAGAACCTTCTGTCTCTAGAACACCGTTGTTTGAGGTATCCCACTCCAGGTAGTCTGTGAAAACAGTTCCTCCAGTCTTCTGGCCGTTAAGATTGTACCAGATCTGGCCTACAGGCCATGCACTGTTGAGTCCCGAGTGTCTTAGTATATCTTCAGGTGCTATACTCCAGTTCTGGCTCCCTGTATTCTCTACTGTAAAGGAAAATCTGTATGTATTCTCTGAGGCCTGTTTCAGATTTAGAGTAGTGTTTGTACCATAATCAACCAGTTCTCCACCAGTTTCCTTGTTGGACTGTGAGAGGCCTGTGACATTGTGTACTGTTATATTGTTGAGCTGGAGTCTTGGAGAGGTGTTTCCTGCGGAGTAAGCGCTGAAAGTCGAGGTATTGAAGCTGAAGGTCTGAGAGCCCGTAGAAGTAGTATATGTTGAGGTATCCTGTATTTGCCATGAGCTGCAGCTTGAGGATCCGAAGTCGTAGCTTGAACAGTAAAGGATTTTTTCAGGCGAGGAAGGCCTTCCATACGTTATTTCGACAGTATTATAGTTTAATCCTGTATCATCCAACGCGTACACTTTTTCGTGATTTACGATGTAGGGACCGGATGAAGCGTAGTTGATGACCTGCATCTGAGGTGAGATGTCTGCTGTAAGGTTGAGATCGTGCCATGTGGCATTGATATCCGGGCCTGACCCCTGAAAGTTCTGTATTACCGTGTAGTTTTCATTTTCTGTCAGGTTTGTGTCCAGAAGGTTCTGTGCAGAGGCCACGGTTGTCCCTCCCTGTTTTACCAGGTATTCTGCATCTACTGTGCTTCCCTGAGAGTTCTGGGCTTCTAAAGTTATTGTTGCGTTTGCTGCTGATGCGCTGGCTGTTAGAAAGATTGCCAGGATGGCTAGAAAAATTTTTCTATACATAGATTGTCGCCAGGCCAGCTACCAGGCCTATTATACCCGTTAATACGAGCCATTGGTAGGTTTTGCTGGCTTGCTCTAGTTCCGAGTATATCGCTTGCTGGTCATTGGTTGTTACCTGCATACCTCTGAATGTTGAGACTGCGTACTGCATCTGGTCGCCGATATTGGTGCCCTGCAGATCATCTATGGCCTGAAGACTGTCGTTAAATGCGTCCGTGGAGACTACCGCGTCCAGCTGGTCGAGTCTCTGCTCTGTCTGCTTGGCCTCATCGATCGCTGGTTGCAGAGTCATAAGTGTGTGCACCGACACGATCAGAAGTGTCAGCGATGCAATAACCATTACCTTGCCTAGCTCTGTCTTGTCAAAAGTGTATTCGTACTCAAGTTCTCTGATTTTCTTGCGCGGATCCTGAAAATTCATACTCTACTGTATTAGTTATTGGAACTGCAGCTTTTCAAATCTACACCGCTATACTGTTTCTCCCATCTCGAACAACTGAATCCTTCGACAACAGCTTTCTTCCATTCATCACCCGAGTATTCCGAGCTTGCACAAAGGTTTTCTCTTACAGAGTTACATGAGGCCTCTACATTTTCCAGCTGGCTGCATTGTTCGGCGGAGTCGAATTTTTCCTCGATCTGTACACTTCCTATGCAGGAACCATTGAATGGGAGGCCTTTGCATGTCTTGATTTCTGTGTAGCATGTGCCGCGGGCCTCGGAGGTCTGTATGCCGTTTGTCAGTAGAAATGTTGTTACTGTTAGGAGTGCTATTGCGGCCATTATGAAGAAGGTCTGGTCTATTCCGTGTTCGAGGATTTTTTCCTTCATGTCTTTATATTGTTTTAAGTAATAGCTTTAAGGGTAAGGTGAGGTATTTTACTTATGGCAATCGAACTCTGGATGGTATTTGAGGCAGTCAGTAACGATAAGGATAAAGTTGAAGAAGCCCTTGAGGACCACATTGAAGGCCTTGAAGGACATGAGTCTGTAGAGGTTAAGGAGGTTAACTGGGATGAGACTGAGAAGGTTGATAATCCTCATCCTGATCTGGATGAAGGTTTCTCCAGGGTTGTTGAGACTGTTGTTGAGGTTGATGACTTCAATACTGCAGTTGAGATCACGATTAACTATGGGCCTACTTATGTACAGATTGAAGGTCCTGAGAACTTTAACTTGACTTTGAAGGATAGTCAGGAGGCCTTGCAGAAGGTTGCCGATACTATGCATAATTATGCGCAGATGGGGGCTGGAGGCGTACTGATTTCGAAATCTGGTGAAGAATAAAAACAATCCCTTGGTTGGAAGGCATGAAGAAGTTTGTATTTGTTTTAGCGCTTGTGGCATTTGTTTCAACTGTTTCAGCCACCGCTATTGCGCAGGAAGATGTTACTATTGATTTAAGCAATTCTGAGGTTGATGTTCGGCTTGATATTGATGAGTTAACTTCTGAAAGCCTGACTTATGTTGTTTCTTACCCTGTTTATGATCTGGAGTCACGGATTAATGGCGAGCAGGTTGAATGTGATGTGAGGGATTTGCAGATTGGTTCAGAGATTCAGTGTCCTACCGATATGTCTACTAATTTTACTGCATCCTTTGATTTCCGGACTTCAGGTATTACCTCAAGCAGGGAGAACGTGGACTTTTTCCAGTTTACTCGTGTCTTCCGTGTTCCTACAGATCACTACAGGCTGAAGGTTGTTCTGCCTGAGAACGCAGTCATTGTCAACGATGAGAATCTTTCTCAGCCTGCTTTTTCACCTAGTTACGGAGAAACCGGTAGCGATGGGCAGAGAATATTTGTTGTATGGGAGACAGATCCTGCGCTGGGAGGAGAGCCAATCTCTTTCAGTGTTTTCTACAACGACTCATCTAGCGATGACAGCTTGATCAGGTATATTGGAATAGGCCTACTGATTATTCTACTTTCAATCCTTGGACTAGCAGTATGGAAGAGGATTTCTTCCCAGGACATCAGCGAGGTTTACGGCGAGCTTACCGAAGATCAGAGAGACGTAGTGGATCTACTGATTGAAAATGAGGGAAGCATGCTTCAGAAGGACGTGGTTGATGAGTCAGAGTACTCAAAGGCCAAGGTTTCCGGAGTTGTATCTGAACTTGTTGATCAAGGCATAGTTCAGAAGGAGAAAGAGGGAAGAAGCAACAAGCTAAGGATTTCAGGCCAATTCAGATTCTAAACTTCAATTACTTACTGCAATATTCATCCAGCTGACGCTGCCGTTGTAGCTCTTTCTGCACACACATTTCAGCGTAGCAGAATCATTCACTCTGTCCGGTAGATCAGTCTCTACTTCTTCAGGATCGAAACAGTCAACTGTGCCTTCAAAAGTCTTGTTCTGAGCAATATTGGCTTCTAACGTATCACAGTATCCTGCGCTCTGTGTCTTCTCCGATGAAATATACTCTGCGGCAAGGCCTCCCACAACCAGTCCAAGAATCAATCCTGCTGCGATAAGCTTCTTGTTCACTGCGAACCACCTGATTCATTCAGTTTTTCCTCTATCAAACTTCTTGAGCTGTAGCCTTGTAGAACCGTATCCCTGTTAAGAACTACAGCTGGAGGCCTAGATACATTGTACTGCTGCTCTAGAACATTTATCATGCCGTCATCCATTGAGGTAGGCACTGAGAAAATGAGAACATCTTCTCTGTACTTCTGTTTCAGTAGCTCAAGCTGCTGGCCTTGCCGCTTACATTCCTGACAGTTACTGGCCTCAAGGCTTTCCGTGAAGAAGAGAACCGTATCAGGATTGTAGTCGCACTCAGTCTTAAGATCTCCAACAAAAATCCAGTATCTGAGGCCTGAAATAATATACTGCTTTTTGATCTGTTCAAATCTTCCAGAGTTTGCAATACTGTTCTGCTGATACTCCTGTACCTTATTCAGTCTTTTATTATAGTCTTTGATCATGTTGGTCAGGCCTTCTTCCATTGCAGCGCATGAGTTAACCTGATTTGATTTCAGGTATGTTAGTTGCAGATTCTGGCTCTGTAACTGTATTATGTCTTCATTCATTTCTGATTGAAGTTCGTTGGATCTCTGAGTATCCATGAAGTTACTGAAGAGCATACCTAGACTGAATACTAGTACTGTCAAAAGCGCTGCGAAAAGATAACGGTATTTCTTAAGTTCTCTCATCTCTAATTCACTCTGTAAATATCGTATTGACATTGTTCCCCATGATCTTGATAAACATTCGCGTAATTCTCAGAGACGTTTTCCTCGTAATTTTCAATTCTCTGCTTGCATTCCTCATCACCCGGGAAACAGTACCATGCACATGTGTTAATCGAGAAGTAATCAGCCTCCTCCTGGGCCATTTCGTAGTGGGCTTCAAGACTTAGAGGCGGCATTGCCAGATACTTGAAGTCACCGTAAGGCATGATCTGTGCGTCATTTGCAGCTACCGATCCAGTAAGATTCGAATGTGCTCTGTAAAAGTCAACCTGATTCTGGTTGACCCATTGCTTCTGCTGATAAACCTGGAACCCAGCGAAAAGAATTATAACAACAAATACTGCAGCAACCAACATATTCTTTCTTTCAGAGGTAATTTTCTCATGTTGAACCCTCTCAACTACCTCTTCAAGGCCTCTTGCTGATACAATTGCCATTAGCGGCAGGAACAGAAGGATAAATCTGACTTCTTTTCTCGGGAAGTATGTGAAGAATCCGTAGAGTAGGGTCAGTGCTGCTGTAAACCCGTAATATTTTTTCTCTCTGTATTTGAGAATCATGTAGAGGCCTACCGGGAGTAGTGCCAGGAAGATGCTGGCTTTTATCCCGTTGAACATGTAGAATACTCCGTAGAGGTATGTGCTCTGTGTTGAGGCCGGGATTGAGAATCCTCTGATGAATGGCTGCAGTGCGCTACTGTAGAAGTAGTGGTTGGCGGCCATGTAAGGTATTGCTACTGCGAAGAATCCTGCAGTGTATTTTGAGGCCTGGACAAGCATTTGCTGTATTTCATTTCTGTATGTGTATGCTATGTAGAGTACTGCGGCTGGGCCTACCAGTGCTGCTGGGAACCGCGTGAGGAATGCCAGGCCTCCGATTATACCTGCTGATAAGTGTTTTTTCTTGGTTGCTAGGTATATTGATGTGAATACGAGGAATGAGGCCGGTATTCCTGTGAGCAGCATGTTTGTGTAGTATGCAAATGTGATTGATGCTGCTATTATTCCTACTGTGTAGGCTGCTACTTTCTTTGTGTAGAGGTCTTTTGCCATGAGATAGATTCCTGTGAGGCCTGCTGTTGAGAAAAGTACTGCCATCAGCCTTGTGAATCCTTCTGCTGGCATGCCTAGTTTCCATAGTGTTCCGAGGATTATAGGCAGCATTGGTGGTCTGAACTGTTCCCATAGGCCTATCTGGTTTCCTGAGAACAGTGCTTTGCCCATTCCCCAGTAGATTGACGTATCCCATATGAGAGGATGTGTCCAGATCTGTGTGAGAATGTAGGCCTGTGATACCGCGAATGCAGTGATTATTGCTGTAAAAGTCTTATTTTGTTTTATCCAGTTACCTGTGCTTTCCGCTATTTCTCTTGGTTGCAGGCCCATGTTATTGTGTTTAAACGATTAATAAAATAAAGTTAGGGATGAGGTAGTAGGAAAAATAGGGGTTAGTTGTTCTTCTGTATCTCTCTGAGAAATACTGTTGCGTATGATCCTTTCGGTAGGTCGAACTTGACAGTCATCTTGTTTTTGGCCATGTTCAGTGAGTCGTCTCCTATATCCAGTATCTCAAAGTTCCTGAAGTCTGCGAATGCTCTCCTGTAGCTTCCTTCTGACCTGAGTTCTGGGAAGTCAGATAGTCTGAAGTCGTCCTGTGATACTCCTTCCTCCTCAAGGACGTCTTCCATTATGTTTTCTGGTTTCTCATCTTTCAGATCTGTCTTGTAACCGACAAGAGGGATTTCATAATCTTCTTGGTACCATCCGTCTTCGAGAAGTTGTGAGAGAACTCGGTTGTAAACCCATGATTGATATGCATGGATGAAAAGTGTTTGTAGGCCTTCAGGCAGCCTTTTAATCGCGCCTTGATAGTCTTCAGGGTGTTTTGTCAGGTGATACAGCAGGGTTTTCTCGTATCGATACTTTTTCGGGAATTTTTCTGCTGCACCCTCTACTTCTCTGGTTTCCCAGAGTTCTTCTCTTGTCTTTCTGATGCTCTTGTATTCCTGGTCGTATGGCTTTGCGATGTATGTCCATACTGCTTCCTCATAATTTCCTTTCAGAAGATGGCGGCCTACCTGGTGTGTAATTGGTCTTGTTGAACCAAATCTCTGTGGGCCGAAGTAGTTAGGGAACTTGCCGTCCATTTCATCGACGATTTTCAGTGTTCTGTTTCTCAGGTCCTCGATTGGGAGGTTGAGGTCTCTTATTGTTATTTCGAATCTGTTGGCAGAAAGATTTCCGATGCCAATTCTGTGGCCGTATCCTACAACTTCGAGATCGAACTCGTCAGTGTATATTCCTCGGATGTCTTCTGGATCTACTCCTTTAACGGAGATGTACTGTTCTGTAACGGCCTTCTTGTCTTTGTTTCCTGCGTATCCTATCCTGTCTTTGGAAATGTGTAGCATGCTAGATAGCTTTCCAATGGCATCCATAGTGGTCATGTTCTGTTTTCGGAGCTTGACGATAAGATGATCTCCTTCGCCTGTTTCGTGGCTGGCAAGCTCTCTCACCACGAAATCGTTTACCTGCTCTTTTAGTACGCCTTCAATACCGAGAGTATCAGTGTAGTACTCCCAGTCCATTTCCACCAAGTTAATTGTAGTATTCTCCATTTCCATTTCGTCTTCACCCATTATTCTATCAAGCCAAGATCTCCAGTTATGCTATCGATTTTAGATTCTTCTGCAGGGCCAATCCCGAGCGCTGTTACAGTACCAGATTTAAGTTCGGTCCGACCAGCGTCCTTCACCAGATATGCTGGTAGGCCTTCATCCTTTGCTTTTTGGAACCGAACCCTGATATCTTTGTTGCCGATATCGAGTGCAACTTTTTTCGCTCCCTGTTTATCCCATTTCTCCCGGATTTTATCTTCAGACCTTTCATAGGCCTTCAGTGACGCGTGACAGGCCTGTGCGATAGATTTTCCTTTAGACATGTTCAAGTCCTCTTGCAAAACGATGGCCTGTTTGTACTGCGTCATAATATCAGATATTGTTTTTCCGGATTTATTAAATGGGAAATCTTAGCCACATTCTCACTATTCCCATGCAACGTTTATTTACCTTTTGGTGACAACACCATGAGGTTAAGTGTGGCATTGAGTTTTTTGAATCTTACAAGATACTGCAGGATTTATGATAAGAGATCCTGCTCAGGCCTTGATAAGCCTTGAACGATGGGTTCGCCCAGATTCGAACTGGGGATCTTCGCCTTGTAAGGGCGACGTCATAACCAACTAGACCACGAACCCGTGAGTTCGTATAATAGATAGGGATAAGTAATTCTTAAAATAGGAACGGATTAGATTTCCTTACCCAGAATCGGATCGTAGACAGTTTCTCCCTTCGAAAAGTAAGGGTAGCGGACTTTTCTGACTTCCGAGTTTTTCAGGTGTGAGCGGGCCTCGTCCTCCGATACCTCGTAATCAATCAGTTCTTCGGCCTCTACACTCTGATCCTCTATCTCAAGATCGAGTACTGACTCCGCCACGTCGTTTGAACCCTCCTTCACGAATCCTTTCTTTCGCAGGCCATCAATTATCGCCGTTAGCTTTGAAAGATCCATTTCAAGGTCTTCCAGAATTTCTGATTTCTCCTTTCCTCTCTGAAGCTTCTTGTAGACCTCTTTTTCACTTCCAGAGATTTTAGGCCTCTCCGCCTTGATATTGTTCTTTACTCCATCGACAAGTACTTTTTTCTCATCATTCTTGAGAAGATAAAGCGGATAGTAGGCCGGAGTGTACTTTTCCCCAGTTTCTGATTCGAGTTCGCCTCTAGATTTTCTTGTTTCGAAGACTTCCACGCTTTCCTTCTCTACATAGGTGTCTGAAGTCTGTGTTTCTCCTCCGTGCTTCGATTTACGTGTTCTGACATCAGTCATAACAGGATACTCGTTTCCTAGTACGAAGGCCACTCCTGGCGGCAGCGACTTGATCATATCCTCTACTTCGCTTGTTATTCCTTCAAAGGACTTGGATATGGCCTTGAGATCGTTTGGATTGGTTACTCTTAGTATGAACTGTGTGTTGGCCTGAGATAATACGTTTTTGTCGATTCTTGCCGGCCTCTGAGAGATTACTCCGAGACCTAGACCGAATTTACGGCCTTCTGATGCTATTTTTCTTAGTATTGGGTTGGAGATTGTCTGGCCGAATCCTTTTTCCGGTGTGAAGTTGTGGGCCTCTTCTATTACTGTTATGAATGGCGGGATCTGGTTTCTTTTTCTTAGGTCGAAAAGTTTCTTGGCGAGCATGTAAGCTGTCATTTCTGCTGTTTCTGGTTCTACAGCTCTGAGATTGATGATTGTTGCTCTTCCTGGCTCGACCAGTTCCTCCAGATCCATTGGAGAGTCGGAGAAAAGGCCTGAGTCGTCTAGTTGCTCGAGATAGTTGAGGAGGTTCCATTTGGCTGTTGAGTCTTCGTTAGAGACTGCGTCCATCAAGTCGTTGAGGTTGTAGTCTTCGTCTTTCTCTTGCAGCCGTTTCAACGCGTTGTAGAGCACTCCCATCTGTGAGTTTGTCAGTGAGTCCGGAATTAGAGTTGTTAGTTCTTTTTTCTCGAAGTTCCTGGATGAGAATCTAAGCGGTACGGCCTCTGGATTGATATCTGTGTTTGGCGAGAACTCCTTGATATCATAGGCCTGTCTTTCTTCATCGTTTTCCGGGTTTTCCTGTCGCAGCGAGGAGTATTCTCCGTGAGGATCAAGTATCAGTACAGGGAAGTCATCTTCCAGCATCTCCTCAATCAGCACTCCTGTCAGGTATGATTTCCCTGCGCCTGTCTGGGCCAGTACTGCAAAGTGTTTGTAGAAGTCCTCTGCGTTAACGTGGATATCGATATCGGGATTGGTTTCTAGGTTTCCGATGCGGAGGCCTTCGTCGTCGAGGCCTAGTGTGTCCGATATTAGTTCCTGGTCTGCTTTGTATACTATTGAGTCTGGTTCTATTACTCTTCTTGGTGCTTTGGTGAGGCCTTTGTCTCTGTATCCGATGATGTTGGCATGGGCCATGGTTTCGCCGTCGGGTTTCTTTGTTACTTCGTCGACTTGGCCTAGTATCCATTTTTCGTTGCTCTTTACTGAGATGAAGTCGAATTTTCTTACTTCTTCCACTGCTCGGAATTTGAATGATGATGTGGTGACTTCTCCTTCGATTGTTCCTAGCTGCATCGTGTATAATCAGGCGAGTCGAATATTGATAAAATACTCGATATTCGGCCGGAGTGGGTTTTAAGAAGATAGTCAACAGATTTCTGAGTATGGAAGTAATGGGCCAGGAGATTTCAGAGGAACTTCAGGAACAGCTCAAATATGTAGGTATTTCGCTTGGACTTGTTGTTCTTCTGCTGGGCATTCATAATATTCTTGCGCCGGATACTGGTCAGAAAGTTGGCTACACCGAGATTACTGTTGAGTGTGTAGGTGTTGAGGCCGGTGGTTTCTGTATGGGTCTTCAGAAGCAGGATCATACTACTTACAATTACGATAATTATACTGAGGTTGAGCCCGGTACCGCGAACTTTTACAGAAGGGTTGAGTCAGAGTTGATGATGCAGGCCTACAATATCTGTAATGAGGATATAAGCGGTATGGAATGGACTGATGAGGCCTCTTACAGGAATCAGACTGCTACTGAGTGGCTTGAGAATGATAATGTAACTCTTCTGCCATGTGAGCAGACTTTTTACAGGCCTCTTCCTGAGAATTCGAATTAAAAAATTTCCTTTCTCTACTTTAGTTATAGAAGGTGTAAATATGTCTGAAGAATTTGAACACGTTGAGAAAACTTTCGTTGCTTTAAAACCTGATACTGTTAAGAGAGGCCTTATTGGCGAGATTGTCTCCCGTTTTGAGAATGCAGGTTTCAAGATCTGCGGTATGAAGATGGTATGGGCTACAGATGATCTTCTTGAAGAGCATTACGAGGAGCACGTAGAGAAGGATTTCTACGAGAGGCTTGCAGAGTACATGAAGAAAGGGCCTGTAGTTGCAATGGTTCTTGAAGGTGTTAATGCTGTAGAGAACATCAGAAAGATTGTTGGAGAGACAGATCCTACTGAGGCCGACCCTGCTACAATCAGAGGTACTTACGGTCACATCTCATTCGCTCACGCTGATGGGTCCGGACGGCTTCACAAGAACCTGATTCACGCATCCGCTGAGCCAGAGGAAGCTGAGAAGGAGATCAGCATCTGGTTTGAGGATGACGAGATTCACGACTTTGAGACCGCTCAAGAAGAGTGGGTTCGATAAGTTTTTCACTTTCATTTTCCCTTTTTCTTTCTATGATTCTTACCGCGAGAAAAGTGCTCGAAATGCGTGAAGAGCACGGAATGATTCATAATTTAGCTGATAGAGAGCTTGAAAATCCTGAAGGCGTAGGCCTTGAAGTAAGACTGGGAGAGGCCTTTGAGCTGAGTTCTGATGGTTTTCTGCATCGTGATACCCGCGATACTCCTGACAGCGATAAAGTTCTGGAGGAAGGTTCTGGCGACACGCTTGTTCTTGAGCCTGGCGATTACTACTTGATTAAGACTCGTGAGACTGTTGAGGTTCCGAGCGATGCTGTAGAGGTTGGAGGGACCGAGGCCCATTTGATGCCTGATGTCTATCCAAGAAGTACTCTGCAGAGAAGCGGTCTGTACTTCAAAGGGACGAATACGAATCCAGGTTATGAGGGGCCTCTGATTTTTGGTTTGAAGAATGTTTCCAATCAGACCTTTGAGATTCAGGAAGGCGCTCGCGTTGCCGAGATAGTATTTAAACAAGCTATTGGCGGCCTTGTACGCGATTACGAGGGGCAGTGGCAGGGAGGTCGTGTCTCAACTGATGAGGAAGAAGAACAGATTTAACCCTTGAATATAATCTTTGTAGTGTGAAATAAAATGGCAGAAAACAGACTTTACCGGTCGGAGACTGACAGAATCCTTGGCGGTATTTGCGGAGGAATTGCTGAGGTCTACGGCTTTGACCCTTCAGTAGTACGCCTAATTACGTTGCTACTGATTATTACCGGAGTGAGCCCTCTGCTTTACCTTGTGGCCTGGCTGATTATTCCTACAGAGAGCGAAGTACAGGATAGAAACAGTGTGGCAGTAGAGGAAGAGGATGAGAGTCCGCATGAGGAACCTGACGACAATTCCAATTCAGAAAACGATGAGGAATAATTTCAGGGCGTCAGCACTCAAAAATCAAACCCTTCCGAAAGGCACTTTTTGTGCCTTCAGCTGATCAAACTCGGCAGAGTTTGGTCCCGCAGGGTTCATCATCCACCCTTCAAAAATTCTTTTTTCTTTACTCTTTCAGTTCAAGGATCTTTTCCACGTCCAGTTCAAGGCCTGCTGCAGGATAGCTGAGCTCCCAGTTTTCAATAACTTCTTCTGAGAACTCTCCGATTATTCCTACCCTCTTGTCTTTGAAGTAGACTGCTGCTGATCTTGATTCTTTGAAGCAGCTCCGGTATTTTTCCTGTACATCGAATTCAAGGCCTAGATCTCTTTCCAGTACCTGGAGGATTGCTCTTGCGTCCGTGTAATCTTTTTCATTGCCTGTTACTATGTAGGCCATCTTCTTTTTGTTGGATGCTCCTACTCTGGAGTTGTCGAGCTCTACTACATCGGATACTTCGAAGAATGTCTGTGGATAGCTGTGATGCCTGTTATCGTGCAGTGTCTGGAACAGTGATGGCAGAAGCCAGTTTCTGACTACCTCCTGTTCCTCTCCTGATGCGTTGGCTACTTCTGCTACTTCATTTTCCTCTATCTCCATCATTTCAAAGATTTTTTCCTTGCTGGAGAGGTAGAAAGTATTTGCTTCAAGAGCGCCGGCACCTGTCATTACATCTCTTATTCTATCTGCGAAGTCCTGAATAGGTTTTACTGAGGCCATTTGATCTACTTCTGGGACTTCTGGTTCTATATTGTCGTACCGGTGTGCGATCACAACTTCCTCGATCAGGTCGTACTGGTGGATTATATCGTTCCTGTAGGCCGGAATCTTGACTTTGATCTTGTCTCCCTTCTTTTTGGCCTCGTGCTTCATCATTTCCAGTCTTTTGACAATTTCTTCTGGTTCTAGATCAAGGCCTGAGATGTCTCTGAAGTATTCGATATCAAGCTCCATTTCTTCAGGCGTTAAATCCGGCATTTTTTCTCCGTCGACTGTTACTGATTCTATCTGGCCTCCTCTTTCAGAAAGTGCAGTTGTGAGGATGTTGAGGGCCTTCATCACTGTTTCTCTGTGTTTTCCTGTGACGTCGATGAAGATATCGGTTGTTTCGGAGTCTACTTCTGTCAGCTGGTTGTTGATTATTGGCGGGAAGCTGAGCACTTTTCCTTCAGAATCCTCAATTATCGGGTATCTGTCCTCGTCTTCCAGAATCCATGCGTATTTCTGGCCTTTTTCGTGTTCATCCAGAATTTCTCCAAGCTGCATGTGTTTATCGTATTCCAGCGGTTTGAATGAGACTTTTTCCGGTTCTACAGCTTTGTATGTGAACGGCGCTTCTACTGTGGAGAGGTCATGCAGGCCTATCGCCAGTTTGTCTCTTCTGCGGCCCATTGTTTCGTGCATTTTTTCCTGTAGCTGGATCAGGCCGTTAATCTTCTTTTTTGAGAGTTCGAGACCTCTGACTACTGCACCCCCGATGTGAGGCCGGACATCTTCTACTGATTCATCGACTTCTACCTTGAGATCTCCTTTCTGTATGTCATATTTTTCTCTTCCTGTATCAATGTCGAAGAATCCTCTGTATGCTCTGGCAAGGCCTTCTACAGATAGTAGGTCTGGCCTGTTTGGGTATGTTTCTACTTCGCATACGTTTCCTTCGATACGGTGCCAGTGTGCGCCCAGCATTGAGCCTTCTTCTATCATTTTCTGGTTGTCGATGCTTTCTCCTACAAGTTGGTCGAATTCTCTTTTGTCTATCTCCAAGTTGGCCATTTATTGTTCTCCTCCGTTGTGAGGCCTCCATTTTGGAGTTTCCTCAAGTATTTCTATGTCATTTCTGTAAAGTTCTCTGATGTCTTCAATTTCTGCTGCTTTCATTGCTACTCTTCCTAGGCCTAGTCCCCATGCTAGTACTGTTGCTTCGAATCCTAGCATTGGTTTGACTACTTCTGGTCTGAAGAGGCCTGCGCCTCCCATTCCGAGCCATTCGTCTTCTTCCTCGTCGTATACCTGTACTTCTGTGCTCATTTCTGTGTATGGGTAGTATGATGGGATTAGTCGGAACTCTTCGTACCCCATTTTTTCGAAGAATTCGCTGAGGTATCCTTTGAGGTTTCTGTAGTTCAGGTTTTTGCCTACCACGATTCCGTCTAGCTGTATGAATCCTGGGAGGTGTGTTCTGTCTACTGTTTCGTTCCTGAAGTTTCTGCCTATGCAGAACAGCTTTTTAGGCAGTTCCTCTTCGTTAATATCGATTTCGTGCAGTCTTCTTGCGCTGACTGCGGTTGTATGTGTTCTGAGTACGTTTCTTGAGGCCTCTTGTTCGCTCCAGTCATAGCCCCAGCCCTTGGATCCTGTTGTCCAGCCGTCTTCGTGTGTTTCTTTAACGTGCTGCACTTTGTCTCCGTACTCTGAAAGGTCGGATTTCTCAGGTGTTTTCATGAAGAATGTGTCGTGGAGGTCTCTGGCTGGGTGGTCCTGTGCGGTGTACAGTGCGTCGAAGTTTAGGAAGCTGGGCACTATGAAGTCTCCTGTCATTTCCTGGAATCCCATTTCCACGAATTTTTCCTGTGCGAAGTCGAGGATTTCCTTGTAGAAGTGTTTTTTACCTATCCTTGGTGTCTGTACCTGGGCCTCTACGTTGAAGTCTTCTTCGACTTTTTCAAGTTCCAGGTCTTCTCCTTTTTCTGTTAGGACCAGTATTCTTGTTACTTCTATTTCTGCTTCTACAAGGCCTCTGTCTTCGTGGACCTGCATGAAGTCCTCCTCATTTAGTCTTTTCTTGAGGTCGTCTTCTTCCAGTGCGTTTTTCCCTTTATCTGTGAGGGCTACTGAGCCTCCTTGTATTTCTATCCAGTTTTTCTGTCGGGCCTTTCCCAGTGCAACGTCGAGGTTGAGGTCCTGGAGTTTGGAGAGCGATTTGTCTCCTTCTTCTACTCTTTCAATTAGTTTGTGTTCTGGTGAGCCTTCTGCTGCTACTTTTTTTCCTGTCTCCGTTAGGTAGCGTGTTACTGTTTCTTCTTCCTCTACTTCTGCTAGGCCTTTGTCCTGTAGTTCTATTGCAGCACGGTTTACCATTGACTGGTCGAATCCTTCATTTTCCAGTTCCTCTACAGTTCTTCGTCCGTGTTTTTTCAACTGTTCAAGTATGTCTATGGCCTGGCTTGAGAGTTTCACAGTCGGGTTTTACTGAGTCGAATCTTAAATAGATTTATTCAGGCTGATTCGAGAAGTGCTGCGACCAGTATGAGAAGTAGGCCGCCGACAAACAGTTTGGTGAGGTCTTTCCAGGTGTCTGTGTCGAAGTGTTCTCTGTATACTGCGGCTGATACAAGGCTTCCGCAGATTCCTGCTACTGCGAATCCTGCCATTTCCAGTGTGGCATGTGGTACGTATGCTACTGGAGAGGGTGTTTTTCCTGCGCCCAGCAGTATTTCTGAGAATCCTCTGAGCTCTGCGATCAGGTGTGCCATGAATATTCCAAGGGCCGAGGCATTCCATGTGAGTATGAATGCTCCTGCAGAACCTATGACTGCTGCTACTGCGAAAATTGACAGGTAAAGTACTAGATTGTTGGAGATTACGACGAAGAAGACGTCAGGCAGTATTGCGTTTCCTGTAAGGCCTAGCTGTGTCATCTGTTCGCTGAATACTGCAGTCTGCATTGAGAAATCTTCAGGCCTGAGAAGCCCCAGTGTTAGAAAAGCTATGAACTGGCCGAGGAATAGTGTTCCGTAGAATTCTACCTCGTCAGTATGCGGCCTCCCATTTTCCTCGTCTTCCAGGAAAACTTTCGTCAACGGAAATACGAGCGGAATTGAGGCGAATACTACTGAGAGAACGTCGGTCTGGCCGGGAAAAATGAATTTTGCTATTCCGTAGCCTGTGAGCCCTGAGAGAAGGCCTAGGAGCGTTACGTATTTGAGGCTTCCCTGTTTTTCCTCTCTCAGAATAAGCTCCGGCAACATAAGAGAAATGTAGTTTTAGAGGCCTTTAACTGTTCAGGCCTCCGGGTTGATATCGAACTCGAAGTTCTCCTCTATGTACTGTTCAACCTGTGGAGCTGCCTCCTCTCTTTTTCTCTGGTGTTCTTTCAGGAAGTCCTCTAGTTTGTCTTTTGCGATCTGTTTGAGTTCTCCGGACAGCATTTCTCCTGATTCGTACTCATCTCTGATTCTTGCGAGTTCTTCGTCGTCTTTGATGAGGTGGAAGGCCAGTAGTTCGAAGACCATGTCTTCTTCGACGTCGGCGCCTTTTTCTCTGTGTTCTTCCAGTGAGTCCTGTCCTCCTGTCTTGGCCTGGTCGATCTTACTCTTGGCATCTTCAATATCATCTGTCAGTGCGATGTAGCTTTTTGGTTTGGAGGAGGACATTTTTCCTCCCTGCAGGCCTCTCATGAATTTATTGTAGGTTGAAGCAGGTTTCTGGAAGTCCTGATCACGGTACTTTCTTGCCACATCCCTGGTTAATCTTATGTGAGGATCTTGATCGACTCCTACAGGCACAACTGTTGGCTTTGGGCCTCCGTTTTCCGGGAACTGTGGCCTGAGGATGTCTGCGTACTGTACCTGTGCTGCGGACATTTTTCCAGGGTTTGCAGAACCGTACGTGGCCTCCATTTCGTTCTGTGTGAGGTAGCGGCCGAATGTTGCAGCTCTTGCCAGGTGATTATTTCCGGCCTTGGACTGGAAGTAGAAGTCTACATCTTCCAGATCGATTCCGAGAGCCACATAATTTTTCAGGTATTCCTCTACGACGAGTTTTCGGGCCTCTTCCAGACTCATTTCTCTTGTGTTGTATGCTTCTATGTCTGCTGCTGCTATTGTGACCTGTGCGCCCATTTCCTGGTACATTTTGATCTGGTCGACGACGCATTTGTGGCCGAAGTGGAATACTCCTGACGGCATGATTCCGGTCATCATTGCGAATTCATCTCCTTCCTCTCTAGCATCCAGGAATTCGTCAAGGCCTCTGTGGCCGAATATTATTCCTCTGCGGATGAATCTGTGGTCTGGCATTCTGTCCGCTACTTCTTCGATTGGTTCAATTCCGAATTTATCCATTTTTTCGGAGTAGTTTCCGACTTCTACGTCGCCCCATGGGTCAATATCTGGCATTTTTGATCGTCCTCTTACTTCAACTCTGATTGTAGAAAGTTTTTCAAGATTTCACAGTAAATTTCCATGCTTTCAACTTCAACATACTCATCTTCAGCGTGAAGATTGTATCCTTCAGGGCCGAAACAGACCGCAGGAACTCCTTTCTCAGTGAAAAACCTCATATCGCTGGCGAAGTTCTCCTTACGGAACTGTGTCTCTCCAGCGACTTTCTCAGATTCCTTTTTCAGGGCCTTTACTAGCCTGTTTTCATTTGAAGTTTCCAGCATCGGTGCTTTCGCAAGCACTTCGTATTCAAGGCCTTGAATTTGTTCCAGATCTCCCAAGATTTCCTCTGCAGGATACTGTTTTGAGTACCTGATATCGACCTGCATAACTGCTTCATCTGGGATCTGGTTTACCGGGCCTTCTGCCGACATATTTCCCAGGCTGATCGTCGTTGGGAACTCTGCGCTGTGATCAAAGTTTTCCTTAAACTTGCTATATCCCTGAAGTAGTTTTTCTGCTGCGTTAACTCCTTTTTCAGGTTTTGAGGCGTGTGCATTCTTCCCTGAGGCCTTGAGTTCTAGTTGAAGCACTCCTTTCTGTTTTGTGACTATTGAAGGGAAGTGGCCGGAATCATCTGGCTCCGCTGAGATAGCTAGTTCTGGTTCGATTCCTGTCTCTTCCAAGACGTGACCTGTTCCATTGAATCCTCCTCTTTCCTCATCTGAAGTTATCAATAGGCCTATGTTTGAGACCTCGGCCTCCTGTAGTGTTTTTATCATGCATGCGATTCCGGCCTTCATGTCAGCAGTTCCTCTGCCGTAAATTTTACCTTCTCTCTCCTCAGGATTGAATAGAGATTCTTCAGCTTCTACTACATCTATATGGCCGTGAAGGAGAATTTCTGGTTCTCCTCTTGTGGCCAGCAGCGATTTTTCTCCCTCTTTCTCAAATCTCTGTACTTCGAAGCTGCCTAGTAGTTCTCTTTCTACTATTTGAAGGCCTTTCTCTACTTCTTCAGTGTTTCCTTCGACTGTTCGAAGTTTTACGAGTTCCTGAGTTAGTTCTTCGGGTTTCATGCGATTCTCTCACCTCTTTCTGTGAATTCGTAGTCGGATTTTCTTGCTGCTCTTGCGAGGCTGTGTGCGGCCTCTGATTCCGATACTTCTCCTGCTACTACGAGTGCATCTCCGTTTTCGAATGACATGTTGAGGCCTTCTTCTCCATACATAAATTCCTGGAAGTCACTGTTTTCCGGTACTTCAGAGTACATGCCCCCATCGTAGATATCTGCGTAAGCTTCTTTCATGACTGGGCCTTCCATCTCTTTTTCGTCGTCTATTGCTTCTCCCAGGGCCTGTACTTCTTCCATCATCTCTTCATGATCCTCTGGCTGTGGGTATACTTCGAAGCAGTTGTCTGCGCAGGCGTACATGTTCGGGTTCTGAGTTCTGTAGCCGAATATTTCATCGCCTTCGGCCTCCTCCATCACTCCTTTACTGAGCAACGTGCTACCAACGCATTTGCCCTGTAGACTTTGGTCTACTGCGAGACCTACCTCGTATACTGTGTCATCCATTCTGGATAGGCCGGAGAATGCTACGTAGTTGTCGTCTTCGTCCTTTGCTGTGACCAGGGTCGGCACTCTTAGGTGTGCGCGGGCGTCGTCGTCTGTCGGCACGCCTTCCTTGGAGAATGCGTTTTGTGCTACGTTTACAAGTTGTTCTTCGGCTTCAGGGTTGCCGTCTAGAAATTCTTCCGGGTTTTGATGTACCTCTATCTCAAGGTTTCCAAAAACGTCCACCCTGTTCTCGGGCTTCCGATGTCGAATAGTTTTCTTCTGATTCCATAAGTCAAATCACGTAAGCAAAAAAGAGCAGAGAAGCTTTAAATAAGTTAAAGAGCGTTAAGATTTGAAATAAGCACAGCTAGAGCTAGATAAACATCCTTAGGAGTTGCTAGAATAGTTTTGCGTTATGGAAATATTTTTGCCAGGAGATATTTTTGATAGAAGAGATTTGCATGTAGCTAGGGCTCAGAGAATTATTTTGCGGTAGGCCAAAAACGTCCACCTTTCTGAGCCATAAGAAAAAGTTGAGGCCCAGTATTAAATTTCTTTCTTCTGGGCTCTGTATCCTAGTGTGCCATTATACCCGTTTGTTGACATGAGTACCGGGTAGAACTCTTCTGTGGCCTCCAGTTCTGCACCTTTCTTTTCAGCGTAGGCCTCGCCTTCCTCTACCTTCTTGAAGTTCTCGGCTTTGAAGTTCCAGTCTCCATCAACTCTATCAGTTACTTCGAAGAATTCAGGGTTGCATCTGCGGCCCTTTCCTTCTATTGCTTCCTGGCAGATCAGAAAGTTTTTGATTACTCCTAGGGCATTTTCTGCGGCCTGTTCTGTTTTCTGGTATCCTGTTTCAACCACAACACCATCCACATGCTCTGTAATATTTCCTTGATCCTTCGAGAAGTATGCGGCCTCCTTGACTCCCGTAGATCTAACCAGATCAAGAACCTTCTCTTCTTCTAGAGTAGAACATGTTGCGAAAGGCACAGGATAGGATCTTGTAGTGTGTATATCTAGTAGCTCGGTGCCTTTTACTTTTTCGAGAATTTTAGAGGCCAGCTTTTCCTCGTGAAGTTCTGAGCTGCTGTCTCCAGGAAAAGATCTGTTTAAATCGGCCTCAAGATATCTTTCATCCGCTTCAAGCGCTTTTTCATTCCCTATTATGAACTGTACCGGTTTTTTGAACTCTCTTTCTTCTGAGAGAAATTTTTCGATAGCTTTCTTTCCTGCGGGCTCGTCACCGTGTATTGATCCTAGGACAGTATATTCTGGTTGTCCTTCTCCTTTCTTCACTACTTTCATACGGCATTTAATTTGGAAGAAGGATTAAAAAATATTTTCTGACTATTTCAGGGCCTCTACGGCAGCTAGTTTCTCGCCACTCAGATATCTTACGAAAGCTCCTCCAGCAATTGATACATGTGAGAAATCTTCAAGCTCGTATCCAAATCTCTGGACTAGTGAGGAAGTGTGGCCTCCTCCAAGCACCGTATAGGCCTCCGATTTTGCCATTGCCTCTACTACTTTTCTGGTTCCTTCCGGATGTTCTTCGAATGCGCCCATAGGGCCTTTCATTACCACAGATTCTGCATTTCTGATTTCTTCTGCGAAGTTTTCTGCTGTTTCTGGGCCGATGTCCCAGGTCATTTCGTCTGGTACTTCTCCTACTTTGTAGTTTCCTGATTCTGTTGTGACGTCTTCTGGCAGGATTATTTTTTCGTTGTAGTTTTCGAGCATTTCCTTGAGTTCGTCTTTTTTGGAGTCGAAGCCGTGTTCTTGAATCCATTCTGCTTTTTCTCCGAGTTCGTGGCCCTGTATCATCAGTGCTAGTTCTCCAGGTACTCCTCCCATCAGTACTTTGTCGACTGATTCGATCATTTCCTCCATGATGCCTATCAGGTCCGAAGGTTTTTCTCCTCCAAGCACCAGCAGGCCATTTTCAAATTCGTCTCGGACTTTTCCGCAGCTTTCCAGTTCGTTTTTCATGACAGGACCTGCGTATGAATCAAGTTTTTCTGTGAATCCCACCATAGATCCGTGAGATCTGTGTGCTGCTGAGAATGCATCATCTACGTAGATATCAAATTCTGGAGCCATCTTGTTCACAAATATGTCCTGAGCGTGTTGTTCCGGAGATGCATTTCTGAGTTCTTCTGAAAGAAATCTTACATTTTCTATAAGCGCTACATCTCCTTCCTGCATTTCTTCGACAGTATTGGATAGTTCTGATCCGAAGAAACCTGGAATAAATTCTACTTCTTTATCCATTGATTCTGAGAGTATTTCGGCGTGTTCTTCAAGAGATAGGAAGTCGTTTCTTCCAGGCCTTCCCTGATGGGCCATAATCACTGTTTTCGCTCCTCTGTCAGATAGTTCTTCAATTGTTTTCAGATATCTCCTGAATCTTACTGTTTTCTGAGGTTCTCCGTCCTCTACAGGAAGGTTTAGATCTGTTCTGAGAAGTAGTTTCTGGCCCTTTACATCGATGTCTTCTATAGAGTTCATAGCGCCGTATTACGATGTAATACTTCGATCGTTTTTAAGGTTTCCAAGCAGTATTTAAGAATCTGGTCAGAAGGTTTAGATACAATGAAAGGTGGACGTTTTGGACTGCCGTTTACGGCAGCCACACGATAGCATTTACGACAATTCTAAAATCTTAGCTTCTGCTATAAAAATTTCCAGTTCAGGTGTTTCTGCATGAGCAAGTCCCTTACGGAAAAGCTTTCTGAGCTATCGAAGAGGAGAGGTTTCTTCTTCCAGAGTTCAGAGGCATACGGCGGTGCTGCAGGTTTCCAAACCTTCGGCCCAGAAGGAGCAGAAATCAAAAGAAACGTTGAGAACAGCTGGAGAGAAACTTTCTCACAGAGCCTGGGCCACAGAGAGATCGAGGCCCCGACAATCATGCCCGAGGCAGTTTTCGAGGCATCAGGCCACCTGGATACTTTCGACGACATGATAATCGAGTGTCCAGAATGTGGAACCTCCAGTAGAGCAGATCATCTGGTAGAAGACAATACTGAAATCGACGAGGCAGAGGCCTTCTCCAATAAGAAAATTGAAGAGCTGATCAAGGAACATAACCTTGTCTGCCCGAGCTGCGGCGAGGAGCTGACAGGAGTAAAGGTTGAAGACTTCAACTTGATGTTTGAAACCTCTATCGGTCCTGGAAGCGGCCAGCCAGGCTACCTCAGGCCAGAGACAGCTCAAGGTATCTTCGTCGAGTTTCCAAGACTGAAGGAGTACGCACGGAATCAGCTTCCATTCGGTATTACCCAGATAGGTAAGGCCTACAGGAACGAGATTTCGCCGAGAAAAGGCCTTGTAAGGGTTAGAGAGTTGACTCAGGCAGAGCTTGAGCACTTTATTGATCCTGACGAAGATAGGCCTCCGATAGAGGATGTCGAGGATGTAGAGCTGAAGCTTTACTCTCGCAAGGAGCAGGACAAGGAAGACGGCAAAGCTGTCAAGATGACAGTCAAAGAAGCTGTTGACGATGAGGTAGTTGAGTCCGACTGGATTGCATACTATCTCGGTATCGCAAAGCAGTGGTACGAGTCTATCGGCATCGATATGGAGCGTTTCCGTTTCAGACAGCATCAGAACGATGAGCTGTCCCACTACGCCTCTGATTGCTGGGATGCTGAATCTCATGTTGATGGTGACTGGATTGAGATCACCGGTTTCGCTTACAGAGGCTGCTACGACCTGAAAAAGCACAACCAGTACAGTCGTGACGACTACACCATCTTCAAAGAGTACGACGAGCCGAAGACAGTAGAGAAAAACACTGTCAGTCCAGACATGGGCTATTTAGGCCCAGAGTTCGGCGATAAAGCCGGAAAAATTAAGGAGAAACTGGAAGCCCTTGCTGAAGAAGAGCCTGAGGCCTTTGAGGCCGACAAGGTTCTTGTAGAGGTTGACGGCGAGGAATATGCTGTTCCTTCGGACAAGTGCAACTTCTCTGTTGAGAAAGTTACCGAGAACGGAGAGCACATCCTTCCTCAGGTAGTGGAGCCTTCATTCGGTATTGACAGAATTGTCTACACCGTTCTGGCCCACGCATTCGATGAGGACGAAGTAGACGATGAGAAGAGGACTGTGCTGCATCTTTCCGAGTCTGTTGCCCCGACAGAAGTTGCAGTCTTCCCTCTTATGGATAAGGAAGGCCTGGGAGAGAAGGCCAGAGACGTAGCTGACATGCTGAGAGATCAGGGATTCTCAGTCAAGTATGACGATACCGGAAACATCGGTAAGCGTTACAGAAGACAGGATGAAGTAGGTACACCTGTCTGTGTAACAGTCGACTATGAGACACTTGAGGAAGACCCAGAAACAGTAACAGTCAGAGACAGAGACTCCACAGAACAGGAACGTGTAGAGATCAGCAAACTAGCAGAATACCTCTAGAGGCCTTCAGGCCTCCTTTTTTCTTCAGCCTTATCATAAATTCGATACCCTGCTCCAATCTCTTTTTTAAGTTTAGGCCGGCCTAAAAATTGATGTGGTTGGTTACACATGTCTATTAAGGATGTAGTGGAGGATATCGAAAACGGGCTTGTTGAAGGAAGATACCGTGAAAATGTTTTAGAAGTAGCTGAAGATGTTGAAGAATACTTTGAGAGCTTTGAAAATGCGGCCTCTTATGCAGAAGCATACGATGAGGCCTATGACAGAAGAAATCCTTGTTTTGATCCAGAAGGTTACGCTGAGAGCTGGCATGAAAGTTTTAACGGCGATATGAGCGGAATAGTTGAGTCGTTGAGCGATGAAGATTGATAAAAAGATACTTGAGTAAGGCCTTTTCATGGGCGAGTGCTCGAAATGTGGAAAGAAAGCGATGACATTTACATGTCGCTACTGTAATGATAAGTTCTGTTCAGAGCACCGTCTTCCTGAGAACCACGACTGTGAAGGCCTTGAGAAAGGAGTTAAGCAGGAGAAGGAAGAGACTCGTAAATGGTTTGAGGAAAAGAAACTGAAACAGGAAACCCACAAAGGCCAGCCTAAGAGACCTAAATCATCGCTGGCAAGAGATGCAGTCAGAACGATCAAAAACAATGCCACTTACGGAATAATTGCAGTAACAGTACTATCATTTTTACTTCAGGCCTCGACAGCCTACGTCAACTTTATGCAGCTTTCACCAGCGCTATCTCAGGCTGCTGTCGATGCAATCAACGCAGCTACAGGCCAGCAGATGCTTAACAGCACGCTGATTAAACAGCCATGGACATTGCTGACAGTGATGCTATTGCACTCAGGCTTCTTCCACCTGTTCGCGAACATGGTGACGTTCTACTTTTTCGGATCAGTGGTAGAGAAAACAATCGGTTCCAGAGAAACACTGAAAATCTACGTAATATCAGGCCTGGCAGCAAGCATAGGATTCGTACTGTTCAGAAATATTCTGTACTACATGTACGGGCCTACAGTTGGAGGCATGCCTACCCTGAGTCCTGCTGTAGGAGCTTCAGGAGCAGTCATTGCATTCCTTGGAATTGTCGCAATGCTCTACCCAGAAGCCGAAGTTCTGCTGTACTTCTTTATCCCTATGAAGATTAGAACAGCAGTACTTGCATTTGGAGGCCTGGAAGCAATCAATCTCCTGTTCAAACTTGGAGGCGTAACCCTGCCAGTAATCGGTTTCTTCGCAAGCTCAGCCCACCTCACCGGACTGCTAGTAGGCCTGTGGTACGGCAAGAAACTGAAAGAGAGATATGGTAGAAAGAACAGTTTTTTTGAAGTTGCAAGATTCTAGAGAGTTGTTCTTTCAACTTCGTAGTAAGTGACGTCGTTCTCTGAGTCAACTACTCCCCAGAGCATTGTCGCCCGGACATTCTGAGCAAGTCTAGCTGCACGAGACATCTCCTGGAAACTCATTGTATGATTCTCGGGAACAGCATGAACAAGATACTTTGTGTGCTGCCTATCCCTCTTCTCACCTTCTGCATAAGGATTAACACCTCGCGGATAAACTCTGAAATGAGATCCGAACTTGAAACCGCTCTTCACAATATAACCTCTCTCACGGAGATCGGAGTAAACAGTATACTTCTGATCGAACTCCTCATCGATATCACAGAACTTCTGGAAAACCTCCTCTCTTTCAAGGCCTTCACCTGACTCATCCTCAATCTCGATCTCATCTCTCTCAAAAAGATGAAAGGCCTCGGAAAAAGAAAGCTCCAGACGGCCATCATCCATCAGCTTCCCATAGTATTTCTCGCTGTGAACTTCCTCGGCATCTTCTTCATCCCATACCTTGACAGAACTGTCAGTAATTTTTGCGGTAATCATAAAATAGAATTAATACCCGGAAATTTTTAGACTTGTTATCAGAAATCACCGAGGCCTTCCTGCCACTGCCAAACGAAGCAGGTGGACAGTTCTACCTCATCAAAAGTCTCCAAGGCCTTTCTGTGAGGCCTCCTTCAAAATTCTCTCAGCAGTACTCCAGGATTTCCTGGTCTCCGGAGGAAGCTCTCCTTTCTCCTCGACATACTTCTCCAGAAACTCTGTAGTAGGAGAATCATGCGGATAACCGGACGCAAAATCATAGCCATACTTCTGCTTCAATTCCTCGATGTGGGTCTCTCTCGCAGACTTTGCAACAATAGAGGCCGCGGAGACAACCGGAAAAGTATCGTCAGCACCGTGCTCTGCAACAAACTCCACACCTCCAAAACGATCAGGAAGCTGATCCTTCAACTTGTTGATAAACCTCTCAGCATTCGGCTCCGGCAGATCAACAATCACCTTATCAGCCTCAGTCCTTCCAATAACATCAGTAAAGGCCTTGACTTCTATCTCATTTAACGACATTACTCCTCTAAGCTCATCTATTTCCTCAGCAGTAACCTCTTTCAGGAAGGCCTCTCCATACTCTTCAAGTTGATCTCTGATTGATTCTCTTTTCTTCTCAGAGAGCTTTTTCGAATCCTTTACTCCTAGCTCTTCAATTTTCTCAATATCATTTTCCTCTATCAGAAACCCTCCTACAAACATTGAGCCTATTACTGGGCCTCTTCCTGCCTCGTCGATTCCTAGAACCTTGGCCATAGATTAAAACTTCGGAAGGTTATGGTTTAAAAGATTGTCAATCTGAAAAGTTTATACTAACCGGAAAAGCGGGGTGGAGCAGCCAGGAGTGCTCGTCGGGCTCATAACCCGGAGGTCCGTGGTTCAAATCCACGCCCCGCTAAAAATCCTGATTTCTGTCTAAAGATGTTTTTACAGATGTAGTAAAGTTAAAATCAACTAGATCGTATTTTCCAGGCTTTTTTCGCTAATAAAGAATACTTGCAAAGTTCAGAGCTTTTTTCAGATTTTAAAAACCGTCTCTGAGTTGTTTAAGGTTCTCGTGAACAGTCCCTTTTTTCGGGCCGATCAGTCGTTAATTTAAATAAGGTTGTTGAGGATTGTATAGATACGTGGGGAGAAGGGGGTTAATCGATGCCTGAAAGGTGTAAAAGAAAGAAATGCAGAAGCTTGGAAACATACTAATTAACGTAATGCAGGAATTATCTCGAACCTCCACGAACGGAGAGGCCCATATCGAAGTTAACAGTAGCGTCTGCAGCCCTGAACAGTTTGAAACACTTTTCGGATACTTTACACAGGGCACAATTCTTGAAAGAATCGATCTAGAAGTTGAGAACATCGATCCTGTCGTAACTTGCGGCTGCGGATTCACGGAGAAAGCAGAGGAAGATCACGACGGATACACCAAATGTCCGGAATGCGGAAGATTTGCAGAGATCAGAGATCCGGCATACAACATTGTAAGCCCAAGCCCAGAAAGCGTTGGCGAAAGACAGAGCATCAGATTCTCATAGAAAAATATATTCAAAAAGTTTCTACAGCAAATTTTCTTCTACAACCAGTTCTACAACTTGCCGGGGTAGCCAAGTGGCCAAAGGCGATGGACTCAAGATCCATTCCCGCAGGGGTTCGCAAGTTCAAATCTTGTCCCCGGCAAAAACTATTACCTCTAACAGAAAACTACAACGACAAAAATTCTATAGAAAGATATGAGAGAAAAATTTGTTATTTATTTCAGGCCTGAAAGCTCGTTCTGAAGATCATCCAGTTCATCACGAAGCTCGTCAATAGAGTTATCTAATTCAGGGCCTTGATCCTCGGAAAAGCTCTGCTCCTGGCCGAAGTCATTGCTCTGCTGCTGTACTACTTGCTGGCCTCCAGCGCTCTGACGATCATCGAGTTCGTCAGCCGGCACGTTGTCCTCAAGCTCAGGCATCTGGCCAGCTACCTCTCCCAGTTCATTATTCAAGTGCTCAATATTCTCATTAACTGTATCAATAGCTGTCTGCTTTACGCTTCTTACCTGTCTCAGAACTTCCATGGCCTCCTCAATATTAGTAATAGTCTTCTCCACGGAGTCTAGGTCATTAAGAAGTTCTCTGTATCCATCTAGTTTGACGTAAAGCTGATCCTGTTCCGAGTCCATATAGAGTAACTGGATTTAGCTGCTTATTAAAAATACTGCCTCCACCAGGAAAACAGAGAAAAAGGCCTTAAGAACCTGAAAAACAGTGCTCAGAGGTGTTCAAGAGTCATCACTCCTCTTTTCGAGGATCAGACGATGTCGAAAAAGTCCTCATCATCGCAGTACATCAAAATCAAAAAGTGAACTTAATAAGGCCTGTCTCAACTAAAACTTCAACAGAGAATGGAGAAAGAACAGGTAGCATACAGACTTTCACAGATCTTCCACCCGGCAATAATCGAAATACCAGGCGCCATACTGGCCCTTTACATGTTTGGTCTTCCTCTAAAAGAAATATTCTACTTCGCAGTACTTCCAATCTCAATACTGACAGCAGTAATCTATGGGGTGCTGGCCATGCCAAAATACAGAGAACTTAACATGAACACGAAGGCCGATAGAGACATGTTCTACATCCTCTCAATACTCCTACTAACAATTACTGCAGTAGCAACACACCACTTCAACGGCCCAGAAATAATAGCAGGCCTCTACCCTGGAATAATCGCAGTAGGAATCATAAACTACCTCATTAACAGCAAGGTAAAGATCAGCCTCCACCTCACCGGCATGGGCGTACTAACAGCAGTATTCACAGGCCTTTCACCAGGATATGGAATTCTGTTCCTCATTTTCTCAGGGCTGGTGGCCTGGTCCAGGATAAAGCTTGGTAGACATACCCCTCTGGAGACTTTTCTGGGCTTCACTGTTTCTTTCACTGTGATCCTTGCATCTCTGCTTTTTACAATGGGAAGCGCATAAAAAATTCATCTCGGAAACTCTCTACTGTTGATATAAAATGATTGAAAGAACCTACACCAACGAAGTTACAGCCGATCAGGACGGCGAGACAGTCGCTGTATCCGGATGGGCTCACGAGATTCGAGATCTCGGAGGAATCACATTCGTAATCCTGCGAGACAGAAAAGGCCAGATCCAGCTAACATTCAAAGAAGACGAAAACGAGGAACTCTTCGAGAATGCGCAGAATATCGGAAAAGAAGACGTTATCTGGGCCAAAGGTGTAGTACAGTCAAATGATCAGGCTCCTGGAGACAGAGAACTCCACCCTGAAGAACTCAAAATAATCGGAGAAGCAGAATCACCTCTTCCAATGGACATCTCCAGCGAAGTAGAATCAGAAATGTCCACAAGAATGGACAACAGATTCATGGATCTCAGAAGACCTGAGAAACACGCAATCTTCTCACTGAGATCACACCTACTAGACGCAATGGAGAACTGGTTCGACAACAACGACTACATCAACATTCAGACACCTACAATCGCAAAAATGGGTGCAGAAGGAGGAGCCGAACTCTTCCCAGTAGTCTACTACGGAGAAGAAGCCTTCCTAAGCCAGAGCCCGCAGCTATACAAGCAAATGCTGATGGCAGCAGGATTCGACAAAGTATATGAAACAGGAACAGCATTCAGAGCAGAAGAATTCGCAACAAGCCGCCACGTATCAGAAATCTCCATGTTCGACGTCGAACTCGCATTTATCGACAGCCAAGACGACGTAATGGACGTACTCGAAGAATCACTCCAACACACACTGCAGAAAGTAGAGAAAAAAGCCGCAGCCGAACTGGAAACACTGGGAGTCGACCTGACAGTACCTGAAGAAGACTTCCCAAGAATCAGCTTCGAAGAGGCCCGAGAAATCCTCAAAGAAGAATACGACCACGAACCAGAAGACCCAGAAGACCTTGACACCAAAGGAGAAAAACTTCTAGGCGAACACTTCGAAGAAAAAGGCCATCCAGCATTCTTCGTCATCGGCTACCCAGGAGAAAAATTCTACTACATGGAAGCCCGTGAAGGAGACAAATACAGCTCCAGAAGATTCGACTTCATCTACAAAGGCCTTGAACTAGCATCAGGAGGACAGAGAGAACACGACATGGAAAGACTGATGGCCGCAATCGAAGAAGAAGGTATCGACCCAGAAGACATCAGCTTCTACCTCGAAAGCTTCAAGTTCGGAATGCCGCCACACGGAGGATACGGCCTCGGAATCGACAGACTTGTCAAACAGGTCGCAGACCTCGACAACGTCAAAGAAGCAATACTATTCCCAAGAACACCGGAGAGACTAACTCCATAAAAAATCACCTTTTCTCATTTATTCTATCATATTTTAGAGACATATCCAACTTTTATAGAGGCCGAAACAGAAATAATTCTCTGTGAAAGTTAGAGAGCATTTTGAAGAAGCCCGCGAGGACAGAACATTTCTAGCCATCCTGGGGACAGGAATCGCACTCTCTTTTCTGGTATCCTTCAACAGTATAGGCATAACCATTTTTGCATCAAGATTCGCAGGCCTATCTCTGATAACCGTACTTATTGCTTCAGCCTACAGATTCATCGAAACAGGATGGATCAAGGCCGGAGCCATGATACTAGTTCTTCTGATCTCAGGCCTGACCGCATTCACATTTCTCTACACCTCACAGAGCTGTCTAGCCTGGAGCGCACACTCAGCAGAAAACCCTGTGACAGGTCAATGCAAGGCCTACGTCTACGGCGGCTGTGGCCCAAAACCAAGCCCCTGGTACTACACCACATGCTCAAGTGACTCGGAACAGGCGATGTGCAGTAGGCTGGATAACTCTAGCTCCGAGAGGAAGCAGAAGCTTGAAGAACATCTCTGCAGGGATCGACCGGATCTGAGGATTGCAGTTACAGACTATGATCGGGAGCGGAATAACTTAGAAGTAAACATTACTGAGGGAAGGTTCAGCACTTTCAATACCAGAAAATTAGAACTGCGAACAGCAAGGAGTACTGAAATTGGCCTTGCAAAGAATGAATCTGTTCAAAACAGCTCCTTACTGCTTTCAGATAATGAAACCGGTTTGTTTCGCTGGCAGATCAAGTCTGGAGACAGTTTTAATGTAACCAACATCACATTCAACAACGGAACAGAGAGGCGGCATCTGATTTTCAAGTGGACAAACAGAGAAAATAACACAGTTACTCTTGCAGAAGCCGAAGTGAACCAGACACAGGTAATAGATTTCCACGTGTTCAGATAGCAACACAATCCCGAACTACCCAAGGGCCTTACTACACCTCACTTTTTAATCAAGTAAACCGCAAAAAAATGTAGTATTATGGCCGCAGAAACAGAAACCGTGCAGAAAGAAGATGAAGGCAGGAAGGCCCAGACAAAGATCAACAAGGTCACCTGTAAAGGATTCAAGAGCTTCCAGAGAAAAACCTCCATACCATTCTACAAAGGCCTTACAGCCGTAGTAGGAGAGAACGGAAACGGAAAATCCAACATTCTGGACGCAATAAGTTTTGTATTCGGAAAAAGATCTTCACAGCTGCGAGCCGAAAAACTTGAACAACTCATATTCAACGGCGGCGACAGTAGAACAGCGGCAGACTACGCACATGTAACAGTATACCTGGACAATTCTTCCGGAGTATTCGACGAATACATCGAAGACGAAGAAGAGGAAAGTCCTGAAGAAGTAACTGTAGGCCGGAAAATCACGAGGGCCGGATCCTCAATGTACAAGTTCCAGGGCACAAACTGCAAAAGAAGCAAGATAGATGAAATATCAAGAAAAGCAGGAATCGACCCAGATGGATACCACTTTGTAAGACAGGGCCAGATCACAGAGATCGTGGAACAAAGCCCAAAGGCCCGTAGAGAAATAATAGATGAGCTCTCAGGAGTAAAGGAGTTCGACGACAAGAAAGACGAGGCCATGGAAGAGCTCGAGGAAGTAGAGCAAAAACTTCAGGAACAGGAAATACTTCTTGACGAGAAAAAACAGTACCTTGACAACCTGGAAGACCAGAAAGATGCCGCAATAAAATATAGAGAACTGGATGAGAGAAAAGACAAGCTTGAGGCCTCCATACTTGAAGTAAGAAAAAGAGCTCTCTCCAACCAGCTTGCAAATATCAATACAGATACCTCGGAGAAGAAGGAGAAAATTGAACAGCTTGAAGAAGACCTTGAAGAGATTGACGAGGAAATCGACGAGAAACAGGATAGAATAGAGGAGATAGAGGAGAGTCAGGGAGGAGACAACGACATCCAGCACCTCCAGAACAGAATTGAGAAAAAGGAAGGCAAGATCGAGAACAAGAGAGATAAGATCAAGGACCTGGAGGAAACAATCAAAGAACTGAAGCGAATGAAAAGCAGCCGCAGCACAGGTTCAAAGGCCGTTGATGCAGTACTGAATCTGGACAACGATTCTGTAAACGGCATGTTCCAGGACCTGATCTCATACGAAGACAGATTTGCCACGGCAATCCAGACAGCAGCAGGAGGCCACATGAACGACGTGGTTGTAGAGGACAAACAGACCTCCGTCGACATGATCAACTACCTGAAAAGAGAAAACA
Source organism: Candidatus Nanohalovita haloferacivicina (assembly GCF_029232205.1). Lineage (GTDB taxonomy): Archaea > Nanohalarchaeota > Nanosalinia > Nanosalinales > Nanosalinaceae > Nanohalovita > Nanohalovita haloferacivicina. Next base: position 131,776 of record NZ_CP107255.1, on the reverse strand, counting down.
TCGGAAGAGCAAGATTCCTCCCGCTGGACAAGATCAAGGACAGATCCAAGTCCGCAAAATCCCAGATGGCCAAGAAAAGAAAAGGAGTAATCGGATACGCATCCGAACTAGTTGACAACAACTCAAAATTCGACAAGGCTATCAGCAACGTATTCTCAGATACTCTAATTGCAGAAGACCTCGACTCAGTAAAAGATATTAACGGTGTAAGAGTCGTAACTCTTGACGGAGACATTATGAGCCGTGGAGGAGCCATGACAGGAGGTAAAAAGAAAAGAAGCCGATCCAGCTCCAGCAGCTCCTCCTCCAGCAGACTTGATCCAAAGAAAAAAGAGAAAGAAAAAGAGGAACTCGAAGACGAGATTAAAGACCTGCAGAAAGACATTGCCGAGCTCAAAAACATGAAGGAAAGAAAAGAAGAGGAACAGGAAACCGATGAAGAACTACGAGAAGAGAAAAAGCAGCTACGAGACGATCTTCAGGAGCTACGGGATGAAAGACAGGAGAAATACTCAGAAGTACAGAAACTGAAAAGCAAAGTCGACAGCGTAGGCCAGAAAAAGGCCAACCTGAAAGCAGAGCTTGAAAATGTAAAAGAAGATCTTGAAGACTTCGAATACGATGATGACGAGCTCTCACTGGAGGCCTCCCCGGAAGACCTGAAGAAGAAAAAGAAGAAGATTGTCAGAAAACAGAACGGGATGGGCCCGGTTAACATGCGTGCGATCGACGAATACAAAGAGAAAAAAGAGGAATTCGAAGAATTCAAGGAGAAAGTCTCGGAGATCAGACAGGAAAAGCTGGAGATTGAGGACTGGATAGAGGAAATCGAGTCAGAGAAAAGAGAAAGATTCATGGACACTCTGGAAGACATCCAGGCCAGCTTCACGCGAATATTCGAGAAACTTTTCGAGGGCGGCGAAGGAAAACTTGTGCTGGAAGACGACGACATCAACAAAGGCCTACAGTTCAAGGTCGCACCACCAGGAAAAGACCCTCACATTATCTCATCGCTCTCAGGAGGCGAGAAGACCATGACCGCAATCTCATTCATCTTCGCGATCCTGGAATACGAGGAAAGTCCTTTCTACATCATGGACGAGATCGATGCAGCCCTCGACAAAGACAACTCCAGAAAACTCTCAGAACTCCTGAAAGACTACGCAGAAGACAACCAGTTCATAGTCATCAGCCACAACGACATCACAGTAAGACACGCAGAAAGGGCCTATGGAGTATCAATGCGTGATGGCGTAACAAAGATGAGAAGTATCGAGCTAGATGCCTGAAAAAGGGCAATCAGTTAAAAAGTTCTATACCTCATTTTTCGATGGGGAGAGGGGCCAGCAAGAGTTGGAACAATGGATCAGTACGATATTCAGATACTTGCAGAACAGCCCTGGGAAGAAACACTTGAGGCCTTGACGGCAGACATGCCTGCTGAAGAGGTAGATATATGCGTTCTTACCGACAGGTACAAGGAATACATCGACCAGCTGCAGGAATATGATCTACAGGTTCCTGCACGCGCTATCAGAGTATGTGCAGCACTTCTAAAGATGAAAGCAACCGCAGTCTACTTTGACGACGGAGAAGAACAGGAAGAAGACATGATGGAAGACCCAATGGCCTTTGAAGACGAAGAAATGATAGAAGAAGACCAGGGCCGTAACCCCGACCTCGAAATGGGACCTGAACTTGACATGCCAGTAAAGGCTAAACCGAAGAGAAGGGTTCAGCTCGATGAACTGAAGGACTCTCTGCGTTCAGCACTTGAAATCAAGGAGAGAAGGCAGGAAAGGCAGAACGAAAGGGCGGAAATGGAAGATGTCTTCGAGATGGATGAGGAAGACCTGACAGACAAAATTGACTCGCTTTTCAACACGATAAAAGGAATGATCTCGGAGGAAACCAAGGAAGAGGTCGAGTTCGAGAAAATTGTTGAATCAAACGATACTGAAGAAAAAATAGAGAAGTTCAAGCATATCCTCCACCTTGAAAATGACAGAAAAGTAGACGTTATACAGGAGGAATTCTTCGACGACCTTAAAGTCAGGCCGGAAGCAGAAAAACCTAGAGAGGACGAAAACTATGTTACAAACTAGAAGGTGAAAAAGACAGTGGAAGAAAAAAAGGCACGACTGGAGGCCGCACTATACCTCTCAGAGGAGCCAATCGACAGCAAAGAAATAGCCGACGTACTAAACCTCGGAAGCATGGGATACGTAGACATGCTGATCCAGGAATTCAGAGAAGAACTGGAAAACGACCATCGCGGATTCGAACTAATTGAAACCGACGCAGGATACGAACTCAAGGTCAAAAAAGACCACCTGGAACACGTATCCCACCTGGCCCCACACCAGGACCTCAACGAAGGCCAGCTAAGAACACTCAGCCTCATAGCCTACAACGCACCCCTTGAACAAGCAGATCTTGTAGAAATCAGAGGAAACCGGGCCTATCAGCACGTAAAAGAACTGGTTAACAGAGACTTTGTAGAAAAAGAAAAAGACGGCCGCACAGCAATACTAGACGTATCAGACTTCTTCCTCGACTACTTCGACATCGAATCAGTAGACGAATTCAAAGAAGGCCTCGACCAGGACATGGAAATAGAGGAATAAAAAAAAGGGAAAAACGGCAGCTACCGGCTTCTAGGGCCTGCGTGCGAACACTCCTCAACATACATTTCGAAGAACCTTTCTTCTTCATCGAGATCCACCTTCTGAAGGAAAATATCCGCCGCAACCTCTCTCATACCCGGATCAGCGCCTATATAAGATCTTGAGGCCTCAAGACAGGCCTGAAAAATCTCCTTCTGAGAGGCCTTCTCTTCAAGACTTTCATCTACCTCGGCAGCAAGCCTCCGGGATTTAAGTTCTGCAGCTGAGTTATCCAAGGCCTGATCGAATATTTCCTGAATGGTTTTTCGTCTTTCCTGACTGCCGCTTTTCTCCAAGCTCCTCTGGGAATTCATTTTTTCCTGCCTCTTAACGAAGTATAGCTAAATCTGGCACAAAACACCAAATACAACATGTAGTGGGATAGAATACCCTCCGCCCCCGACATGTGGTGTTCAAGTGCATTTTGTGAAAGCCCAAATATAAACCCTGCTGTGTTGAAGATGATCGAATAACCTCAACAGAGCAAGATTCCTGTTAATTTAACAATTCGGAACAAAACCCAGTTCTATGGAGCTAACCAGTCTAGACCTCTCAATACTCATGGAAGAACTGAACAACCTGGAGGAAGGATTCGTTCAGAAAGTATACCAGAGAGGGCAGGAACTAACAATAGAGGTATACGTGCCAGGAGAAGACAAGAAAAGACTGGTAATCGGAACAGACAGATGCTTTATCTCCAAATACAAACGAGAGAACCCAGAAAGGCCTCCAGGCTTCTGTATGGAACTCAGAAAACACCTGGGTCGAGTAGACTCAATAAAGCAGAGAGGATTCGACAGAATACTGGAAATAGAATCTGGAGACAAAAAATTCATTGCAGAAATGTTTGGAAAAGGAAACTTCATCCTCCTGAAAGAAGGAAAGATAATAGGAGCTCTCAGAGAACAGGAATGGGCTGACAGATCAATCAGGGTTGGAGAAGAATACGTATATCCAGAACCAACAGCAGACCCACGAGAAGTAGACGACTACTTCTCACTTATGGACGAAGAAGAGGAAATAGTACGGGAAATTGCAGCTAAACTTAGCTTCGGAGGAACGTACGCAGAAGAAATCTGTCAGAGAGCAGAAATAGAAAAAGACACAGAAGTCGGCGACCTTGAGGAAGAGGAAAAGGAAGAGCTCAGACAGCAAATAGACAGAATAATAGGCCAGGAAGACCTGAAACCCGTACTGTACACCGAGGACCTGCCAGAACGAGCAGCACCCTTTCCTCTAGAAAAATACGAAGATCTGGACAGAGAGGACATGGAGACATTCTCGGAAGCGCTGGACGAATACTACTACAGAAGAACACGACAGGAAAAAGAGAAAGAGAAGAAAGAGGCCTTCCAGGAAAAACTACAGGGACTAGAAGCACAGAAAGAACAACAGGAAAGAAAGCTCCAGGGCCTCCAGAAATCATCGAAACAGAACCGTGAGAAAGCAGAGATAATCTATGAGAACTACCAGCTTCTTCAGAAAATAAAAGAAAGCCTCGAACAATCCATTGAAGAAAACGGCTGGAAGGAGACTGAAGAAAAGCTGAAAGAGGCCGAAACAGAGCTATCAGAGCATGTTAACTCTCTGAATGAGAGAGAAGAATTTTTCTCAGCCAGCGTCGACGGATACAGTATCAAATTAAGACCCGGCCAGAATCTGGAAGCCACGGCCTCTTCATACTACGATAAAGCCAAGGACTCCGAATCAAAAATGGAGAGCGTGGAAAAGGCCCTGGAGAAGACTCAGGAGAAAATTGATGATCTCAGCGAGGATGAGTTCGACTATGAGGAAGAAATGGAGGATAAGTCGCAGAAAAGATCCAAGAAATGGTTCGAGAAATACAGATGGTTCCGATCCTCAGAAGACTACCTCGTGATCGCAGGTAGAGACGCTCAGACCAACGAAATGCTGGTCAAAAAACACATGGAAGACAACGACCTGTACTTCCACGCCGACTTTGACGGCGCACCCAGTGTCGTAGTAAAAGATGGGCAGGACTGCGGCGAGGCCACTCGTGAAGAAGCTGCGAAAGCCGCTGTCACGTTTTCAAAGACATGGAAAGCCGGTATAGGTGCAGACGATGTATACTACGTAGATCCCGAACAGGTAACAGAAAACCCTGAGTCAGGAGAGTATCTCGGAAAAGGAGCATTCGTAATCCGAGGGGACAGAGAATACATGAGAAACATGTCAGTAGAGGCCTCAGTAGGAGCATACCAGATAGAAGACACCTGGGTACCAATGTGCGGCCCAGAAACCGCAATCTCCGAACACTGCGAAGAATACATCAACCTCGAACCAGGCCACACCAAGAAATCAGAGATCGCCAAGAAAATACAGTCAGGCCTCGGAAAAGACAAAGAACTCGACCTCGACTACATCATAAGATCACTACCGCCAGGCCAGTCAGACATCAAAAATTAGGCAATCAAAAGACCTATTCCTGCAGTTAAAATCATTGCAAGGAAGAAAGCTGCTACCCATGCTGCAGCAGTTCTTCCAATCTTCTCCATATCGGCGTTGGCCTTTCCTTCTACAAGCCCAGATCCAATGACCGATGCAATAACAGCTTCATTGAATGATATCGGAACTCCGAAAAATATTCCTATCTGGGCCAGTATTGCTGCTGTTCCAAGAGCTGCAACACTTCTACGAGGCCCAATATTCGAATAATCAAAGGAAATTGCCCGGATAATTCTTGGAGAGTACAGCCAGGCACCCATCAAGATAGCCAGGCCTCCCATCAAGAGCAGAGCTCCTGTAGAAGAAATTAATCCTGTGAGAGGGCCTACTGCAAGTCCTACTGCTGATGCTCCCGCCGAGTAAGCTACGTAGCTTCCTGTAACCAGAAGAAGGATTCGAAGCTTTCCCTCTGAGTCCTCTTTGGACACGTATTTTCTCAGTATTTTAGCAATGCTGTAGCTGAGGCCTAGAGATAGGAAAGGAATAATCAGCCAGTATCCCAGTACCTTTGTTATTCCAGAATACTGTAGCGGATTTCCGAACGCCAGGCCCGAACCTATAACCGCTCCTACAACCGTAAATGCTGTAGGCATAGGATAATCTCCCATAACGCTGACAATAACAAGGCCTGCCGCTACGAAAAGAATCAAGGCCGCCTGAATAGTTTGAATCTCTCCGCCAATAATTCCTGATCCTACAGTTTCAGTAACATTTGCTCCCTGAGTAACAGCTCCCAGAAAGGCGAAGAAACCTGCAAAAAGAGCTGAACGTAAAATATTAGCTGAACGCGCACTGTTTACCGGGCCGAAAGCCGAGGCAACAGTCGAAGCTCCTATAGAAATACCCATGAAAACTGCTGCTGCAAGCGCCGAAACATAAAGTAGCTCCTGCATCACTCATCATCTCTGAACTTTTCCTTGAGGCCTTCACGCTTCTCCTCTTCAAGAACAGCAACATCCATCTCGAACTCGCCATCCCTCTTATCAGTAATATCAACGGAGAAATCCTCAGTATCCAGGTAGTAAGGATTAAACCTGAGAGTTATCCAGGAGTAAATTACAGACTCAATCTTTCTCAGAAGGCCTGCAATTCTGGAGAAAAGAGGTTTTGCTGCTTCAGAAGAGGCTTCAATTATTTCTTTTTCCGGAACTTCTTTCTTGACAGCTTTCTTTCCAGCTTCCGCCATCTTGTCAGAGGCCTGTTTAAGATCTTTCTTTACTCCTTCACTGTCTCTTTCAATTTCTCTCTCCTTCAAAACTGCTTCGTCAACAGTCTTCCTCTTGACATCGCTCTCAGATTCCTCAACTTTAGGCCTCCAGTCACCGAACTTCTCTATAGACTCTGAGTCAGATCCTGACTCCTCAAGTATGCCTTCAACCTCCTCTCCGAACTCGGCAATTTCCTTCCAGTTGCCGTTCTTTTTCACTCCGGAGTTAGTTTCCTCGACCGAATCCTCTTCTTCTGCCATCTATACACTAATTGAAGTTCCGGACGTCTAATAACCTTTACGGTTCCAGAATCTCGAAGTCCTAGAGGAATTCTTCAATAATTTTTCTCAAATCAGCTTCAACCTCGTCTTTACCTCTTTCACCATCGATAACGCGCCAGCCCTCTCTTTCAGCAAGCTTCTGACCATTAAGATTCGACTTCTTCATATACTCAAAGTCCTGCTCGTGAATATCTTTATCCTTATCACTCATCCTCTCCCTAGCGGCCTCAGGAGAAATATCAAGGTAGAAAACAACATCCGCATCCGGCAGATCAGCATCTATACCTTTAATATACTCCAGCTTTCTCTCCCACTCCTCACCTTCAAAATCAACGAGCTGATGAATTAGATTGGCCTCTCTATAACGATCACATACAATAATACCGCCCTCTTCCAGGTACTCGCGGATAAGCTCCTTGAACTGTTTCCTATCGGCTGCAAAAATATCTATAATATCTTCTAGAGATACATCATCCCTGTTACCGAGATCTCCATCAAGATAGGAGCCAACAACACGGCCTCCAGGCGTCTGACCATACGTAGGGAAAGAAAGCCTCCAGACACCATCCATAACACTATCCTCAACCTTGTCCATAGTTGGATCCGGATACTTCCCCGGCATCCTGTCAAGAATATCCTGCTCAACCGCCGGATCAATACTGCTGCGGCCTTCAAACCTCAGCCATTCAGCAATACGGCCTACCTGAGTTTGCTTACCGGAGGCATCAGCCCCCTCAACAACGACAAAAGTACCGGAGAAATCGTTCTCTGTCACAGCGAAAAATTCTGCTGAGAGTTTTTAGTAACTAACCATCCACCAGGTTTAAACCCTTCAACCACTCCAAACACAATATGAAAACAGAAGAACTGAAAAGCATAGGACTCAGCGCAGGCCTAATACTGATAAACATCGCAGTAATGTGGGTCTTCGCATTCACACCGTTATCAACAATCTCAAACATCGTATTCAGCACATTCATACTCGGAGTAATATTCTACGGAGCACTACTAACCGGAGGAGTATACCTGGCCAAAAAAGGAATACGCAACAACCAAACAAAGCAGGCCTGGCTCGGCACAGCAATCCTGCAAATAACATACGGGATCTTCGGAGCAGGAATACTCGGCATGATCGGGCCAAGAACACAGATGATCGCACTAGCAGCAACAGCAATTATAACCACAGCAATCACAGTAATAAGCGGCCTGCTAGTATATCTAACAGAACACGACTTCTCCTCATGGCAGAGATACTCAAACTACCTCTTCATGGGAGTACTTGGAATATCTTTCATAGGAACATTCAGCAGAGGCCTGATCATAGTAGCATTCGCACTCGCCCTCGCAGGATTCCTGACATACCTAGTCTACGAGATCTGGGACATGAAACAGAGGCCTTCCAACGTATACCTCAACGGAATAGGAATCTACGTCGCATTCATGGGAGTATTCGTACAGATCCTTCAGATAGTAATAGAAATGCTGGCCGACCGATAAAGGCCCTCCCAACCCTCACTTCTCTTCTTTTTCTGCCAGAGATACGGACTGATCGAAAGACAATTATGACTTCATGAAAGAACCAGTTACATGGAACACAAGGATATTTCCGAGGCCGACCCAGAAGTCTACAAAGCCCTGAAAAATGAGGTAGAGAGGCAGGAAAGCGAATCACTCGAAATGATTGCCTCGGAAAACTTTGTACCAAAACAGATTCTACAGGCCCAGGGATCAGTTCTCACCAACAAATACGCAGAAGGCCTTCCAGGAAAAAGATACTACGCCGGCTGCGAACACCACGACAAGATCGAAAACCTGGCCCGTGAAAGAGCATGTGAAATCTTCAACGCCGACCATGCCAACGTACAGCCACACTCAGGAAGCCAGGCCAACTTTGCAGCATACTTCTCACAGCTAGACGCAGGAGACAAAATACTAGGTCCAGTACTTAGCCATGGAGGCCACCTAACACACGGCCACGGAGTAAACTTCTCAGGAGACCTTTTCGACTTCGAAACATACGGCATCAACCAGGAAACCGAAAGATTCGAGAAAGAAGATGTAATGAAAGCCGCAAAGGAGCACAACCCTGACCTGATAGTCTGCGGCTACTCCGCATATCCCAGAGAAATAGACTTTGAAATGTTCAGAGAAGTTGCCGACGAAGTCGACGCACTGCTCATGTGCGATATAGCCCACATATCAGGTCTTGTAGCAGCAGGAGAACATCCTTCGCCGTTCCCAGAATGTGACATTGTCACAACAACCACCCACAAATCAATCCGGGGCGCAAGAGGCGGCATGATCCTCTGCAAACGAGAATACGCAGATGAAGTAGATTCAGCGGTATTCCCATACAGCCAGGGAGGCCCACTAATGCATCAGATCGCAGGAAAAGCAGTATGCTTCAAAGAAGCAATGAAACCAGAGTTCAAAGACTACGCCGCACAGATAAAGAAAAATACCAAAGCCCTGGCAGAAGGCCTCAGAGAAAAAGGCCTTCAAATGGTTTCAGGCGGAACAGACAATCATCTAGTACTCGTCGACCTGACAGACGAAGAAACAACAGGAAAAGAAGCAGAAGAGGCCCTTGAAGAAGCAGGAATAGTTGTCAACAAAAACGCAGTACCTTACGATCCAGAACCACCAATGGTAACCTCTGGTATCAGAATTGGTACCCCAGCACTGACAACAAGAGGAATGGAAGAGGAAGAACTCAAGGAGATCGGAAAAATGATCGGCGAAGTAGTGAAGAATCCTGAAAGCGAAGATATAAGGTCAGAAGTGGAGGACAGAGTCTCAGAGCTTCTGGCAGAGTTCCCTCTCTACGAGGATTCAGATGTAGAGTTCTAGCGACACAGTTCGCCATGCTCAGGCCTCAATTTATCTATTTTTTACTTCTCAAATATGGTTCTCAAAATATAAAATAACTCAGATCGAACCCTTTTTTGGAGGGGTTTAAACAGTTGACAGAATTCTCTGAAACAGAAAAAAAGGCACTTTCAAACTTTGTAACCCATACAGAAGAAAACATCTATGCCGTGCAAAACGTCAGCCCGGAAATATTCGGCGCATTCGGCAGCTTTTTCTCAAGAAGCCCCAAAGACATCAGAGAACACCTCCTAGACGCAATAAAAGGAAATATCCGAGGCCACAAAATAGAAGGCGGCGAAGAAAGACTGGAGAAACTGGCAAGAACAGCAGACGAAAAAGAAGGAGATATCTACGAACACCCGCAGAAAGGCCTTCAATCAGGCCTTGAAAAATCCCAGAGCTTCTTTGAAAAATACTACGGAACATACGGCCACAAATCAATTGCAAACACTGTCTGGATTCCGTTCGTAGCAAATGACGTCAGCCAGATATTCGCGAGAAAACTTGCAGAAGACCAGCTAGCATTTTTCATCGAACAAAGCACCCGCTACGTAGAATTCGACAAAGACAACTACTACAAAGATCCAGACATCATGGAAAGCGAGCACTCCGAAAAATACACAGAAACCATCGAGAAAATGACCGAAAACTACAAGGAGTTCACAGAAATAGCCAAAGAATACTACAGAGAACAACTACCTTACGAAGAATGGCTGGAAAAACAATCAGAAGAAACACAGGAGAAATCAGAAGGTTTCCTAGAGAGAAAATACAAGAGAGAACTCGACGGAAAGGCCCTTGACATCGCAAGATTTCTTCTTCCGCAGGCCATTCAGACAAACATTGCCTGGGCGCTTGACGCCAGAAGCACAGAATTTGACATCGCATCATGGAAAAGCAGCCCTCTCAGCGAAATGAACGACGCAGCAGAGAAACTGGAAGACTCAGGAGGCCAGATAGCGCCTTCACTACTGAAATACACGGAGAAAAGCGAATACCGCTCCGATAAACTAAATCTGTACAACGGCGAATTTGAAATGGATTCAGAAGGAGAGGAAATCGAAAAAGGAGTTGAAATAATATCCGCGCCAGAAAACCTTCTCAACAAGCTAGTGGCCCACACCCTCAAGGAAAACAACTCCTGCAGCTTCAAACAGGCCTTCCAGAAGTCAGAGGAGATGAGCTACAACGAGAAAATCGATGTGCTGGAGAGAACAGTCGAGGGCCGGAACACCTACGATGAATGGGTAGGCCGCAACGAAGAATATGACATCGAGAAACTGACGATCGAGATAAAAACAGATGTAGGCGCTCTAAGAGATCTGAGAAGACACCAGAAAAACGATAGAGGAGAAAACATCTACAGCCTCGACATGGGATACTACAGGCCAGAAGTAGTCGATGAAATGCCTGAGAAAGCAGGAGAACTCTTTGAAGAGACAATGCAGATAGCGCACGAAGCGGAAAAACAGATTAGAGAGGACTTCAAACTGCAGGCGCAGTACGTCCTGCCAATGGCTACAATGACAACAATTACTATGAGCATAGGCCTTGATCAGCTTCAATACTTTGTAAACTTGCGATCAACGCCTGAAGGAAACTTCTCATACCGTGAAGACGCATTCAACCTGGCAGAAGAAGCAGCCAGAGAATATCCATGGCTGCTAGGCCTGGAAGAATACCCTGAAGGAAAAGGCATCAAGGACGTATACAGAAACGCCCCGGTGAAAGAATTGATGAGGATTCAGCCAGGAGAAACAGATCTGCACACGTGATCGCATGAGCTGGGAACTCCGATACCAGGAAGAAGTAATGCCAGTAATAGAGGAATACATCAACGAGGAAACAAGCTCCTTCACCAGCAGCGACATAGCAGAATTCAGCGAAGAACTGGAACCTGATTTCGTTGGCCGCGTACTGAAACACGCCGACACAGACACAATACTTAAGACCGAAAATAATCCTGCAACATGGGAAGCACTCTACGTAGAGACCTATCAAGAAGGCCCTGTAAAACACATTCTGGAACCAGAATCCTACAAAGATGAAAAAGAAACAGAAAATGAGAAGCCCGTGGAAAAGGCCTTGGAATCACTTGACACAGATAGTATAGGAAGAATCTACTCCTACTTCCGCAACACTCTGGAGATAAAAAACGACCAGAAGATTAAAGGCCTAATCACCGAGTACAGAGAAAGAAGATAAGAGGGAAAAAAGTTTCTACCCTCTGTAACTTCTGACCTTCTCAGGAACTTCTCTAAAATCAATTCTTCCCGTGTACTGTAATCCAGCTGCCAGCACCAGAATCAGGAATGCAAGGCCTCCTGCAATACTGGTAGGGTTGGCTGTGAAAAGTCCTGTTCTAGGCGGGTTCTGAGGGCCTTCAGGTTGCTGAGCATCTTCTTGACCTGTTTCAGTATTATTCTGCTGTTGCTGCTCTTCATCCTGGGCCTGATCGGTCTCATTCTGTTCCTGGCCCTGAGAGGAGGAATCTTCTTCCGGAGCAGTTTCCTCTGGCTCAGTATCTTCATTTACAGTAGTTGTTTCATCCTGGGCCTGATCATCGGAGCTTGTAGAGCCGCCACCGCCACCACCATCATTGTCATCATCTGTGTCAGGCTGGCTGCGGTAAGCAACATAGGTCGAGAAATGATCCACATCCGCTACAATCGAGTTGTTCCCAGGGTAATGAGTTCCTCCTTCAAACTCCCATTCACCGCTAGTATCATTGTAATAGTAGACAGCCATATCATCATCGTCAAAGGCATTGTTCGAATAAGTGATCGTAACCGTACCAGAGGCCTCAACCTTTCCTGTATTATTTCTGACATCGACTGAGACACCGCCTACAAAGTTGGTTCTGGACTGAGGAGGCTGAGTCGAGACACTTCCCAAACTCTGAACAGTAACATTGGCGTTATCCGAGGCATTAACTTTCACTCTTGCATTGCCTGATGAAACCTCCGCAGGCTCCGAAGCATTCACACTTGCATTCGAAGATGCAGAAGAATTAGAACCAATCTCAGATCTAACCTTAACATCAAAACTGTAAGTATCAGGCTGAATCAAAGTACTGGAATCAAACACTAGTGAAACACCTGAATCAAAGTCCTCCGAGACACTACCATTCAAAGTAGAGGTATAGAAACCATCACCATTCTTCTTGTAGTAATCAAAGTCGGAGAACTCAAGGCCTTCAGCATCAACAGTAGATCCAGAAAGATCAAACTCTTCACCTGAAGAACTCATAGGAAGATCTCCATCAACACGAACCTCCACTGCAACAGGAACAGGCCTGCTAACAGCATTCGTAAAGTCCGCATCAACACTGAAAGACTCACCGCCAGTCAAGTTCAACTGGAAATCATTACCAGGACTGTACTCAAAATCCTGCAAAGTCTGGCCCGAAACACCGGACACCAACATCAAAACAAAGGCCGTTAATAGTAGCTTCTTAATCATTAATCATCACCCGAGTAAGTTTTCTCATAAATTTTATTTCCATTTAATTTCAAGTAGAGAGTCTCTCCACCATTATTAAGGCCACTATCTGCAATAGCTGTGTCAGTAACCTGCAAATGAAGATCGCTTCCAAGAGAAGTTGAAGAGACTTCGTCTCCTGTAATTGTAGCAGTCTGACCTGATTTAATCTCAGTAGCTCCCTGAAGCCCATCCTCATCAGTTCCACCAGAGTCTCCCACCAGAATATTAGAAACCTGAATAGACTTTGGAGCCCTATTCTCTATTATAATGTACTCATAACCTGGATCGGCGCTCTCATTCCAGTGAATCTCTGTTATACGTAACGAAGATTTAACATCAGCAGTACCACTGATAGTTCCAAAACTAGCCAAAACACTGGCAGAACCAGCACCAAACAAAAACAAGGCCATGAAGCCAACAAAAACACTCTTCTTATCCATAAAAAGCAGGGCCGGGAATCGAACACCGGCCTGAAAGCCTACCAAGGCCTGCTCCTAACTCCTCTCAAAAGAGAGATTTACTGAGTTGTAACGTTCAAGCCTACGGTATAATCTCCAGGTACTGCAGCCAGATTTGCATCTGCAACAGTTCCAATCTGAGATTCACCAGAAGGCAAGTCTGCATTGAAATCGCTTCCAGACTTGATCAACTGCTCTCCATTGAACTGGAAACCAGTGTAATAGATTTCGTGAGAGCTCTGATCGTAGTTGGTTCCTGTACCTACACCAACATATCTGATCTCTGCACCATGGAGATTCAATGGGCCTACTGGGTCAGTGCCGTCACTTGGCCCATATCTAGTGCCGAACTGGAAGTCTCCTTTGGTTTGCGCTGAGTCAACTTCGGAAACTTCATAGACCACAGCATCCCCGTTGGTGAATCCATCGCCACTCCAAGAGACCTGAGCACCAGAATCGGCTTCTACTGTAGGATCAAGAATCATGTAATCTTGATCCGAAGTAGAGACTACAGCATAAATCCAATCTGGCTTCTGAACATTCTGTCCAGATCCCTGATAATCTACCGTGAATGTTGTCGGAGTCTGTGTAGAACTATTCATTAAAGTTCCTGAGGCGTTGAAGAATAATCCTGCTGAGACCTCTCCAGCTTGATCAGGTTCTTTCTCATAAGAAGCGGTAGCCCTAACTGCGGGCGTTCCATCAACCATCACGAAGCTAGCTGAAGACTCCCCTGCATCATCATTCACGACACTGTAAGTTTTCCCGTTCTTGAGTAGAATGCTCGATGTCTCAAGAGAGGTTCCAGATGTCGTTTCCTTATCTGTAGACGGAGTGTTCTTTACCGAACTTATTACTCTAACCGGAGCAGAACTGTTGAGATGGTTAGTCACCGTGCTAGTCTGGTAGTCTGATTGACCTCCTACTGCGGAAAACTCGAAAGTCTCTGGACCATCAAACGTAACTGCCTGATCTACATCTGCTGTTCTGGAAACTGTTCCAAAGTTTGTAAGCAGTGCTGCGGATCCTCCTCCAACTAGGAAGAGACCTACTAGAATCATGGTTGGAATGGTCTTGCCTGCGACTTGTACGTCGTGCTTGAGTGCTTTCTTCAAATTCATAATTGTTCACCTCCGGCCTCTAAATGGCCTGATTATTTGTTTTAGAATTGGATTTTGGATATGCGGAAAAAGAATTACCTCTAAATCGTTTGGTATGATCTTTCATGTTATACCCCTCTGTTGGTTCCCCGTGGAAAGGAAAAAAGAAACTATTCTTTTATACTCTTTGACTATAAAGCATAGAGCGGCCCTCTTTTGTTCTCTGAAGAGAATATCACAAGCTTTTTTAGGCCTAGCTAAGACATCTTAACGACAGAAATCTTCCGCCATCAATGAGCCATAAGAGTTTTGCAGTCAGAGATAATATGTGAGCAATCAAAACCAGGAGATCAAAGTGGAGAACCTTGAGATACCTGACAGAATCAAGAAAGACTACATAGACGAAGGAATCACAGAACTGAATCCTCCACAGCGAAAGGCCGTTAACTCAGGATTAATGGACGGAGACGACATGATAGTGGCCTCTCCAACGGCCTCAGGGAAGACTTTTATTGCCGAGCTCGCGATGGTCAACCAGGTCGTCAAACAGGAAAAAACAGCAGTATACATAGTACCATTGAAGGCCCTGGCCTCTGAAAAATACCAGGACTTCTCTGAAAGATACGAAAACCTTAACGTGAGAATCTCTGTAGGAGATCTTGACGACGAAGGAAAAGGCCTTGACAACGCAGACATCGTAGTAACGACATCGGAAAAACTAGATTCTATGCTACGCCACAACCCTTCATGGATCCACAACATAGGCCTCGTAGTAACAGATGAAATCCATCTACTAACTTCTCCAGAAAGAGGGCCTACACTGGAAGTGACCCTTACAAGACTCAGAGAGCTGCTTGATTTCCAGATGCTAGGCCTGTCTGCCACAATTTCCAACTCCAGCGAGCTAGCTACATGGCTTGACGCAGAACTGGTCGAATCCAGCTACAGGCCTGTAGATCTCGAGCACGGAGTCTACTGGCAGAACGAGGTAGAGTTCTTTACAGGTGACGAAGAAATCGATGAAGAAGACGACTCCAGCGCCCCTGAAGGATTCAAGACCGGGGCCGAAGTGAAGAAGCAGGAAGAGAAAAAGGATGAAGGCCGTACAGAGTTCATCGACGACGTACACGGCCGCGGAGTTACAAACATAATTGAAGACACTCTTGAACAGGAGAAACAGGCCATTGTATTCTGCAACTCGAGGAAAGGAGCTGAAAAAAGCAGTGATCGAGCTGGAAAAGTAACTGACAACGATATCGACTACCAGGAACGCCAGGAACTGGAAGAATACGCAGACAGAATCGTTAACGTACTGGGATCGCCAACATCGCAGTGCAAGAGACTTGCGGAAAACGTGAGGAAGGGAGCAGCCTTCCACCACGCAGGCCTCGTCACAGAGCAGAGAAACCTTGTGGAAGAGGCATTTCGTAAAGGCCTGATCAGAACGGTATCCGCTACACCGACTCTCGCTGCAGGAGTCAATCTTCCGGCCTTTAGAGTAATAATCAGAGATCTCAAAAGGTACACCGGCAGCGGCATGGACTTCATACCTGTCCTGGAGTACGAGCAGATGACCGGCAGGGCAGGAAGACCGAAGTACGACGATCGTGGAGAGGCCATATCTATAGCAAAGAACCCCGGAATGAAGGACGAAATTTTGAATAGGTATATTCTTGGCGAGCCAGAGAGAATACAGTCGAAACTGGCAGTAAAACCAGTACTCAGAATGCATACACTTGCACTAGTTGCCTCAAAGTTCTGTACAGACATGGACGAACTCCTCAGCTTCTACAAGAAGACTTTCTACGCCCACCAGTTCGAGGAGATGAGCGAGGTAGAGGCCCAGATCAAGGACGTGGTCGATCAGCTGATAGATTACGGCTTTCTGCATGAAGAAGAGCTTGAGGCCACAAAGGTCGGCAGAAGAGTCTCAGAGCTGTATATTGATCCTGATTCCGCCCACAGAATGCTTCAATCCCTTGAGAAAGCACAGCAGAAGGAAGCAGTCAAGCCGGTATCCTATCTTTTCATGCTGGCCCGTACCTCCGAGATGAATCCTCCTCTGAGAGTGAAAGATAAGGAGTGGAGTGACTACGAGCAGATGTTGATGGATGCCCGCGACTACCTGCTGGAGTCAATACCTAACGAATGGGATGTCGAGTACGAGTCATTTATGAACTCCATGAAGACAGCTGCGATGATGCAGGCCTGGATCGGCGAGAACGACGAGGAAAAACTGATGAACGAGTTCAACATTGCGCCTGGAGGAATAAGGGCCAAGATGCGGAACGCTGACTGGCTGGTATACGCAGCGAAGGAACTGGCCCGCACAGAGGAACTAGATACTGATAAAGATCTTGAAAAACTGAGAATAAGGCTGAAACATGGAATAAAAGAGGAGCTTCTGAGCCTGGTTAAATATGATCAGATTGGCCGGGTAAGAGCCCGTAAACTTCATGATAATGGCGTCAGAGATATGGAGGATATTCGAGAGGTCAGCTTTGAGAAATTGAAAAAATTGATAGGTAAGAGAACTGCCAAGAAGCTGAAGAAACAGGTCGGCGAGGAAAATATCTTCGACCGTGAAAATATTATGGACTACTTTGACTAGCCTTCAAGCTCTTCCTTGGCCTCTTCAAAGACTTCCTGAAGCATAAGGCCTCTCATACCTTCTGTTCTTGCCTTGAAAATATCCAGAGCTCTCAGATAATCGGGTAGCAATGTTTCGGCCTCAACTGCCTCATCTGCATGTCTGAAAAGATCGCTTTTCGATTCCACATCGCCAAGGCCTTCCAGCAACTGGTTGTAAAAATCTCTTTCAAATGCGTATGTCTCCGAGACGTCAAGTGTCTGGTTAAGCATATCGTAAGATTGCTGGAACGCGTACAATTCATCAGGAAGGTTTTCCAGCCTTTCCTCAGCTATTTCCCCAACTGCGGCCACGTAATCGGAAATCTCGGCGTCAGAAACAGTCATTACAGGTTGATGATAGCTTTCGACAGGGTTCTTTGATCTAAACATAGATAGAAAATGCAGGCTAATTCTTTTGTCTTTTTTGCTCGACTCCTGTCTGTTCAAAGCCTTGTCTAGGTTGGTTCTTTAGAGAATAACGGAGAGGTAAAGAGAAAGAAGGTCAGAGATGCTCCTCTACTCTCTGAACCAGCTCTTTTTGGCCTGCGTAGAAAGGAGTTCTCTGATGAATATCATCAACTTCAACCTCCAGAATCGACCTTTCTCCGTTGGTGGAAGCCCCTCCTGCGGCCTCAGCAATGAAGGCCATAGGATTTCCCTCAAAAAGAATTCTGTACTTTCCATTCTCATAGCCTTCTTTCGCAGGATAACCGAAAACCCCTCCGTGATGCAGCATCTGATTGAAATCTCCTACTAGCGCACCACCGTAACGAAGCTTTAAATCATCTGCAAGCTCAGATTCAAGATCCTCAACATCATCAAACCAGGCCTTATTACCTCCAAGACCGTATATATTCTTACCTTCGATCCTGATATCCTCACTGGCCATATAGAGATCTACATCATCACCAGGACTTTCCTCTATAACGTACTCGTTAACCTGGCCCTCCCTGGCAACAGTTACCGTGGTCAACGGCCCATAAAGAATATAGAAGGCCGCAACAAGATTCTCACCGCTGCAAGGCAGTCTCTCGTCGTAAATACATACTATAGTACCTACAAGATTGTTGGTAGGGATGTTAGATGAACCATCAAGAGGATCAATAGCCACTGACAGGCCTTCCCCACAATCAGTTATCTCATGCTCTTCCTCTGATGCAAACTCTCCGACGCCGTCGATAGAGGTTATCTTCTCCTTGAAGAACTCGTTGGCCCATACATCGGCCTCCATCATCTTCTCATCAGAAGGATTCTCTTCTCCAACATACTCTCTACGATGCATCAGGCCTGAGGAAATATGTGGTGCGGCCTCGGCCACTTTCTGGATTACTTCATCGACCACTTCATCGCTCATGGCTTAATCCTCGAAGATGACTTCTTCAAGCTGGTCAAGCAGTTCTTCAGGATCCTCACGCTGGAAGATATTTCTGCCTACTGCAAGGCCATTTCCTCCAGCATTGATAACGCTTTGAACATCTTCAATGAAGGCCTCGTCGCTTCTCTTTGACCCTCCTGACATTACAGTTTTCATTTCGCCTGTTACTCTCTCAACTTCTTCCCAGTGCTCCTGTTTTCCAGGATACTTGCATTTAACCATGTCTGCACCGAGCTCAAGTCCAAGTCTTGCTGCGTAAGCAATCAGGTCAGGGTCTTTCTGGCCTGAGTACTCCGAGTTCTGGATTCCTTTTCCTCTTGGATAGGCCCACATAACCACAGGTACGCCATATTTTCGGGCCTCTTCCTGTACTTCGCGGAATTCCTTCCACATCTGATCCTCGTGGATGCTTCCTGCGTACATCGTGTATCCTACTGCATCTGCGCCAAGTTCTTCAACAGCATACTGTACGCTGCACTGTTTTGGAGAGTAGTAGTCCTCTCTTTCTGGCAGTGCGGAGTTACCGTTCAGTTTGAGAAGAAGATTTACCTCATCTCTGTATTCTGGGTAGTAGGTTTCTGCAATTCCTTTCTGGACTGCGACGCACGTCACCGCATCATGTCTTCCAACCTCGAAGACGTGTCTTGGATCTGCGCTTTCAGGCTGAGGTTCGAAATCAGTCGGGCCGTGTTCTGTTCCGTGATCGTATGCCAGGATTAGAGAGTTTCCATTCCGGAAAATAGTATCATTATCGTACTTCATAATACAACGTATTACGTTTTTGTGTTAAAAAATCTGCCGGAAAAAACCGCCTCTGAACGCCAAAAATAAGATAAGTCGCCCAAAGAACTTGAAGCTTCAACAACCTTGTAAAGTTATGAGCAATTCAGAAAACGTACTTGAAACAGGAGAACCAGCGCCAGAATTCGAACTTGAAGACTACAAAGGCCAGAACGTGGCACTTTCTGATCTTGACAACTACGACGGAGTGCTTGTAATTTTCATGTGCAACCACTGCCCGTACGTACAGGCCGAAGTACCGGAGATCAAAAAGTTGAACGACGAGTTCTCATCCATCGCAATCGTCGGCATCAACTCAAACGCGGAGACACACCCTATGGATTCTGAGGAGAAAATGCCCGAGTTCATCGAGGAGAAAGGCCTGGAATCCGCACACTTCTACTACCTTTCAGACCCTGATCAAGAGGTCGCGAAGAAGTTCGGAGCCGAGTGCACCCCCGACCCGTTCCTCTTAGACATGCGCCACCGACTTTTCTACCACAGCAAGTTGAACGACAAGGCCGGGCCAGACGACGAAGTAGAGAAGAGGTATATGGCCGATGCAATCGAAAAAATGCTGAAAAGAAAAGAGCCACCAGAAGAGCGCGAAGACCCTGTTGGCTGCTCAATAAAATGGAAGGAATGAAGCACAGAATAAATTCTGGAAAAGAGGATATGGAAGAGGCAGAAAAACAGGTTGAAGAAGGCCTTGACCTAATTTCCGAGAAGTTACAGAAAGAGATAGAGCTCTATATTGATGTGTGCTGGACTAGCCAGGATTTTGTAGTTGAGGAGATGGGAGGTTCGACAGGAAAGGCCATTAATCCCTCATGGATGCAAGTCAAGTTCAACTCGAAGGCCGATAATTGGAAAATTAATCTGAAGTCGACTACAGTCCACGAATATGTACATACATGGTTCTTCGAGAAAAACAGTGGCCGATCCAAGATAATGTGGAAACACATAATCGAAGAGGCCCTTACACAGCATTTCTCAAAAGAACTTGTGCCAGAAGCCAATCACAGAAAATCCACGATGTTCTCAAGAGAAGAAATAGCAGAGTACTGGCCTCAAATCAAAGAAAAGGAACTAGAGAAAAAAGGCACAGACTTCTACAAACCGCTTTTCATCAACAGAAGTAGCTCAGAATACCCTAACTGGCTAGGATACTCACTGAGCTACGTTATCGGGCAAGAACTTTTGAAGAAGCACACTCCAGAAGAATTTCCCGAGTTAGGGAAAGAAGATATTATCAGAGTTGGTGACAGAATTTTTCTACAATGAATCACAGGCCTGCATCGGAGGAGCTTGAGAAAGCTCAGAGCATTGTTGAAGAAGGCATAATGCTTGCAAAAGAAGAATTGCCGAAAGAGGAAGATGTACGTGTAGGTTATGGCTGGACCGAGGATGATTTTGTCAAGGAGCAGATGAACGGTTCTCGAGGCCTGGGATGGAACAGCGGCTACTTCGAGGCCGAGTTCAATGCAGATGTCGAGGGCTGGGAAACCGCTCTGCTTGGCACCTCAGTCCATGAGTTCGCACACGCATACTTCTCCGAGCAGAAAGGCCTCGATGAACACAGCGAGAAACCTATGTGGATGTACATTATAGAGGAAGGCCTGACACAGAATATTACCGAGAAACTGGTGCCGGAAGCGCCTGAGCCCTGGCGTTACGAGCACTCTGTAGATAAAATATCGGAGTACTGGGAGGATGTCAAGGAAGAGCTTGACCGGCAGTACAGCTATCCAGACCCGCTTTTCATAGATAGAGAAGGAGAAAACTACCCTAACTGGCTAGGATACTCACTGAGTTACCAGATAGGTCAGGAACTGATGGAACAGGGCCACGAACTACAGGATTTCCCTGAACTTGAGAAAGAGGATCTGGTTGAGGCCGGAGACAGTCTTTTCGAAGAACGGTGAGATGTTGTGAGAATTCTTTCAGATAATGAGGATAAGGAATTGAGAGATAGAATTCGTGAGGAATTCGGGATTAGAGGAGATGTTGATAGCGAGTGGGAGCCCATAGATATTGACGATTTCTTCAGAACTGACTGGCATGAGCAGGAGAAAAACAGGGAACGGCTGGAAGAGTTCATTGAAATGTTGAAAAAACGCGGCGAAAAACTGTTCATGATTGCATATCCTGGAGGCCAGTACGTCCCTTCATTCCAGGAAACATTTGAAGAGAAATATGATTCCAAGGCCGTTGAAATAGATCCAGAAGAGATATCTGAGATTCGAGAAGATTTGATAACTTTTTACGTAGTGCCTGAGGACCTTTCATGGATTTTTCTAGGCGATCATGAAGGCAGCCTCCAGTTCGCAGGAGAAATACGTGAGGAAGCTGAGAAAGCATTTGGAGAACGATAGCCAAAGAAATCAAGAGGTAATAAATTATTCAGTAAGTGAAGAATTGACAGGAGAAAGAAAAAATGGAACATACAATCGCGCCATCACCAGAAGTTTTCCGTGAAGCAAACGATATTGTAGAAGGCCTTTTACAGACATGCGAGGCTGTACTAGGTAAAGACAGCGATCTGAAGGTTTACATGAGCTGGGCAGACCAACCAAGTCCAGAGGTAATCTCTGAGGAAGAGGCCCGAATCAATGTAGGTACTGGAGAGAACTGGAAGGATGATCTGAAAACTACGGTTGCGCAGGCCTATGCACAGTCATGGTTCCTGGAGTACAAGTCAAACTCTTACCACTGGGAAGAACTACTTATGCTAGGCCACTCCCTCATGTTCGCAGAAAACATCACCGAAGTAAAACCTCAGCTGGATCCTGAAGAAGAATTAGAGGAGAACTGGCCTGTTCTACGTGAGGAAGTGCAGATGTCGCTTGTCGAGGAAACAGAAGAGCTCTCGCACTACGGATTTACTCTTGCATACTACCTTGCAGAGGAGTTGAAAGATGTTCACGGCCTGGAAAACTTTCCGGAGCTGTCAATGTCCGATATGATTGATGCCGGCGACAGGCTTTTCCAGGGTTAAAGATAGAAGTTTTGAAATCAAAGCCTGTTTTATGAGAGACAACGATGCTCTTGTCAACTATCTGGTGGAGAAAGGTAGTATAGAGACAGAAAAAGTTGAAAGAGCGTTCAGAAATGTCGACAGAAAAGATTTTGTGCCGGAGAAGTTTACAGGAAAGGCCTACGAGGATAGGCCTCTTCCTCTTGATACTGGATCAACAATTTCTGCACCGAGCATGGTAGCCGTGGCTACCGAGCTGCTTGAAGTTCAGGAGACAGATAAGGTGCTGGAGATTGGTTCAGGTTCCGGATATCAGGCAGCTATTCTAGCGGAGCTCTCTGATGAAGTAGTTGGGATCGAGATTCTGAAACAACTTGTAGACAAATCAAGAGAAAACATTGACAGAGAGAATGTAGATATCAGGGCCGGAAACGGGTTTGAAGCTGTAGGCAAGGAAGAATTTTTCGATAAGATAATCTATTCCTGTGCTGTAAAAGACTTCGACGATGGGGTAAAGCACTTGACAGAAGAAGGAGTAATTGTCGGGCCTGTAGAAGAAAATGGGAAACAGACTTTGAAGCGGTACAGCGAGGGAAAAACAACGGAACACGGGAGAGTAAGATTTGTAGATTTTGTAGAGGAATAGCGAGTTCAGTTTGAAAGGTTTTACCAGTTATCCACTAAAACAGTTTCAGTTCAAAACATTTCACAGAGAACAGATAGTTAGAAGAGAAAAATTATGAATAATAGAGCAGTTATAGTTGGAAGATTTCAGCCTTTCCATGAAGGCCATAAACAGGTAGTAGACTCCTACATAGATGAGTACGAACTAGTTATTGCTATCGGCAGCGCCAGCGAGGAAGGAACTGAGGAAAACCCTCTGAGCTTTGAGGAAAGAAAAAAGATAATCAGAGGATGCTACCCTGAAGTCGAGATTGTAGGCCTTGAGGACTTTGAAAGAGATGATGAAGGAAACAGAAAGTGGCTGGAACATCTCAAAGAGGAGACAGAGGCCGAAAAAGTTATCTCAAGGAACAGCCTGGTCAAGTCGATTATCAGGGAAGACGAAAAACTTGAACTAGTAGAACAGGATCTTCACGACCCAAATATTTACTCAGGTACCGAGGTCAGAAGAAGAATCAAATCAGGAGAGGAATGGCGCTATCTAGTTCCCGGATGTGCGGAAGAAGCAATCGCTGATAAACTTGAGAAGATCAAGAAATCAGGAATACAGTACGAATTCGAGCCAGGCTGGAAAAGAGAAAACTCCTACCACGACACATTCGAAAAATAAGAGAGCAGAGATACAGAAAATACTTCTATAAAAAACTCGATTTCTATGACCTCTTCATGAACAAAGGCCAGGAATTCTGGGAACTGGTGAAGAAATCCACAGGATTCGGCCCTAACTGGGACAACATCAACCACATCACCAAGATCGAT
Organism: Candidatus Nanohalovita haloferacivicina; assembly: GCF_029232205.1. GTDB lineage: Archaea > Nanohalarchaeota > Nanosalinia > Nanosalinales > Nanosalinaceae > Nanohalovita > Nanohalovita haloferacivicina. The sequence continues at coordinate 108,037 of NZ_CP107255.1, read as the reverse complement.
CCCGAAAAAGGCCTTTCTTCCTCGGACCTGGAATATCTTGAAGGAACTGATGCAGTAATGGTTGGCGGATCAGATGGGGTAACCGCTGAAAACACAGCAGAAGTCCTTGAACTTCTCGACGATACAGATATACCTGTAATTCTTGAGCCCTACAGCGGAGAACACGTGGTAGGCGGAAACGGCAAAACAAATAACTTCTCAGCCAGCGACTACACCGCAGTGGCCTCTGTCTGGAACGGCAATGAGGAAAACTTCAAAGGAAAACACGAACAGTTCTTCGGCTCAGAACTCCCAGCAGTCAAACAGGAACTGTACAACGAAATAGAATCCATGGTAGGAGACGGCCTGACCGGAAGAGCAGCAAAAAATATTGCAGGAAGAGGCCTGGACAACAAACTTCTCAGAGAGGCCTACATCGTGCAGAACCCGGAATCAGCAGTAGCAGAACTCACAGAAGCAACAGAACCAGTAGACTCAGAAACAGTAGGTCAGATAGCAGGAGCAGTAGAAAACTTCTTCGACAACTTCGACATACTCTACATCGAGTACTCCGGAATGTATGGAGATCCTGAGGACGTTGAGGCCGCAGCAGAAATGCTTGAAGACACCACTCTTCTCTACGGAGGAGGCATCAGCTCAGAAGACCAGGCTCTCGAAATGCTTGACTCAGGCGCCGATACAGTAGTTGTAGGAGACTCATTCCACGAAGACCCTGAAGAATACAGAGATACACAGGTCTAAGACTTCTCAGATACAACTTCAGCAATTCTTTCCAGTAGATCAGAAGCTACAAGCCCATTACCATACTTCTCAAAGGCCTTTTCCCCTGCAACGCCGTTAATATACGCAGCAAGCCGGGCAGCATCTTTATCTTCAAGGCCTTGAGCATGGAAAGCCGTAACAATACCTGCAAGCACGTCACCAGTTCCTCCAGCAGTCATTCCAGCACAGCCAGTCTCATTCTCAAAGACTCCTGCACTAGAATAAATAGTATCTATACCTCCTTTCAGCAAAACTGTGGAACCAGTCTCTTCAGAGAAGGCCTTCAGAGACCCATAATTTTTCTCCAGAATTTTGGCCTCTCCAGCATGAGGAGTAAAAACAGCCTTGACTCGTCTTAAAGGCCTGATGGCACCTGCATCTACTACTAGATTCCCAGCTTCTTCTGCGAAATCTCTCAGAGCATTTTTATCAAAATCTGTAAGACCTGGACCCACAACAGTAGTATCTGCCCACTCTTCCAGCTCTAGGGCCTTTTCCAGAGAGTTTTCATCAAAGCGTTCTCCAAAGGATTCAACGATCAGGTTCTCGGAAAAACCCTGTACAACAGGCCTGGCATGATCTGAAGTAAGGACTTTTACCAGGTCTGCTCCAGCTCTCAAAGCGGCCTGAGCTGTCAGGGCCGGAGCCCCAGTATACTTTTCACTGCCTCCGATAACCATTACTTTGCCGTTCTGGCCTTTGTGAGAGTCTTCATCGCGCGAAAGCTTTTCGAAAAGTTCCTGCATAAAATCTTCTTATTCTAGGAGAGAAATAAAATCTGCCGATCAGGCCAGCAATTCTTTTTATTCAAGCTAGAGGAATCATCTTACGTGATAATATGGTAAAAGTCGTTGTAAACGGAGTCGGTACAATCGGTAAAAGGGTCGCAGAGGCCGTAAAAACGCAGGATGACATGGAACTTTACGGTATTGCAGATGTCACACCATCAGGAACCCTGAGAGACGAACTAAGCGAAGAAGGAGGTCTTCACGGCACACCACTATACGCGTCTAACCAGGACGGAATGGAGGACATGTCGGACGCAGGAATGCATGTAGAAGGACTTCTGAAAGACGAAGCCGAAACAATAGATCTAGTAGTTGACTGCACACCTTCCGGAGTCGACAAAATGAACAAGGAAAACCTATACGAACCACATAATATCAAGGCCATCTTTGAAGGCGGCGCAGACGCAGATATCGCGCCAGTATCCTTCAACGCAGACGCAAACTACGACGAGGCCCGAGGAGAAGACTTTGTCAGAGTAGTTTCCTGCAACACCACCTCACTCTCCAGAACAATGGATGCAGTTGACTCAGAGTTCGGAGTAGAAAAGGCAACAGCCAACCTGGTCAGAAGAGGAGGAGACATTCCACAGGACTCCAGAGGCCCCATCAACTCAACAGTACCTGTAACAGAAGTGCCTTCACACCACGGACCTGATGTACAGGAGGTAATGCCGGATCTAGATATCAAAACACTGGCTGTAAAAGTTCCTACAACCTACGGCCACGTGCACATGGTTACGGCAGAGCTGGAAGACGATGCTTCAGAGGAAGAAGTTTTAGAGGCCTTCAGAGAACAGCCTCGTGTTAGATTGATGAGCGCTGGAGATGGATACGATTCCACAGCCAAGATTCACGAAAAAATGCGTGATCTGGGCCGAAAGAGAAGCGACATGCAGGAAGCAGCAGTCTGGGAGGAAACAGTAACTGTAGAGGACGGAACACTTCACTGGATCCACATGGTCCACCAGGAGGCCATCGTCGTACCTGAGAACGTCGACGCAATCCGCGCAATGTTCGAAATGGAGAATCAGGAAGACTCTATTAGAATGACAAACAACTCGATGGGAATCGAGTAAAAATTCTTCCTACCTTCCCCTATTTTATTTCTCATCTATAATTTCTGAACTGTGGACAAGAAAATCTTGATGCTGGGATGGGGATTCCCTCCAAACATCGAAGGAGGCCTCGACATACACGTAGCACACCTTTTCGAAGAACTACGTAAGAAAGGAGTCGACGTCGATCTGGCCCTACCAGAACAGTACGCGCCAGCAATGGAGGACATCATAGCTCTGGAAAGTAACGCAGACCATATACTGCCAATGTCAAGAGAATTCTCCTCACAGATAGCAAAAAAGGCCTCAGAATACGATATAGTGCATACACATGACTGGTTTGGAAGCGAGGCCGGACTAAAAGCCAAGAAATACTCAGAGGTCAAATGGGTTTCAACTCTGCACTCTCTCAGCAGCCAGAGATCGAGGACAACAAATGAGGAAGGCCTCAAACTTGAAAGAGCTGCCGCAGAGAAATCAGACGCATTAATCGCGGTAAGCAACAAGCTCGCAGATGAAATAAAATCAGAGTTCGGGCAGACAGCAAAAGTCGTCCACAACGGATTCTCCAGCAAAAAAAGCACAGGAAAAGACGTCAAAAAAGAGCTGGGTATCGACACAAACATGATCTTCTTCGTCGGGCGTCACGCAGAACAGAAAGGCCTTGAACACCTGCTCTACGGATTCAAGAAATTCCTGGAAAATGGGGGAGGAGTCCTGGTTTTGGGAGGCGACGGCCACATGAGAGAATCGCTGGAAGACTTTGCAGAAATACTTGGAATAAGTGAAAACGTAATATTCCCCGGTTTCATACCTGATGAAGAACTGGGCGACTACTACAGTTCTGCAGACGTCTTTGTATCACCCTCCATCAACGAGCCGTTCGGCCTGACAATCACAGAAGCTTTAGAACATCAGACGCCCGTAGTAGCTGCTGAAAACGGTGCAGAGGAAATACTGCCAGACAACACGTTAATCAAGGTAAGGCCTGACTCCAAGGATATCTCAGAGGGCATACATGAGGCCCTGAAGAAGGAGATTAAAGGCGTAGAAGGTCGTAGCTGGGAGGAAGTAGCGGAAGAAACTATCGATATTTACAGAAATCTAGGCTAGAACCTTGAAATCAGATATTTCGCCCTTGTGCAGCAGTCTGTAGCCGAAATCAGTCTTTACAAGGCCTTGATAATCCTCAGTATAATAAGTTTCTGCTTCTGAAGCATTTTCAGGCAAGTAAATTCTTTCTTCAGGATCTCTAACTACTATTGCTGCTTTTTGATCGGTATAGACGTCGATCTGTAGGCCTTCCTCTGTTTCTGATGTTTGGACGTCCATAAAAACTAATTCTTCACGACAGTTTTTAACGACCGTGGCCGATTTAAATCAGCCAAAGAAATTTCTTTTATGACAGATCTAACCCTCTCATTCGAGGTCCACCAACCTCACCGTCTGAGGATTGACGGCGTAAAAGAGGATGCAGACAGCCTTTACGAAAGATATTTTGACGATGAAATGAACGAACACTTCTTCAAGGACGTAGCCGAGAACTGCTACTTCCCTGCGACCGAAAGACTTCTCAGGGCCGCTAGACAGCTTGAGGGAACCGGAAACGAACTTGTCGTGAACTTCTCCATCTCAAGCTCCTGGATTGAACAGGCGGAGAAGTACCACCCTGAACTTATCGACATGCTGAACAAGTTTCCGGACGATTCAATCGACTTCATCGGTCAGGCCCACTACCACTCTCTTGCAGGATTATTCTTCGATAAAGAAGAGTTCAGATGGCAGCTGGAGAAGCACAGAGATATTATTGAGGAAAAGTTCGGTAAAAGGCCTAAAGTCATGACAAATACAGAGCTTATCTACCATAATGATATTGGAAAAGTTGCAGCCGAGGAAGGCTACGAGGGAATATTTACTGAAGGAGCTGGTAGAATACTTGGATGGCGCTCACCTAACCACGCATACACCCAGCCAGACTTCATGGACGGAGAAAAAACCAATATACTACTTAGAAACAGAAAACTTACCGACGACGTAGGATACAGATTCTCAGCTGACTGGTGGAGCGAGTACCCATTAACCGCCGACAAGTATGCAGCCTGGCTTGATGAGGCCCAGGGAGATATGATCAATCTTTTCATGGACTATGAAACATTTGGAGAACACCACTGGGAAGGAACAGGCATTCTGTGGTTCCTTGAAGATCTTCCACATGAAATAGCGGGGCGTGAAGGCCTTAAATTCAAGAAGGTCCGTGAAGTAGCTCAGAAAGATCCTGTCGGCGAATTTGACGCATTTGAATACAATACTGTTTCCTGGGCCGATCAGGAGATGGACGCCAGTGCCTGGCTAGGTAACCCGATGCAGAAAATGCTTTTCGAAAAACTTCAGGACCTGGAGGAAAGAGTCAAGGAGCTTGATGATCCAGAAGTACTGGATGTCTGGAGAAAATTCCTTACTTCAGATCACCTGCATCATATCGCGACAAAAAGCATGGAGGACGGATCTGTGCACAACTACTTCTCGTACTTCGACCATCCACACCAGGGATTCGCCGTGATAACAGAACACATCATGGACTTCCAGCGACAGGTAGAGAAAAAACTGAACGAGTAGATCAGGCCTTCTCCAGTACAAGCATCAGGCGAGAACCGAAATACTTCTTCAGGAACGGCAGATTGATGATCCTGTCACGTGGTAGAAACCTGTCAAAATAGGAGGGCAGGAGAACATCGTGGAAGACACGGGCCTCAACGAGATTAAGACTTTCGAAATTCTGGAAATCCTGGATTGAAAATCTTTTCATCGCCAATGGTCCTCTGTTGACAGCTGCAAGGTCATTGAAGGCCTCGGAATCAATTTTTTCAGATACGTATTCTCCTTTCTCATCTGCATATATCTGTGTGTATATTTCCTGGCCTGGTTTTCGATGAGGCACGATTATAGCTACTCTGCCTCCTTTTTTCAAGAGCTCCACCGATTTCTCCATTGTCTCCTCGAAATCATCTTCCGGCATATACTGAAGAGACTGACCCAGGAGGATAAAGTCAAAGCTTTCAGTATCAAGGCCGTCCTCGTTCGCTGGATCGCCTAGAAACTCTATATTCTCTATATCATTCCAGTAGGCCTTTTCCATCGCCTGATCTCTGCTTTTAGGATCTTTCTCTACAGCGATAATGTGTTCGAAGTATTCTGCATATCTGTCTATGAACTCTCCTCTTCCGCAGCCAAGCTCCAGCATTTTTTCGCCAGGGCCGTTCTGGAAGTGCTGCTGCATAACTGAGAAAACATAGTCGTATGAGTCCTCCCAGTATCCTTCGTAGGGTTCTGCGGCCTTGATCATTTCTTTTTTCGCCTGGTTTTTGTCGACCATAGCAAAGAATTATTATTCGAGATATAAAATCCTGAACAGGAAAACTACAGTTATGAGCGAGAAACACTTCATCGAAGTTGAGGACGGAGAGAAAATTTCAGCAGTACATCACGAGGCCAACTCTGAAAAGTGGATTTTCTTCTGCCACGGCTTTGGATCCAACAAGAAAGGCAGCTACAGAGAAAGAGCAGTCAGAGCCTCAGAAGAGGGATTTAACGCAGTAAGACTTGACTTCCGTGGAAACGGAGAAAGCGATGGAGAATTCGAACAGCAGTTCTTAAGCGATAAAATAGCTGATCTGAAGGCCTGTGTAGAGTATTTCGATCCTGAAAGAGTCTTCCTGTTCGGTATGAGCTTCGGTGGGAAAGTAGTTTTCCATTCAGCAAAGGCGCTGGATGCTGAGGCCGTTATAGGAAAGTCTCCAGTTACTTATAACCGTATTATGGAGAAGTTTCGTGAGGCCGTGATGGAGAAAGGTAGTTTCACCTTGTTCGAGGATAAATCGATAATCCCTGGATTTTACGATGATCTGGACGAATACAGCTTTGAAGAAACTCTTGAAGAGCTTGATATTCCCTTTGCGATCTTCCATGGTAGCGCCGACACCACAGTGCATTTTGAGAACTCTTCGGAGGCTGTAGAAAGTTTTGATGGAGAGGCCATGCTGTACAAGTTGAAAGGTGAGAAGCACTCTGTAAGCGATGAGGCCGAGAAAAAGATTCAGGATATGATGTTCAGCTGGCTTGAAAATCTTTAGAAATTTTTATCTTAGAGCGTCCTGATATATTCCTGTAGTCCAGGCCGTAATCTGCTCCCACTGGAAGTTCTCCTCCACACGTTCACGGGCATTGTCTCCCATCCAGTCATTCCAGCCAGGATCCTCCAGCGCCCTGTTGACCTGGTGAGCGATCGAGTTAGGATCAGCAGGGTAAGAGTGAAGGCCTGTATACTCGTGGACAATAGTATCTTTCATACCGCCCACGTAACTTCCTACAGTCATTGTATTTGATGCAGCAGCTTCTAGAGGTACAATTCCAAACGGCTCGTAAACACTTGGAGTCACCATCATCTCAGCATGCTTCATAAGGCCTAGAAGTTCTTTATCCGAAACATAGCCTGGGAAGTGTACCTTGTCGCCCATCTTTGACTTGGCCATATCCTTGTAGTACTGTGTTGCGCCGCTCCCACACATAACGAACTTGGCCTCTTCGTATTGATTGGTGATCTGCGGCATGGCCTCGATAAGATGGCCTGGGCCTTTCTGTGGATACATCCGGCCTACGAATAGAACAATTTTCTCCCAGTCAAGGGCGTAATCATTATGGTTTATAGAATGAGAATGAGAATCGAACTTTTCAAGATCAACACCGTTCGGTATATAGTTTATCTTGTTCTCAGGGACCTCATAAAGATGTTTAACCTCTTCAGAGAACTCTCTACCAACCGTGATGACCTGTGAGGCCTCATAAGTCCCATACCATTCCAGATTATGGATTGTCTCCTGATACTTGGAATCTCTGCCATCTCTCCCTTCCTGAGTGGAGTGAACAGTAAAAACCATTGGAAGGCCTAAAGTCTTCTTGATACCTGTAGCGCCAGGAACGGCCATCCAGTCATGTGCATGGACAAGATCAAAGTTTTTCTGTTTGTTCAGTTCAATGGCCTTTTTCTCCATCTGGTGGCCTAGATGCATCGCCCAGGAAATTGTATCACTGGCGGCATCAGTTGCGGGCACTCGACGAATCTCTACACCATCTCTGTACTCTGATTCTTCTCTTTCGCCGTACGTAAGAACTACAGGTTCGTGTCCCTGGGCAGCCATAGTTGTAGCTAGATCCTCACAGTGAGCGGCTATCCCTCCCGCCTTGTAAGGCGGATATTCCCAGGTGATAAATAAAGGCCTCATATTATACTATGTCTCCTGAATAACTTTTTCCTCTTGTTTAACTATTTCTTTGTACGTGTTTAAAATCCTTGACTGCCATTCCGGGCTGTAGGGGTCAACCGCCTTTAGTTTTTCGCCTGGCACGTCTAAGTCAAATAAAACCGAGTTTTTGGTATCTTCCTTCGTTACAAATACCCTGTCAGCTTCGAAAGTTCCCTGCCACTCCAGCTCAGAGATCAGTTCCGCGTGATCTCCTTCAAAGCCTCTCTCATTCTCAGTTGAGTGGATAGTCACTGCAAGAGGCAGTTCAAGATGCTTCTTCAGGGATACTCCTCCAGGGATCGTGCTCCAGTCGTTGCAGTGAACTATATCGTAGTCATCTGCTTCAATTATTTCACGCGCCCTGTTCTTCAACTCGTTGTTCATCATCATGGCCCAGCTATAGATATTATCTCCTTCAAAAGGTAGCGGCACTTTCTGCACCCTTACACGCTCATCTATGTGATACTCGGCCATATCATCAAAAGATACGATCGTGGCCTCATGACCGTTGCTCACCAGATATTCTGAAAGATTTTTGATATACTCAGAAACTCCTTCCCCATCTCTGAACTCTTTTGCCAGAAAAAGAACTTTCACCTGTCAAACCTCCTCTTGAAACCCATTTTCTTGCTTTTCTCCACATCAGGCTGACTGTAAGGATCTACGTCTCTGATTTCAGCTGAATAAACAGCAAGATACTGAAGGAAGGCCATCAGACGGCCTACACTTCTGTAACCCACACTGTTTATAGAGAGGACTGAGTAAGGTCTTTCTTCTTCATCTAGCGCTAGTTCAACTCCTCTAAACTCAGAGTCAACTGCGAAGCCGTAGCTTTCTCCATCCAGATCTCCTAAATCACGGCCTCTCAAATCTATATCGGTTAAATCTTCTGGAACATCAAGCCTTTCCTTTTCGTGGGCCTTTGATCTTATGAAGAACGGTATGATATCTTCTTCTCCACCGAAAAGTCTCTGATTTGTATGATGCTGGTATTCAGGGCCTAGATCTCCAAATACTGACTGGCCCTCTCCTTCTTTGCAAACTGTTTCATGCATTAGCTGTACTGTCAATGGATAGAAACCGAAAAGCCTTGTAGTATAGAAAGGAGTTAGTATTTGATCGAATCCTTCTCTTTCAGCCGAGTGAAAGGCCTCTGCAAGTTTCCAGGCTGCGTTCGGGCTTTTATTGAATTTTTGATATATTTCCTCGCCGCCTGCTCTCACTTCTTCAATATCTATTCCGCAGATAGCTGCCGGCATTAAAGCAGTTTCTGTAAGGCCCGAGAATCTTCCTCCCACATCTTTGTGTTCTATCCAGTTGTATCCTTTTCTTTCAACTATATTCTTGAGTGCTCCGTTGTTGTCAGATGTTACTGCAAATACAGGATAATCTCTTTTAATGAAGTATAGAAGCGATTCAAGTACGCTAGTTGTATTTCCAGACTTGCTTATCGGCATTACCAGTGTGTTCTCAGAATCTGTTGCTGAGACCACTCTTCTGAGGTAGTCAGGTTCCTGAGTGGTCACAAGATGAACATCGATATCGACTTCATCTATGAAAGAATAGTATAGGGCCCTGAAAGATGTTATAGATCCTCCATTGCCGATTACAACAAGGCTTTGGCAGTCAACTTCTTCTGCTGAGGCCTTTATTTCATCTATATCGGGTTTAATTTGTGAGAAAGGAGGATTTTCGATTTCAGCGTATTTTCGTGTTTCTTTTATGTCTAGATTGTCTATTTCTAGCTCCAGGCTCATTGATGGTTGTTCACCGCTTCCTTATGTGCCTCAAGATAGTTCTCTCCCAGTTTCTCCCACGAAGTCATCTGTGCAAGTTTTCTGGCGTTATGCTTCCTCTCAGTTATCTCTGTCTTAGAGTACTCCGTGATTTCCTGTATCATATCCGCCAAGCTTTGAGCAGCCTCTTCATCGGAGAAGTTCTGTCTTCTCAATACCCTGATTCCTTTTCTTTCGTCTTCAGAAGTGTTGTCCATCAGGAAGTGGCCAAATCCAGCCATATCTGTTGTTATTGAGAGGGCTCCATTTGCTGCTGTTTCTACAGGAGTGTAACCCCATGGCTCATAGTAGCTTGGGAATATTCCTGCTGTTGAAGCCACCATAGCATCTTTATAACTCATTGAGAGAAGTCTATCGCCCACAGACAGATAGGTTGGGTAGAAGATAACCTTTACTCTGTCATCTTCGCTGTTAGTTATACCTCTTTCTCTCAGCCTTTCGATAATATTATCGTGATTATAGTTCAAATCGAAGGCGCAGAGCGGTGCTTCTTTCGATTTCCGAGCGTGGAAGTTCCTCTGAAGCGATTCAAGAGTGCCGCTGTTAACCAGGTCTTCAAGTCCTTCTGGATCCTCTCCAGCAGTTACCGATTCAAGCAGCTCATTTCTCACCTTCGGAATCACCGAGTCAATATAATCTTCAAGCTCCTCGTAAAGCGCCATGTTATCAAGTACTTCTCTCTTCGGGCCTCTGGTATCGCTTGGTACGAAGAAGAATACGAAGAAGTCATCTCCCTCCTTCTCATTTACCTCTGCGAGCGCATCGGCGAAGAGATCGAGGCCTTTGTTGTGGAACTCGTATCGGCCTGAGATAAACATTATTCTTGGATCGCTTTCAAGGTCCACGCTGTAGTATGGCTCAAAGTATGCTCTGAGGAACTGCTTCATCTCCTCTTTCTTCTCCTTATGCTGGTAGGAAAGCTCCTCTAGACTTGGGAAGTCCTCTACGTTGAATCCATTAGGTAGTATTACGTCAGGTTCCGTTCCAAGCACCGCTGTGGCCTCTTCTCCAGTATTTTTACTTACTGTTGTGAATACATCGGCTTCCTGAGCTGCAGTTTTCTCAACCTGGTGCTTTGCGTTAACACCGAACTCTTTGGCCTTTTCATCTTCTACATATCCTCTATCAACAGCAGCCTCCAAATCATAGTCTGAATCAGATAGTGCGCGGCCTAGAACCGTTGCGTGAGTGGTGAAAACTTTCGGACTGTCAAGTTCGAACATTGCAGGGCCTGAAAGCCATTCGTGGCAGTGGAAAACTGTTTCTCCCTGCCATTTTTCCTCTATTTTCTGTAGGATGCGGCCTACTGCGTAACTCCACTTGAGCGGTTCGTCAAAGTCGTGGCCTGCCTCCATGGAGTCAATTTCAAATTCTTCCCAGAGATATTCTTTGAGTTCATCGGCTGATTTCTCTACCCCTGAAGGATCTACTAGTATTGTTCTTGGTGAGCTGGAGATATTCCATACTCCCAGATGGCATTTAATTCCTTCTTCTTCAAGTTCTTCCAGGAATTCGAACCCCTCAAATTCTCTTGCGATGAAATCATCGCGGGCCTTTTCTTCATCGTAGTAACCTATGGTTAGATAGTTGTCACCATAGAAATCCTGCATTTTCCCGGCCTTCGAGCTGAGGACCTGGTATATTCCGCCTACTTTGTTGGCTACTTCAAAAGATACTTCGACTACATTATCCGGCCGCATACTGAATAAGTTCTTCTTGCTCAGTATAAAAACCAACGGCCGTTTCCATTACTACTTGCTGGTTAAAATGAAGGTTTTATACTCGGCCGAGTTCCGTATATTTTCTATGTACAGTTTAAATCAGGATCTCTCCAAGAAGTACGGCGTTATTTCAAATCTACATGGCTTTCTCAACCGTCACTTCGACACAGGATTCAAATCCAAATGGAGCGGATACTGGGTTCCTCCGTACAAGTTTCTGGACTACTACGCCATCAAGATCAACGGCGTATGGATAAACGAGTCAACAGTCAGAAACGTTGAGTACGGAGAAAAAATGATTTTTCACCACAAAGCTGGCTCTCTGGATGTAAAAGAAATTGTGGAGACGCCTGATCAGCTTCCAGGATTCAGAATCAGCCTGGAAATACAGAACAATAATTCAAGCAAGAAAGCGGCCCACATAGTGGTTGAGCCAGCAGTAGATATTAGAAGCAAGTCAGAAGATATTGCCGAAGGAGAATACAGTGTTGAAACCGGAAAAGGCAAGCTCTCAGTTTCCAGAAATGACAAGAAATTGATGATATCCGGCAAAGACTTCAAGGTAGAGAAGGATTCACAGTACAAAACTCACTATCCTGGAGGAGTCGAGCAGGAATGCTTTATACCCGGCAGAGTGATTTTCCGAGAGGAAGTAGAGGCCGAATCCTCCTCAACTGCAGAAGTAGAGTTTTCAACTTCTTCAGGCAGCTTTGGAACACTTGAAAGTTCGGATTCTGGATTTGAAAATATTAAACTAGGTCAGGGATTTTCAGCAGCTGTAAGAAGCATGGAAAATCTTGTATACGACAGGAAAGGAAAAGGAATAATCGCAGGCCACCCCTGGTTCCAGAACTACTGGTCAAGAGACACCTACTGGACCCTTCTGGGCCTAATAGATGCAGGCCACTTCGAGTTAAGCCATGAAATACTGGAGAACTTTGCTGAAGAGGAAGGATTCCCCAACCAGATCTCACTTGAGGGAGGCCAGCAGTTCCCTAACTCAGACGCAGCTCCTCTCTTCGTGATTGCAGCTGACAAACTAAGACGACACTGGAAGATTAGCGAGAAAATAGAGGATAAAATGGAAGAGGCCTTCCACGAACTGGAGCTAGATGAAAACGGCGTAGTAGAGCACGATCCCGAAGGAACATGGATGGACACACTGGAAAGACCTTCAGCAGTTGATATACAGGCGTTATGGCTGAAAGCTGCAGAGATACAGGGCCTATCACTTCAGAGCAATCTTGAAGAAGGCCTTGAAGAGTTTATAGAGAATGATAGAATACTTGACAGTCTTGGAGACAATCCAAGCCTCACAATAAACCCTGCGATAGCTTTAATGTTTGATCAGGCCTCCGAAAAGTACATGGAAGATATTAACGCAGAGTTCTCCTCCAGACACGGCGCCCGGACCCGTTCAGTAGTTGATCCTGGCTACGATGCATCAGGATATCATACCGGAAGCGTATGGGGTCTGACAACCGGATGGGCTTCCGCAGCCAACTTCCAGCAAGGAAAGGACGTCCAGGGAATGAACTTTCTGGAAAAAATGAAGAAATATATTATGAGAGAGCAGGTCGGAGGCTTCCACGAAGTAGTAGATGCTGAAGAAGGCCATCTAATGGGATGTGGAGAACAGGCCTGGAGTGCAGGCATGTACGTGCACGTAATCGACAGCTATCTGCTGGGAATAGAGGCCATAGATTCAGAAACAGTAAGAATTAACCCTTCAGATCTTGCGGAGGGAAGAAGAGTTCAGAAAAGGATAGGAGACGAATACTTAGACATTGAGTTTGGAGAAGATGGATTTGAAGTCCTTAACTCTCCAGACCTTGAAATTTTGAGAGGTGAAGAGCAATGATAATAATCAACACGAAGGCCTACCGAAAAGGAGTAGGCGAAAAAGTAGAAAAACTTGTAGAAAACTGTATAGAGGTCGCTGACCCAAAAAAACTCATATTTTCAGTTCAACCAGAAGACCTTCTCAGACTCGAGGACTCTGAAGTAGAAGTATTTGCACAGCACATCGACGGAGTAGAACCCGGAAGTCATACAGGAAGCATTCTGGGCGAAGGAGTAAAGGAGGCCGGCGCAACAGGAACACTGATCAACCACTCCGAGAACAGACTTGAAAAAGAAAAGATAAAGGCCTCAGTAGATAAAGCAAAGGAACTAGGCCTAACAACTGTTGTCTGCGCGCAGAGCCCGGAAGAATGTGCCGAACTCAGCGAATTCGAACCAGATTATATTGCATTCGAACCTCCAGAACTTATCGGCGGTGATATCTCCGTCGCAGAAGCAGAACCGGAAATAATTGAAGAAGCAGTTGAGGCCGCCGCCCCTGTAACAGCTTTAACCGGGGCCGGCATCAAAACTTCTGAAGACGTAAGTAAAAGCATTGAACTCGGATGTGAAGGCGTCCTGGTTGCTTCAGGAGTTGTTAAAGCAGAAAATCCAGGAGAAGCTGCCAAGGAACTGGTGAGCGGGCTGTGAAGAATATCTGGAGAGAGCGATACCAGGAACTGGAGATGAGATCTCCTGGGGCCTCCGTACTTGTCGGATTCAATGCCAATATAGATGTAAAGTACAGTGTAGAGGATCTAGGCCTTGATCTGGAAAAAGTAGATGCTGAAAACCTGGATTCTGTGGAGAGCCAGGAAGAGTTTCTCTCCCTGCTGAAATACTGTATTGAAAACAGCAAAAACAAGGAGGTAAACTACCAGAACTTTGAACCAGAAGTAGAAGGAGGTGTTGAAGAGATAGGAGGTCAGGCCGGAATCATGGCAAACTTCCTTGCAAAAAATGGAAACAACACAGTTTTCTACACGCCATTCCTATCCGATAAACTGGTTGAAAACCTGGATGAGAGAATGAAATACCCTGTAAACACCGGCAACAACCTAGAGCTTCTTCCAATAAAGGAAGCAGGAAATACAGACAGAACCAAAGTAAACAGAATATTCGAATTCGACGGAGAAAAAACAGGCAGACTAATACTATCCGACAAACTCAGAGGATTCGGCCCATACTTCAGAAAAGGAGTAGAAGACCATATAGACGAACTAAACGAAGGCCTTGACAGAGTTCTTCTCTCAGGATTCCACAACGCAGATGGAAACGTGGAAGCCAAGATGAAAAAGGCCTCAGAACAGCTTGTTCACATCGATGCTCCTATCCACATGGAGTACGTAGATCTCAGCGATAAACTGAACCTTCTAGAAGAATATATATTTCCACACATCCAGAGCATAGGCCTTGACGAATACGAAATGAAAAGCCTGGAGAAGGCCCTCAACGTACAGCTTGATAACGAGGAACCTTCTCTTGGAGAGGCCTTCCAGTTTGCAAAGTTCTTTATAGAGGAGTTCGGACTTGAAAGAGTGCACATCCACACCTACAGATACCATCTGAACGTTACTCACCGCGACTATCCTCTATCACCAGAGAAAATAAGGAAAAGCATGCTATATGGAGAGACCTGCGCTGTACGGATGGCAGATAAAGGAGAAATACCGGAAAAATACGAACCTCTGGACTTCGATAATAAGCACGTGAAGAAGCTTGATGACCTTGAAGACTTCGAGGACTTCTTCCAGATGGAAGGATTCACGGAAAGCGGAATAGGAAGCGTCGACGGCTACAATGTAGTAGCTATTCCGCCAGTAATCCATGAAGATCCAAAAAGACTGGTAGGAATGGGCGACGTAATCTCAGCAGGAAGCTTTGTGAAAGAGGCCAACTAGGCCTCCTCAATAAACCGTTTGACGTCAGCTTCTACTCCTTCAAGAATTCTATCGACATCCTCCTCTGTATCGGCCTCACAGCGAAGTCTTACAACTGGCTCGGTGCTGGAAGGACGTACAAGCGCCCAGCCCTTCTCAAAGTTAATCTTAACGCCATCCATAGTAGAGGTCTCATGATCGGAGTACTCCTCCGCCACTTTTTCCATAACTTTCTCCTTCAGATCATTCGGACAGTCAAGATTAACTTCAGGTGAGACAGGGTACTCAGGCCAGGAATAAAGCTCTTCCACTACATCTTCCTCCGAGACAATCCTTGACATAAGTGCTGCTGTGAAAAGCCCGTCATCCCATGGAAAACCGAAAGCAGGGAAGTAGTAATGGCCTGAAAGCTCTCCAGCGAAAACCACGCCAGAGTCCTCATGTATCTTTTCCGAGATAAATGTGTGGCCTACACGAGACTCAACTGCTTCTCCACCATGCTCTTCAACTTTCTCTGGCACTAGCTTTGAAGCCCTGAGATCGTGGACAACCTTGCCTTTCTGCCGGCCAAGACTTTCTTTAGCGAGTATTGCAATAACCTTGTCTTCCTCAATATACCCATAACCAGGAATTATGAATCCTGCACGGTCTCCATCTCCATCAAATATTATTCCAAGATGCTCATCGCTCATCGCTTCTTCAAGCTGCTGCTGGGCCTCTTCCTCTCCAGGAGCTGGCAAATGATTCGGAAAACTGCCGTCAACCCTCTCATTAACCATTTTCACATTTGCTCCAAGCTTTTCAAACATTTCACGAGCCATGGAACCGGTTACACCGTTTCCGCAGTTGATTACAAGATTCATATCCAGTTCTCCAATCTTATCTTTGACTGCATCTACATACTGTTCAACTATTTCAACTTCTGTTCTCTGGCCCTCTCCTTCTTCAAAATCTTCAGATTCGTAGATTGCCTCTATCTCTTTCATGCCTCCTTCACGAGACATTGCAAGAGCATCTTCAAGGCAGAACTTGAAACCTGTATACTCAGAGGGATTATGAGAGGCCGTTACAACAGCTGAAGAACCATAGTCTCCTTTCACCTGACCATAGTATACTACAGGGGTTGGAACAACGCCAGCGTAATCTACATCAGTACCTGTGGAAAGAATGCCTCTGATAAAGGCCTCAGCAACTTTATCTCCGTGCTCTCTGCCATCTCTGCCGACAAGTACTTTTTCTGCATCTGTAAATGTTCCATAGGCCTTCCCTACTTTTTCTGCTTCCTCTTCTGAGATTTCGTCCGGATAGGTTCCTCTTAGATCATAGGAATGGAAGAAGGAGACCATTGCTGATCACCAGTAGTCTTCCAGAATGTCTGTTCTTTCCTTGTACTCTTCCTGAACATCGGGTAGAGACTTCTTCATAACTTTTGTATCCAGAGAAGTCTCCATGAAACCTCTGTCCTTTTCGTAAATTGGAACCAGCTGGACGTGAAGGTGCGGAATTGATTCTCCTGCGGCCTTTCCAATATTCATACCTATATCGATTCCTGCAGGCTCAACAACTTCCTCCTGAAGCTCTTCAACTTTCTGAACCATCGCAAACAACCTGTCACGTTCCTCATCTTCAAGGTCTGCCAGATCATTTACGTGCCTCTTCGGAACAACCATGAGATGGCCTGTATTGTATGGGAAAATATTCAGTTCAACCATCAGAAAATCATCTTCGTAAACCAGAAGCTTCGAGACCCTTTCATCATCTTCAACCTGTGCACAGAAAATACAGTCAATATCATCCGGCACCTGCTTGGCCTCATATTCTGATCTTTTTGGACTCCATAAATACTGCTCGTACGGCTTCAAGTCAGTCATGAAGTAAAATTAGAAATACCTGAATTTAAGATTAGCGAGTAACAAGGCCATCTAGAAAGGAGCAATATCGTGAATACTTGACTTAATCCTCACCGTCAAACCTCTTTCAGGCGGCTCATTCCCCTTAACTCTGTGAGCAACATCTCTTATAGCAAGAGAGGCCTTTGACTGAGGTTTATGAGATACAACCGGCTTTCTGAGGGCAATCGCCTCTCTAACATGCTTGTGATCAGGAACTTTTCCGATAATATTTGTTTCCATCAAATCCTGTGCATCTTCAAGGCTGACCTCTGATTTCTCATTCTTAACGCCGTTAACAACTAGGCCTAAAACATCTCTGTTAAGCTGCTCTGCCATCTTCTTTGCTCCAAGACAGTTAGTCAATGCCGGAAGCTCTGGCTCTGAAACAAGCAGTACCTCATCCGAGGCCTCAATAGCTGCCTCTACTTCATCTCCGATCCCTGCGGCAGCATCAATAAACACGAAATCCTTGTCGCCCAGAAACTCTACTAGAGAGTGTTTGAGCTGATCTGCGTTCGTACTGAACTCCAGTACTGAGGCGGGAACAATCGAAACTCCTTCAGGATGTTTGGAAACAGCCTGTGTAATATATGCGTCTCCTCTGAGAACATCGTTGAAAGTTACGTCTGAAAAACCTAGGCCAAAATGCTGGGCTAGATTCGCACCCGAGAAGTTACCATCGATTATAAGCACGTCGTGGCCCTGTCTAGAGAGCGCTGTGCCAAGATTAGATGTTACAGTGGTTTTTCCTACACCACCTTTGCCAGATACGACAGAGATAACCCTGGTCATTAAAGTAAAATTATATTCAGCGGGTTAAAAAGGTGCCCTTATCTGAACCGTCCCATCAAACGAGTGAAAAGCCCTGGCTCCGCAAGGTTAGGCTCATAATCAACACCCGCAAGATCTCCTGCAACGGCCTTAAACCGTTCGGAAACATGGTGATCAGGTTCGTGATGTACAACCGGCTTCTTCAATGAAAGAGCTTCCTCAACCTTCTCATGGTGAGGAATCTCCATCATAACCGGGTGGCCGATCATCGACTCAACTTCCTCAGTATCAAGCTCGGAATCATGGCCCTTAACCATGTTAAGAACAACTCCTCTGATCTCCGTACCAGCTTCCTCAGCAATATTCACAGTCTTCAGCGCGTCAGTAACAGCCGGAAGATTTGGATTAGTTACAACGAGTACCTCATCCGAGGCCTCAATAGCATTAATAGATTCATTTCCAAGTCCTGCCGCAGAGTCAACCAGTACAAAGTCAGGTTCTCCAACTGCGTCAAGCAAGACATCAGAAAGATTTGCAGGATCTGTATCCTCAAGATCCTCTACCGATAGACCTGCTGGAACAACACGAAGGCCTGAATCATGAATATACATGGCCTCTGTGATGTGTGCATCACCCTTCAAGACATCGTGAAGAGTCTTTGGGTATAGCGGAATTCCAATGTGGAATCCAAGGTTTGGGTTAGTAAGATTTGCATCCAGAACCACCGTATCTGCACCAAAATTGGTGAGCGCTGCTCCAAGATTTGAAGTTACCGTGGTCTTTCCGACCCCTCCCTTTCCACTAGTCACACAGATCAATCGGGTCATCGTATTAACCTGTTTACTCCACGCATTTAAATTATCTATGAGGCCTTCCCCTTCTGATTATTATACAGCAGAAACAATCTCTCCCACCACCTTCTACAGATTAAAATAACTTGGATACAAAACTCCGGATATGGCCCAAGAATTCGCAGAACAGCTCAAACAGATCGAAGAAAAATGGCAGAAAAAATGGGAAGACGCAGAACTTCACAAAGCAGAGCGCACAGACTCTGAAAAATACTATGTACTGGAAATGTTCCCATACCCTTCCGGAGATATCCACATGGGCCACGTCCGCAACTTCTCTCTAGGAGATGCTCCAGCAAGAATGAAGAGAATGCAGGGCTACGACGTGATGCATCCAATGGGCTGGGACGCATTCGGCCTTCCTGCAGAAAACGCAGCTATCGATCGCGATGTAGACCCAGAAGAATGGACACGTGACTGCATTGACAACATGAGAGGCCAATTAAAGAGGCTAGGATTCTCCTATGACTGGAATAGAGAGGTAGCGACCTGCGATCCGGAGTACTACAAATGGAACCAGTGGATTTTCCAGAAAATGCTGGAAGAAGGCCTAGCATACAGAGAAAACTCAGAAGTAAACTGGTGTCCAAGCTGCGAAACAGTTCTAGCTGACGAACAGGTAGAAGATGGCCTGTGCTGGAGATGCGACTCAGTTGTAGAACAGAAAGACATGAAGCAGTGGAAACTCGGCATCACAGAGTACGCAGACGAACTTCTTGAGGATCTTGAGCAGCTTGATGGATGGCCTGAGAAAGTCAGAAAGATGCAACACGACTGGATCGGCAAAAGCACAGGTGCAAAAATCAACTTCCCAGTAAAAGATGAAGGAGAACTAGAAGTATTCACTACAAGGCCTGACACTATCTTTGGAGCAACATTCATGGCCCTGGCTCCAGAACACGAGCTAGCGGAAGAAGTAGCGGAAGAAAACGAAGATGTAGCAGAATACATCGAAGAGGCCAAGAAGAAAGATGACGAAGAAAGAGAGGAAAAATCAAAGGCCGGAGTATTCACAGGAAAATACGCAGAAAATCCTGTAACAGGAGAAGAAATCCCAATCTATGTTGCAGAGTTCGTCCTTCCAGACTACGGAACCGGAGCGATAATGGCTGTGCCAGCACACGATCAGAGAGACTTTGAATTCGCGCAGGAGCACGGAATAGATATTCAGAAAGTAGTTGAACCAGAAGGCGACCACAGTTTCAAGGAAGAGGCCTATGAAGGTGATGGCGACCACGTAAACTCAGGATTCTTAGACGGCCTGGACAAAGACGACGGAATAGAAAAAATAATCGAACATTTAGAGGACGAAGGCCTTGGAGAAGAGGATGTTAACTACAAGCTTCGTGACTGGCTGATCTCAAGGCAGCGTTACTGGGGTACACCGATCCCAGTAGTCTACTGTGACAAATGTGGCGTAGTCCCTGTTCCAGAGGATGACCTTCCTGTAGAGCTTCCAGAAGACGTGGAGTTCACTGAAACAGGAAACCCAATTGAAACTTCAGGCACCTTCGAACACACAGAATGCCCTGAGTGTGGTGGAGAAGCTCGAAGAGAGACAGATACCATGGATACATTTATTGGAAGCTCATGGTACTTCCTAAGATACATCTCACCAGAACTTGACAGTGCTCCTTTCGACGTTGACGATGCAAACTCCTGGATGAACGTAGACCAGTATATCGGCGGCATCGAACACGCAGTTATGCACCTGCTTTACGCAAGATTCTTCACAAAGTTCCTGCGAGATGAAGAGATGCTTGAAGAGGACGAGCCTTTCGAGAGACTGCTTACACTTGGAATGGTAAACCATCCAGCATACAAATGTCCGGAGGATGGATGGCTGTATCCTGATGAGGTAGAAGGAGAGAATATATGTGAGAAATGTGGTAGAGAAGTAGAAGTAGAAACCCGGAAAATGAGCAAGTCCAAGCACAATGTAGTGGATCCAACTGAGCTTATTAACGAGAATGGAGCAGATACGGCAAGGACTTTTATCCTCCGGGCCTCGCATCCTACCAAAGAACTTGACTGGAGCGAAGACGGCGTAGAAGCCTCCAGAGAGATGCTTCAGAGAGTTTTCAGAATTGTAGAAGAAAATGAAGATCTGCTTACCGATGAAGAACCAGGCCTCGAAGACTCAGATCTTGAGGATAGAATTGTCTCAAGCAGGATACAGAGAGCGATAGAAGAAGTTACCGAAACCACCGAGAACTACGAATTCAACCTTGCTATCGGAGAAATCGATAAGCTCCTAACAAAACTGTACTGGTACAAACAGCGCGATGCAGATCCTGCAATTTTCAGCCACGGCGTAGAAACCTTGATCCAGCTTATCGCGCCTTATGCGCCGCACACCGCCGAAGAGCTCTGGGAAGAACTAGGGCATGAAGAATTCATGCTGGACTCAAACTGGCCGGAAGTAGACGAGCAGTTGCTCGATGAACAGGCCGAGAGAGTCGACGAATACTTTGACAGAGTATCCAGCGACATCAGAGATATCCAGGAAATGATCGATGGCGAGGCCTCGAATGTCAAGATTATTCAGGCCGCAGACTGGAAATACCAGGCCTTCACCAATATAATCGATAATCTGGAGCTCAGAGATGTCGGCGACATCATGAGTGAGGTGCTTGACGGCGAGCTCAAGCAGCACGCACAGGATGTCAATCAGATGGTTGTAGAGGCCGTCGAAAACCCTGGCAAGTTCGAAGGACAGTTCATGAAGAAGGCCGCTGAGACCGATGCTCTTGGCGAAAACGTGAGGAGATGGGCCGAGGAGTTCGACGCGGAAATCGAGGTTGAGACCGAGGATGAGTCTTCAGAGGATAAGGCCTCAAGAGCAGAGCCTGGAAGGCCTGCGATAGTGATCGAGTAGATGGCTGAGCTTGAAGAACCCGAACTATACAGCGAGGCCCGCTACATGGCCGCTGTCAGCGTATTGGACTATCAGGGTTCGGCCACAGCACATGAAATCAACTGCAGCGCCCACACCCAGATCTCGCTGGAAGAAGAACTAGAGGTTCTGGAAAAGTTCGGTATCGTAAAGCAGGAAGACAATGAATACAGATTAAGATCCTGGTTCGAGGAAGATGCTGAGGCCATCGGAGAACTGGTGCAGATAGATTATAACGGAGAATGGAGAGATATCGATCTTTCAGAAAACGAAAAAGAGGATCTGGCCGAAGACGGCGCAGAAATAGTGTACTGGCTTACCTAGTATTTCTTCAGGCTTTCTTCAAGGTTCTCACTGAGATGCTTGTCGACGTCAACATCGGCATTCATCTCCTGCAAGGCCTTTCTCTGTGCACGTGTTACTTTCTCAATTTTCTCAAGTCTGCGATTCATTATCGCCATCGCAACCCATATCTGGCCTATAGAAACGTTTTCTGCCTGTGTATAAACTTCTTCATGTCTATCTACAGATCTCAGAAGTGACTGTAGAGAGTTCTTCAACTTGGAGGGAAGATTGTTTCTCCAGCTCATAGAACCGTTATACGTATAGAAATCTTTTAACAATAGCGAAAATCCGGAAAAACTTCCCGAATCGGTGGAAGTTTTAATGGTTCACCAAGAGTTACTTTTCGTGAATAACAATGGAAAAAGGAGATCTAGTACTAGTTGACTACGTTGGAAGATCCAACGGAGAAATATTCGACCTTTCAAACAAAGAAAAAGCAGAGGAAGAAGGCCTCGACACCTCACAGCTCGACTTCGAACCAGTACCAGTCCTCGTAGGAGAGGAATACGTAATCCCTGGATTCGAAAAAGCAGTAGAGGACATGGAAGTAGGCGAAGAAAAAGAATTTACAGTAAGCCCTGAAGAAGGATACGGAGAAAGAAAATCCGAAGACATCGAAACCTACCCAGAAAAAGAATTCAACAAGCAAGACGTCCAGGTCAGCGTCGGAGACACACTAATGGTAGGAAGAAGACAGGGAAGAGTAATTTCCAAAGGATCAGGCCGGGTAAGAATCGACTTCAACCACCCGCTAGCAGGAAAAGAACTTGATTACTGGGTAAAAGTAGTCGAGAAAGTAGAAGACGACGAAGAAAAAGCAAGAACCATCTTCGACTACAGACTGGGCCACGGAGAAATAGAATTCGACGGAGAAACAGTCACAATCGTCCACAAGCACGAAGACGATGGCCACCAGCACGAACTACCGCAACAGCTAAAAGATGCGATCAGCAGAGAGATCACAGACTACACAAAGTACGAGACAGTAGAGTTCGACGAGTAAAAAAGAAACTGACCTCCAATGGCAGCTTTCAACAGCATGATCCAGCAGACAGCATTTATCGACACTGTTGGAATCATAGCTGCATTCCTTATTCCTTTTATCTTTGGTAGCATTCTCAACTACTTTATTCTAAACAAGTCCAGCATTTTAAGCCAACAAAACAACCGGAAAACACTCATTATGCTCCTATCAGTTACATCAGGCCTTCTAGAAGGATTTCTAGTTATGAAAGTTATTGCGAATAGCCCTCTCTATTTACAGCTAGTTGCCTCTCTCGCGTAGCTTTCAAAAGGCCACTATTAGAAAAATCAGGTATTAGAGGCCTTCAGCCATTTTTATATACGTTGGTGATTACTTCTTATACATAACAAGAGTGGTCGCAAGATGGAAGATCAGATCGAACAGGCAAAGAGAAACGATGCAGGCGGAGTACCTCAATCAAGTCAGAAAAGCCACGATATCGACGAAGAACTCGAGAATCTAATAGAACAGAGAAAAGCCGATATCAAAGTCATCGGTACCGGAGGAGCCGGAAACAACACAATTTCTCGCCTAGTTGACGTCGGAATAGAAGGATGCGATACAATCGCAATGAACACCGACGCACAGGATCTTCTATACGCAAACGCCGACCAGAAAGTACTAATCGGAAAAGAACTAACACAGGGCCTCGGAGCAGGAGCCGACCCAAAAGTCGGAGAAGAATCCGCAAAAGAGTCACAGCAAAAAATTAAGGAACAGGTCAGCGGAAGCGACATGGTATTCATCACTTGCGGCCTCGGAGGAGGAACAGGAACCGGATCCGCACACGTGATCGCAGAACAGGCCAAAAAAGAAGGCGCACTGACCGTAGGAATCGTCACACTACCATTCGAAATGGAAGGAACCAGCCGACAGGAAAACGCAGAATACGGCCTCGAAAGACTAGAAGAAGTCGTAGACACACTAATCGTAATACCAAACGACAAACTGCTCGAAATCGTCCCAGACGTATCACTGAACACAGCATTCAAGATCGCAGACGAAATCCTCGTAAACGCAGTCAAAGGAGTCACAGAACTGGTTACAAAACCAGGCCTCGTCAACCTAGACTTCGCAGACATCCGCGCAGTCATGGGAGAAGGAGGAATCGCCATGATCGGAATGGGCCAGTCCGACACAGACTCCAGAGCCAACGAAGCAGTGCAGAAAGCACTAAGCAACCCACTGCTCGACGTAGACATCGCAGGCGGAGAAGGAGCACTCGTAAACGTAACAGGAGGATCATCACTATCCCTCAACGAGGCCCAAGAAGTAGTCAATACTGTCAGCGGAAAGCTTGATGACTCAGCAAAGATCATCTGGGGAGCACAAGTGCGTGAAGACATGAGCGACGCACTCCAGGCAATGATCATCGTCACAGGAGTCGACAGCCCTCAAATCTACGGCCCTGACAACACACATCAGGACGAGTACGAAGAAGAAATCGAGCAGGAACTTGGCGTAGAATTCATCTAGAGCCAAGGCCCCTCAAACTTTCCATTTATCCACTCTTTTTATTCCAGTTTTCTAATATCAAAATATGGCCCAGAATCCTCAACACGGAAAAAAGGAAGAAGTTGAGGAGATTCAGGAAAAACAGGAAAAAACCCTGAAAGGCCTTACTCCCGTAGTCTCAACAGTAATTCTGATTGCAATCTCAACAAGCGCTGTAGGCGGAGCATATTTCATTGCAAGCTCGCAGATACAGGCCCAGGAAGATAACTCTAATTTGAACACAGAACTAATAGGCCAATTATCCGTGGAGAACTGTGCAAAAGATAATGAAAACACAGTACTTACTTTAAGAAACAACAACGACGAGGCCGTCAACTTATCGAAACTGAATGTATATGTGGAAGGAGAAAAAACCAGTTATAGTACAGGCCAGGACATCGTAAATCCGAAGCAAACCTCAACAATTAATATATCAGAAAACGTTTCGAGAGAAACAGAAAGCATCAGACTGGCAACTCCAGAAACCCAGCTCACTTACATATGCCAGAAAAAATCCGGCGACAGCGCAGGAATCACAAACCCAGGCACTCCAGGTTCCGGAACACCTTTCGCTGAGAAAGGAGGCCCTATACAGGAAATAATAATCATGTCCTCCACCGGAAACAACAGCATACTCCCATACTCATCCAACACAATCTGTATAGGAAACTGCGGGTCTGAGACTGCTACCTGCACAGATAGAGACCCAGACTGCAAAGTAGATAACGGCGGCGACAGTATCAACGGAAGCGTTCTAACTTCAGCAATAAGGTATTCATCAGGAGCTTCTGATATATGCATAGGTAAAAACTGCGATAATGTAACAACTTCAAGCACAGATCACCTATCTAATAGCTCTGCATTCATGAGAGGGCCTCTAGAATTAAACAGGATAAAATCCAACAATGTCTGCATTGGATCCTGCTAAGAAATTTATAAACAAAGAGAAACCACAAAGTGATGTTAGATGGAAATTAACATAGAAATAGGTAAAACGAAGTTTCTCATACTGATATTAGTACTTCTTGGGACTAGCGTTTCAGGAGATGTAAATATACGTGACGTCACCAACATGTTTGGCGAACTAGACATGAATAACAACAGGATCACCAACATAGCAACCCCTAATAGCCCTGGCGACGCCGCCACAAAGGACTATGTAGACTCATCCACTACCGCCGAGAGATATCTGCCCGATTACCCAGCAACATCGAACGTCAACATGAGCTCCAACAGAATAATCAGCGTGCAATCTCCGGTTAACCCGCAGGATGCAGCAACCAAAAACTACGTAGACAGCAATGCAGAAGACAATCAGACTCTTGGAGAAGTTCTAAACGAAGGAAGCACCGCTAATCAAAACATAGAAATGAACAATAACCAGCTCATAGGCCTGGGAAGTCCAAGCAACTCTCAGGATGCAGCAACCAAAAACTACGTAGACAACAGATTCAGCACCGCAGACGACGGATATCTACCAGATGACCCCGCAACGTCAAACGTTGACATGAACAACAACCAGATCAAGAATGTTAACGGCCCAACAGACCCACAGGATGCCGCTACAAAAAGCTACGTAGACAGCAACTCAGGCCTTCAACCAAATACTGTAACACGCACGGTAACAGCTCAAGGAGGAGACAGCGGTACGGCCGACACTATTTCTCTCGATGGAGTTATTCTTCAAACCCAGATAAGTGTAGATGGCTTAGGAGATGGATCTAGCTATTGTACCGATGATGGAAATGCATACAGCATAGATGTAGATTATGCAGATGGTGGTTCTGCCTCATTCTATAATGCAGAGCTTATTGACACGGTAAAAGATGCTAAAGCTAGTTCTGTCAGTTTCGAGTACAATAACGCTGACAAAAGCGCAGACTACTGCGATGACAGAATTACCTGGAAAATAGTATACATAGAGTAAGTGAAGTTAGAAAACTGATTTATAAAATTTCTGTTCAAGAAGTTTAATGTATCGCCCGTTGGAACCACCTTTGGTGGGAGGGAGGCCAAGTCTTATGGACTAGTTCTCTCTAAATACGGGTATAGGTGTAATCAGCCAATGGAACTAAACCCCGGAAAATGGAAGCAGTATGCAACGGATAAACTACGAGAGTACCGTAGAGTGCTCAAAATATCCGAGAAACCTGACAGAGAAGAATTCGAGATGAGCGCCAAAGTCACCGGCGCAGGAATGATAATCATCGGACTGATAGGATTTATCTTCTACCTGCTTTCAAACCTGATTCCAAACTACCTGTGAACTACAATGATACTTACCGCACGAACAACAAGAGGACGCGAGAAGACCGCAATAAACGCACTTGAAAGCAAAGTCAAAGGAAAAGACGTAGACATAAGAGCGGTTTTCCACCCAGAAGACCTCCAGGGATACATCTTCATCGAAGGAAACGAAGCAGACATCAGAAAAGTCGCAAACGACGCCAGAAACATCAACGGCATCATAGATGAAGAAGTAGAAGTCGACGAGATAGAAAAATACCTGAGCGAAGAACAGGAAGACATCAAGCTCGAAGTAGGCGACAAGGTAGAAGTAATCGGCGGGCCTTTCAAAGGAGAAGAAGCAAAAATCAACAGAGTAGACGAAACCAACAGAGAAGTCACCATCGAACTGCTAGACGCCGCAGTACCGATTCCAACAACAGTCGACGCAGACATGGTGCGCAAAAAAGCTCAGCAATAAAATCAATACTATTTTAGCTAAAATCTAAAGTGATCAATTTATGGGAGACAAAACAACGATTTCGACACTAGTCGAGGGTGGATCTGCATCAGCAGGCCCTCCGCTAGGACCAGAACTTGGGCCTCTACCAACTGACGTTGGAGAGGTTGTAAAAGCCATCAACGAAAAAACAGCAGACTTCCAGGGAATGGAGGTACCTGTTGACGTCATCGTAGACGAAGAAACAGGCGACTTCGAGATAGAAGTCGGAAAGCCACCAGCAGCAGTCCTGATCAAGGACGAACTGGGCATCGAATCCGGATCCGGCGAACCAAACAAGAACAAGGTAGCCGACATGGAATTCGCAACAGCTTGCAAAGTAGCAAGAATGAAGGCCTCCGACCTGCTAGCAATGGATCTGCGTGGAGCTGTCAAAGAAATTATCGGAACAGCTCACTCAATGGGAGTAACCATTGACGGAAAAGACGCATACGACGTTGCACAGGAGATCGACGAAGGAAAATACGACGATAAACTGGAAGCAGAGGAAGGCATCTAGAGGTGAACAAGAATGAATTTTGAAGACGCAGTCAAACAGGCAGTAGAAGACTCTGAAGAAAGAGGCTTCAAAGAAAGCATCGACCTAATCATCAACTTCAAAGGCCTCGATCTTTCAGACCCTGACAACAGATTCAACGAAGACTTCAAGCTACCATTCCAGGCCGACGAAGACGTAAAAGTCGCAGTAATCGGAGATACACTTGCAAAGAACGCAGAGAACGCAGACCTGGAAATTACAGAAAGCGAGCTTGAAGAAGAATACTTCGAAAATCCGAAAAACGCAAAGGACCTTGCAGATGAGTACTCATTCCTTATCGCAGAGGCACCACTGATGCCTAAGATCGGTTCCCAGCTAGGACAGGTATTCGGACCAAGAAACATGATGCCTGACCCAATGCCACCAGGATCCGACCCTACTGACAAAATCGAAGACCTGAGAAACACAGTAACACTCAGACTTCGTGAAGATCCACTAATGCAGATCAAGGTAGGAAACGAGGAAAGAGACCTAGACGAAGCTGCAAGAAACGCATCCTCAATCTACGACTTTGTAGAAAGCCAGCTTCCACAGGGACAGAACAACATCAAATCCGTACTCATAAAGACCACTATGGGTCCAACAGTCGAGGTGAACTAAAAATGGTGCAACCAAAGCCAAAAAGACTGACACGAGAACAGAAAGAAGAGAAAGTCGAGTACTTCAAAGAAGAAATCGAATCCAACCCAGTAATCGGAATCCTCGACATGCACAATCTTCCAGCAAAGCAACTCCAGGAAATCAAGAAAGAAATGAAGGAGTTCGCCAAAGTCAGAATGTCCAGAAAGACACTGATGCAGATCGCAATCGAACAAAGCGACAAAGAAGACATCGCACAACTGGAAGAAAACGAGGCAATCCAGCCAGCATTCATCTTCTCAGAAAAAGACCCATTCCAGCTCTACTCCCTAATCCAGGCCAACAAAACATCGGCCGCAGCACAGGGAGGAGAAATCGCTCCGAACGACATAGAAGTACCTGACGGAGACACAGGAATCGGGCCAGGACCAATGCTTGGAAAACTCCAGCAAAAAGGCCTGAACGTACAGGTAGACGACGGCTCCATCCACGTACAGCAGCCAGGAGTCATCATCGAAAAAGGAGAGGAAATCACTGCAGACGACGCAGAAATCCTCAACCAGCTCGGAATCGAACCACTGGAAATCGGACTCGACCTGGACGTAGCATACAGCGAAGGAGAACTCTTCACAGCAGAAGAACTAGACATCGACGTAGAACAGTACAGAACAGACGTCGAAGCAGCAGCAAGCGGCGCATTCAACCTCGCAGTCAACGCAGGAATCATCAACGAAACAACTGCAGAGACAATCGTCCAGCAGGCAGTCAGAAAGGCCAAGAACCTGGCAATCAGCGAAGGCCTACCATTCGAAGAAACAATCGAAGAAGCCCTCGCCTACGCCAAATCCAACGCAGACGGCCTCGACAGCCAGCTAGACCTTGAATCAGTCGACCTAGATGAAGACACAGAAGAAGCAGAAAGTGAAGAGACTGAAGAAGAGGACGAATCCGAACAAGATTCAGACGAGTCAGAAGAATCTGAAGAAGATTCCGAAGACGAAGAAGACAAGGAAGAGGAATAAAAATCCTCCTCTTTCCTTATTTCTTTCCTCATTTAATATTTTCTAAGACCTCCTACATAGATTAGAAAAATTTAGAGTGCCTCCAGCAGTTTCTATCAAGAATTTTTAAACGAGACATAGGAAGTTTACATAGATGGATTTCAGAACTTACTATCCCACCATAGGATTGAAATTAGGTGGTGAGGGCTGGCTGTTCATTCTTATCGCTGCAGCATCAGTATCTCTAGGTTCTATTGAATGGCTGATAAGAAAAGGCAGGGACAGAATCAGTTTATCAGATCCTACTACCAGGAAATCTATAGCAGCAGGCCTGGTCTACACGCTAATTTCATCTTCAATGTTCTTCCTTTCTCGAGCACAATATTCTCCTCTCGATTTTATCGGTTTCTCAAAGGGAGCAATAATTTTGTTGATTATCGCCAGCATCCTATTCATCCTGAACTTCCTGGTTGCAGCAGTTCCAACATATTTAGCCTTGAAGAAGAATCTATACCTTCCTCTAACAGCAATAATCCTATGGCTTGGGATAGGCCTCGCAACATTCCAACAGATATCTGGCGGGCTTCCACAGTACGGGATCTGGCCTCCACAGCCAGACTATGCGCTGAAACCTATGACTCCTCTCGTTCTGACATTTCTAGTGGCAAAACTGGAACAGGCCGTATTTTCCAAGATCGAAGTCATTACCCAAGCAAAATCAAAGGTTAGAACAGGATTAAGTAAAAACAAAACACAGTTAGCGGTAGCCATCCTAGTAGTTGTAGCCATTGGAGTGTTCTCTATATCAGGCCATACTACGCAGAAAGAGTTCAGTGATCTATCAGATATTGAGAAAAAAGCTGCTGGCAACCCTGAAGGGGGTTATCCAAGACTAAATTATAGTTACAGGCCTGAGAAAGAATGGCTAGTAATTACAAACTCGGGAAATCCTCTGATAACGGAAACAGGCGGGATCTATATCGGAAACAAAAGCCACGACCCAAGATACATGATTGATACCTCGGAAAAAAGATTTGAGGAAAACAATATCTGGGCCAGAACAGGCATCATAGATGCGTTAACAAGTATAAGATACTCAAGCTGGAAGTTAGCCCTGAAAAACTTCGGGCACAGCGGAATTTCCGAATTCCCTGTACGCAAAGGCGACACTCTCAAAATAAGAAAAGACTCTACCGACAGCGATGGAGACGGCAGAAAAGGAATCGAAAACAACGAAACAATCAGCTTATACACGGGGAGACCAGCGACAGGCCAGATAGAAAAATTTGCCTACGTTACTATAGTCAATGATACCGCAAGAAGATACAGAGTTGACCCGTACAGCAAAGACATCTGGGAACCATGTGACAAGACCGAAAAGGCCTGCAAAAAATTAAGCACCTTCAGATAATCAATTTACCAGATTCCTTACCCTACTTGACTCTTCAGCTATCAAGGCCTGAATCTTTTCCTTATCTCCACGGGCCAATGCCAGATCAAAAATTTTACTACGGGAATAAAGCTCTGCATCAAATTCTTCAACAGAAACTCCTTTACCAGAGGCCCTGACTTTTTCCTCTGTGATATCTCCTTCTTCATCAACCAGTGCAGAAAATTTCTCAGAAAAATCAATATCTGATAGAACATTGTGGGCGTACTTCGAGTATCTTACCTCGTAGCGGCCTTCACGGTTGTAGAAGCTCTGATCCACACCGATCTCCTCAAGCAAATTCAGGAATCTTGAGGCCAAGGACTTCTCATCTGTAATATACACCGGCGTGCCTTTCCGATTAACTGTAACCGAGGCCTCTACACGGGTCAAAAGTTCTTCACTTACCTCTACAGGAAGATCTATACCCCAGGCCTTTCCACGGCCTTTGCCTTTCACAGCATCAATCTCTGGAGGGTTCTGGCCCATTAAACGCCTGATAAAGCTGATTGGCATGAACGAGTTTTTCGACCTCCAGTTGTACATCTTTGAACTTGAGAAGTCGAAGGCCTCTGACAGCTGTTTGACTCCTCCAAACTCGTCTACTCTGTGCCAGAGATCTTCACGGCCTTTCTCCGTAAGTTTTACTCTGGTCTCTTCTGGCAGATCCTCAAACTTCAACATCATTTGTATTCAATTATGCAGGAGAGGTTTTTAAGGGTTGGTTTCAGTTATTGAGGTATTGGTGAATTAATCAATGGAACTAGTTTACGCAGCACTGACACTACACGAAGCTGGAAAAGAAGTTAACGAAGACAATCTACAGGCAATTGTAGACGCAGCAGACCTAGAAGTCGAAGATACAGAAATCAAGGCTCTAGTCGCAGCACTCGAAGACGTCGACATTGAAGAAGCAATGGAGACAGCAGTCGCAGCAGGCGCAGCACCAGCACCTTCAGGAGACGAAGGCGGAGCAGACGAAGCTGACGAAGAAGAGGAAGAGGAAGAAGAGGAAGAAGACACTTCCGAAGAAGACGCAGCTGAAGGCCTAGGATCAATGTTCTAAAAAGGTCCTTGTCTTCACTTCCTTTCCTATCCTTTATTCTTATTTCAACCTAAATTTTACACCATCACACCATTTCTAATTTAAGTCTCGGCACCATATTCGTTTACATGGCACTAAACGCATCAGAAGCCATTAAGACCGCATTTGGGAGTCTTAAAACAGATGTAGGTCAGAAGCTCATAGGACTATTCTTTGTAATACAGTTAGTCAATATTGGATCGACAGTACTTACCAACATGGGCATGACCGCACTCCAGATAGCTGGAGTAGTTCTCGGCCTTGTTGCAGCACTAGCAAGTATAGCAGCAACAATCGGAGGACTCAGATCATACAGAAAAGATGAAGTAGAGAGAAGCCTATTTACAGACAACCTTCTCTGGCCATTCATCAGAACACTGGGCGCCAACCTGACAAGCGCAGCTTTCGCATACCTTCTAGGCCTAATCTTCCTACTGCCAGCATACATAGCAGTACTCGGAGGAGTATCAAGCCTAGCAGCAACAGGAAGCATCGCATCAGGACTAGGCACAGCAGGAATCGCACTAGCAGCCGTAGGAGGAATCCTCGGATTCGCAGTATTCAGCTACGTAATAGTAACACTGCTACTGGCCCAGCCACTGATCGCAATCGAAGACAAAAGAATGTTCCAGTCACTGGACGAATCAGTCCAGAGAACCAAAGGAAGCAGACTATCAATCTTCCTAGCAGGACTGGGAACATTCCTCGTCTACGGAATAGTAGCACTCCTTCTAGGAGTCATAGGCAACATCGCAGGCGGAGAACAGGCAGCAGCATACGCAGTACAGCTACTGGTAGTACCTATCTTCACACCAGTATTCCTCGCACTGCTCAACCACTTCACAGAAGAACTCCCACTTGAATAAAAAAGGCCTTTACAGGCCGACTTTTTCTTTTATTCTTCCAACAAAACCTCACAGCAGATAAAAAAATTCTCGAACAAACCCTGCTGTATGAAAGGCCTCGACCAACTCAAAGAAGAAATCAAACAGGAAGCATCAGATAATCCAGAGAAATTCTTCGCAACAGACGTACTAAGAGAAAAAGGATTCCACCGAGGCCAATGCAGCAACTGCGGACTATACTTCTGGAGCTCAGATCCCGAAAGAGAAATCTGCGGAGAACCGGAATGCGGCGACGGATACACATTCATCAATGACTCACCTACCTCGGAAACTTTAACCCATACAGAATCTTGGGAACTTTTCGAAGAATTCATGGTATCTCGTGGATACACCTCGATCGACAGATACCCTGTAGTGGCCCGATGGAGAGACGACGTAGAATTCACAGGCGCATCAATCTACTGCTTCCAGCCATACGTCGTATCAGGCGAAGCAGAGCCACCAGCAGACGAACTAATAATACCACAACCCTCTTTACGCTTCAATGACGTTGACAACGTTGGCATCACCGGCAGACACTACACAAACTTCACGATGATAGGCCAGACGTGCTTCAAAGAAGGTGAGGAATATGACCAGGATCGCTACTTCCGTGACATGTTCGAATTCACGACACAGGCCCTTGGAATACCTGAAGAAAAACTTATACTACACGAAGACAGCTGGGGCGGAGGAGGAAACCTAGGTGCATGCATGGAGTTCTTCGTAGACGGCCTAGAGCTATTCAACCAGGTCTATATGTTCTACGAGCAGACACCAGAAGGCTACGAAGAGCTAGATCTCAAAGTACTGGACATGGGAATGGGCCACGAAAGAATCACATGGATCTCCAACGGTACAGAAACATCCTATGAGTCCGTCATGCCGGAGACTCTGGAAAAAATGAAGGAGAAGACCGGGCTCAAGATCGACCAGGAAGTATGGGAAAAATTCCTTCCACACAGCTCCGAACTCAACATCGACGAAGTGGAGGACATCGACGAAAAATGGGAAGAAATAGCAGAGAAAATAAATGAAGACGTCGACGAACTGAAGGCAGAGATTAAGCCGGCAGCAGGACTCTACAGCATCGCAGAACACGCCCGCGCACTCATATTCGCATTAGCCGATGGAAAAATACCTTCAAACACAGGGGGAGGCTACAACCTGAGAATGATCTACAGAAGAGCCCAGGACTTCATCGAAAAATACGACTGGGATCTGGACATGGTAGAGGTCGCCCGCTGGAACGCAGAGGAGCTTGAAGACATGTTCCCAGAGCTTCTGGCCTCAATGGATGAGATAGAGGAAATACTCAGAGTCGAAAAACAGAAATACGATAAAGCACGGGAAAAAGCCCGCGAACAACTGGAAAAAGTCGAAGGCCAGCCATCAGTCGAGGAAATGGTAGAACTCTACGAATCGCACGGCGTATCTCCTGAAATGATGGAAGAATACGGCCTGGAAGTACCTGAAGATTTCTACACGATAGTCAGCGAAGAAGATGAGACAGTAAAAGCAGCAGAGGAAAAATTCGACGTAGAAGGCCTTCCAGACACGGAAAAACTGTACTACGAGCGACGTGAACCTTACAGGCAGGATGGAGAGACCGAACATTTCAACTTCAAGGCTGAGGTAGTCGGAATAATTGATGATGAATGGGTTGTTCTTGATCAGACGATGTTCTATCCTCAGGGCGGAGGTCAGCGCTACGACGTCGGAAAGATCAACGGCCATCAAGTAGAGGAGGTTCAGAAACAGGGCAACGTGGTACTCCATCGAACACCAGAGCACGAACTTGAAGAAGGGAAGCGCGTGAAGGGTGTGGTCAACGGCGAGAAGAGAAAGCAGTTGACCCAGCACCACTCCACGACCCACATGGTGAACGCTGCAGCACGTGAAGAACTTGGCGAACATATCTACCAGGCCGGCGCCAACAAGACACTGGAAAAAGCACGGCTCGACGTTACACACTATGAGAAACTTTCACGCGAAGATCTTGACGAGATCGAGGCCCGCGTCAGAAAAATGATCAACGAAGAACACGATATCAACGAGCTGGAGATGCCGAAGAGTGAGGCCGAACAGCAGTACGGCTTCAGAATCTACCAGGGAGGTGCACCGCCGGGCAACACGATCAGACTTATAGAGATCGAAGACATCGACATCGAAGCCTGCGGAGGAACACACCTCACCAACACAGGCCACGCAGAAAACTTCTACATCACAGGCTCAAAAAGAATCCAGGACGGAGTTATCAGACTCGAATACGTAGCAGGAAACGCTGCAGAAGAATACATCAAAGGTATTCAGGAAAGAATCGAGGAAGTAGAAACCCTCCTGGAAACAGAGTCAAAGTCAAGGCCTCGTACCGTAGAGAGAAAACTATGCAGTATTCTCTCAGTAGAGCCAGAACACCTGGAAGACACAATCACCAGATTCAACGAGGAGATAGAGGAAAACACCAGCAGAGTAGAGAAACTAGGCGAATTCCTAGGCAAGGAAACCAGTGTAGAAAGAATTGAAGAGGAAAATACTGTTGAAAAGGCCAGAAAGCTGTACGAACAGAGAAAGAACCTGGAGAAAAAAGTTGAAGGCCTTGAATCAGAGATAGAACAGTTCGTAGAAGACGAAATAGGGGAAAAAGATGAGGTCGAACTTGAAGTACCTACAGAGAACGTAGGCCTGCTCATCCAGGTAGCTCAGAAGCTCTCCAGAAAACACGAGGCCTGTGTAACTTTAATTGGCGAGAAAGGAGCTGTATCAGCCTCCCAGACAGATGAGAGTGCTAGAGAAAAACTTGAGAAATACTCGGAGAATGTGCAGGGAGACTCCGAGTTTGCAAAGGCCTTCGATATCTAGCCGAAGCAGTAGACAACTGCGGAGTCAGGAAGCTCCCTGATGTAGCTACAGGTCGAAGAAGCTACGTTCTGCTCCGTAATATTGTAGACTAATCCCTGTTGTGGAACGGCTTGCCGGTTCTGAATGACAGCTCCAACAACGTGAACTGCTGGAGTCTGCTGAAGCTGGGTCTGTGCAGGAATCTCACTGGTATTCACATAGTTCAAGTACATTTTTTCCCCAAAGTTGCTCTGAACAGTTTCCACTGTTTCAACCTGCGAGCGGCCTTCAGAAGTATTGTAGTAACCAGTTACAAACACGACATCATTCACTGCTGCAAGATAGCTTTTCTCCCTGCTTGTCAAGTCAAGAGGGCCTTCACTAATTGACTGTGAAGGCAGTTGTGGTACATCCTGCTGCTGATTATTGTTTGATCCTCCACCCGATGTAAGGCCTGAGTAAGAAGCTATTCCACCGAATGCGAAACCGCCTCCAATCAAAATTGCAACAATTGCTACACCGTATTTCTCCACAAATCCCATATCTACACATTGTCAGGAAACAAATAAAGGACTTGCCTGAAGAATACCGATACATGATAGTAGGATTCAACGTAACGGAACTCGAAGCATCACAGGAAGAAAACGTAAGAGGAGACCTCCAGATCAACTACACACCAGAAATAACATCAGTAGAATCAGCAAACGTAAACGCATTCGAAGAACCAGTAGCAAAAATCTACTACACCTTCACCGTAAGCTACGACGCAAACGGCCAGACAGGAGCCGAAATCAAGCTCTCAGGAAACGTACTCTGGAAAGGAGACACAGACGAAATAGTAAAGGCCTGGGAAGAAGACAACCAGCTACCAGAAAGCATCAACGCACCACTAATGAACGACATGTACAGAAAACTGATCTCAGAAGCAGTAGGAGTCGCAGACACACTCAACCTGCTCCCACCAGTACCAACACCACAGGTACAGAAATAAACTATCTCTTCACACCGACAAGACGGTGTTTGCGCCCCATAAAGGCCTTAGTATACGTCTCTATTTCTCCTTTCTTTTCAAGAGAGTTAAGACACCTGTGCACATCATTTTCAGCCCAACCAAGCTCCTGAGAGAGAACACTAGCAGAAGGCTTTCTTCCATCATCAATCATATTCTGGGCCTGTTCCAGTACTTTTTCTCCTCGCTTCATACACATCTTTAAACTCTGGAAGCGTTAAAATGTTACTATGGCGGACTACGAGGAAGTTCTGGATGAATTGGAGTCAGAGGTAGGCCAGGTAGAAGAAGAATTCTCGGAAATAGAGCACGAAGGCGACGAGAAAACCGACAAGGAAGTAATGGCAGAGAACCTACTGAGCGAGATACACGAACAGATAGACTTTCTGGAAGAACAGATGGAGAGAATTCAGGACAAAGAATAAATATTTTTATCGACGTAAACAAAAACAAGGTGTTCTGAAATGAGAAGACTCAATCGGGAAGACGACGTAGATGACGTATTCAACCAGATGCAAAAATTTGTGGAACAGTTCCAGGACTTCGGACGCGACATGGCAACCAGCTTCACAGGCTCAATGCCTGTAGACGTAACAGAGGAAGACGGAAAACTAACAGTAAAAGCTGACCTACCAGGCGTAGAAAAAGAAGAAATCAACGTAAAAGCCGACGAAGACAAGATCGAAATCATGGCCGAAAGCTCCCACGAACTAAAGGAGGAAAACGAAAAATACTACAGAAAAGAAAGGGCCTCCAGAACATTCCAGAGAACAGTCGCATGGCCTAAGCCTGTCAACCCAGAAAGCATTGTAGCAGAGTACGAAGACGGAGTTCTGAAAGTTACAGCAGAAGTAGACGAAGACGAAGGCCGCGACGTCGAGGTAGAATAAAACCTACCCGACAACTTTTTCAATTTCTCCACCCCGTTGATTTCTAGATGGAAGAGGAGGAGAATTCTACCAGGACACCGAAACCGGAAAATTCTCAAACAGGGTGTCCTATCTGACAGAAAAGTCAGGCCCCAACTACCTGCCAGACAACTTTGACATACCTGACAACTACAACATTCTCCAGATATCCGAAATACACGCATTCGAGGAATTTACAGAAGAACAGAGCCAGGCCTACAGCAGAGAAGTAGCAGACCAGGTAAACAACTACGTAGAAACATACAATATAGACGAAATACACGTAATGGGCGACACCGGAACCTTCGACGACGTATACAACTTCTTGGACCAGCTCAATCCCGGAACCGAAGTCATAATAGTGGCAGGAGACGAAGACAAGAAAGACGCCAACCCTCCGCCAGGAGAAAAATCTGACGACTTTACAGGATTCTACACACAGATAAACAGTAGACAGCCCTTCGATGTCGACATAGACTACCAGATATTCGACGAAGGATTCGAAAAACAGATAGCAGGCAACAGAGTACAGGCCTCACACCACCAAAGAAACTCAAAAAGAGAAGACACCCTCAACAGCCCTGATACACGGCCTGACAGCGTACTGGAAAATCTATTCTCTGTAGAAAAATACACCAACGAAAACACAGCAGAATGCCTGATCTACAGCCCTGAAACAAACAACAAAGCCGCAAACACAAATGCCGATCAAGGAGACCCAGAACTTCTAGAAGATGATGTAATTGAAAGCCCTCCAAGCCTCAGAGGCCTTGACATGGTAGTATACGATCACCTACACATGCCTTACCCACGCACAGTTGGAAACACAATTGTTCTAGGCCTTGGCGGAAGGAAAAACAATCACGACCCAGGATCCAGCAAACTACCGAGCGAGAGCATCCACATATCCAGCTTCGAAGACGGCAGAGTACACCACATGCATTTCGACGCAGGAGAGGATCAGATATTCGAGCACCAGGTATTCCAGCAGTCAGACAGGGATGTGGAAATGTTCGATGTGGAGATACCTGAGGAAATAAATCCTGACTCAGGATACCTGCCTGTACAGGAAAGGATCAGAAGGGAGAAAGTACCTGAGAAAGCCCACGAAATAGGGGACGACCTGCCTGAAAAATGGACTCCAGAGCTAGAGCACTGAAAAAGTACAAAAGCTACAGATTCTTCAACTTTCAATGCAATGAGCAACTACTTCAACCAGTCACCAGATCAACTGAAAGAATTTCTTGGATTTATAGAGAAAGATATCGACAACGTAAGAAGAGTGATAGACTGCGTTGAAGACGCAGGTCTTAAACCCGATTTCATGGTTCATGCAAAGTCTGAGACAGTAGAAGAATCAGCTGAAAACACTGACATAGAAGAAAAAGAGATAATCAAAACCCTGATCTTCATGGCCGACGAACCAGTAGCCGTACTGTGTCCAGGCCACACATCAGTCTCAGAAGAAAAACTGGAAGAAATAAAAGATACAGAAGTCAGAATGGCCTCTCCAGACGAAGTAACAGACGCAACAGGGTACTATATCGGCGGAGTATCACCATTCGACCTTGAGATACCAGTCTACATGGAAGAGAAAATCCTGGAACAGGACAAAGTTAAGCCAGCAGCAGGATCGCGCGTAGTAGGAGTAACAATCAGCTCAGAAGACCTGAAAAAAGTTACAGAGGCTGAAGTAGTGGATGTAGCTCGCTAACTAGAAAACACTTTCTCCATCCATCTCAGGCCTTTCGCCTTCAACAATTTCCGAGATACCATCACGGAAAAACAGCTCGTTAAGAACCTGTAAATCCTCCATCTCAGCAGCTCTACTGAAACCATATTCTGTTCCCACTGCATAACCCTGAGAGTCAGAGTATTGAGGAGGTAGAGCAAACTCGCTGTTCTCAAGCAGATTTCTTTCGTCAAGAACATCTGAACCAAAAACAAACTCGGGCTGGTAAACACTCCAGTCATTATCCAGCTCACCAAGGACAGAGGCCCATGCATCTCGCCAGGCCGCCGTCTTCTTCATAACAGCACCGCCAGACTCATCAGCAGAACCCTGAGAAGGCCTGTAACCTGTTTCTGAATCCTCCCAGAAAGAGGGATCGATCTCCTCATCCAGAGGCCTATCCCTCGGCGCAGCATAACTATCATTAGGCTTGACCTCCACCATATGGGCCTCGTACCTGTCAAGATCCAGAAAAATTAGATCTCCATCACCCATCTTCAGATGGGTCTCAGGCTTTCTCTCATGATCAACACCACCTTCAACCCCCAGATTATCTGGATGCTGATAGAAATCTCTCTCCGTAAGAACCAGATCCCACTTGGAACGGCCCTGCTCAATATTATTTGCATAGCGCTGAAGCCTGCCATCAATCAAAAGATCATGCCTGTCCTGTTTCTCACGAGGATCCTCCCTCAAAACACCTTCAGCATAAACGTTCTCATCAATCTCAACTCCGGGCCTGGAAATAACATCAGGAGTCCACGGACGGCCCTGACTGGCATTTTCAAGTACAGAAAAGTGAGCAGCCTCCGGAATACCGAATTCCTCATACGCTCTCTCAGCTTGAAGGCTCCTCATCTATATGAAAACCCGCGCAACCTACCGTTAAAAATATTTCTAAAGCCTGGAGAGAACATCCG
The DNA here is from genome assembly GCF_029232205.1 of Candidatus Nanohalovita haloferacivicina. Classification (GTDB taxonomy): domain Archaea; phylum Nanohalarchaeota; class Nanosalinia; order Nanosalinales; family Nanosalinaceae; genus Nanohalovita; species Nanohalovita haloferacivicina. Next base: position 67,949 of record NZ_CP107255.1, on the reverse strand, counting down.
AACCCAGAAGATCAACAAAATCCTCATAGGCCTCATCAACAATGAAATCTTCCTTTTCAGGCCAGTAAACAGTGCCCTGAACAGGCTCAACCCCCTCAAACTCAGCACCTCTATCATAGGGAATAGTACTCAGTTCATAACCCCAGTTATTCTCAAGGCCTCTAATAGAACTGGAAATACTTCGGCCTTCGGAAAACTCCGCAGCCCTCTCAAAATCAGTTGAGGAAGGAGAAAAATCCACATTGTAAACCCTGAAATAGTGGTTCTCAAGATCAAAATTCGCCATATCCACAAAAACACCGGATCTACCGCCGAGATTGAAACCTTTTACATCACCAGTTTCAGGCCTATACTCTCCTCTAACCAGTACATCAAAAGGCCTGCCGCTTCCGACCTCGCTCATCCTTTCTCGAGTAATTCTATCCCAGAAACGCTCTTTATGAGAGATCTTATCGTTCACAGAAACATAATTACGCAGCAAAATATTTACAGCTCCAAGAAAAACATTGGGTCTGACCGCAACCTTCTGGCCTTTCTCCGTAACAATTTAACATTTCAGACCGAATACATCCTTGATACCAATGAAAGGTGGACGTTTTTATCAGCGGAAGTTTGAAACAATCGAAACTCGCAACGAGTTTCTCTAATCCAGAAGCAGTAGCTGCTTCGGATGCCATAAAACCTTCTATCAACAGCTCTTTAAGCGTTCTCTCAAAAATTTTCCACAGGTAGATCGAAAATGGATAATGAAGAACGTAAGAATCTGGTACTCCGTAACTCGGAGGAAATAATCCAGGAAGAAGAGCTTGAAGAAATACTAAAGGAAAAAGACGAACCACGCGCATACGTAGGATACGAAACCTCAGGGCCTGTACACCTGGGCCACTGGATCTCAGTACGTAAAATGCTGGACATCCAGAAAGCAGGTTTCCAACCCGTAATCCTCTGGGCCGACCTACACACATTCCTCAACAAGAAAGGAGAGGAAGACTGGATCGAAGAAATGATCGACTACTGGCAGGCAACATTCGAAGCACTGGGCCTCGACGCAGAATACGTACACGGCAGAGACTTCCAGGAAAGCGACGAATACTTCCACGACCTACTGACAATGACACAGAAAACAACAATCAACCGTGGAGAAAGAAGCATGCAGCACGATCTCAGAGACAAAGACGAAGTCTACATCAGCCAGATCGTATACCCGCTGATGCAGGCCCTCGACATCGTCCACCTGGACCTCGACCTTGCAGTAGCAGGAATAGAACAGAGAAAAATCCACATGCTCGCAAGAGAACAACTACCAAAACTCGGATACGAAAAACCAACATGCCTACACTGGCCTCTACTATCTTCACTGGCAGGAGACGGAGACAAAATGTCTTCATCAAAGAAGAACACAATGTTCCCACTACACGCCGACCCAGAAAGAATCAGAGACGTACTGGAAGACGCATACTGCCCGCAGGGAGAAGTAGAGGACAACCCAATCATCCAGATCGCCAACTTCTTCATCTTCGGAGCAGACAGAGAACTTGAAATAGAGAGAAAAGAAGAATACGGAGGCGACCTCCACTACGAAAACTTCGAAGACATGGCTGAAGATTTCAAATCAGGAGAACTCCACCCACTGGACCTGAAAGAGGCCGTAGCAGAAGAAGCAGTAGAAAGACTCGAACCAGTAAGAGAAAGATTCAAAGAAGAACCAGAACTACTGCAGCCACTCGAAGAAATAGGCCACGAAAAACCAGAGTACCTCAAATAAACTAAGAGGCCGTAAAAAGGCCTCTACATTTCTACATATCTTTTATTCTTCTTCAGGATCGTCTTCTTCAACCCAGACACGTACTTTTCCTGGTGGAGCGTCGAAAGGCCTTTTTCCAAATCTGATATTATCTGCAAGATCCATTGCTTCTTTTATCTTGTCGAACTCTTTTTCTGTTACTACTTTTTCCTTCAGTTCTAGAGGATGTGTTTCATCAAACTTGTAGCCTGCTACTTCTTTCATGTAAAGTTATTGTGCAGGCATCTTTATGATGTAGAGTGATTGGCGTTGAACTAAAAAGAATCCAGATACAATTTCAGTTGTGAAGATCACTATCTACGGCCGTACCTTGAATGTGTACGAGCAGTTGATCGAGGAACCGCGGGAAGAAGTAAACGAGCAGCTTAACGAATACTTCAACGGCGACCGGGAAACATTTGACCTTGAATATGATATACCGGAAGGTTTCGTCGGAGATGTTCTACGAGAAATTCAGAAAATAGATTATGGAGAAACCAAGACCTACGGAGATATAGCTGAGGAAGTCGACGGAATACCTGTAGCCGTAGGTCAGGCCCTCTCCCAGAACCCTCTACCACTCATCATTCCATGCCACAGAGTAGTTGGAAAGAACTCAGTCGGAGGCTACCTCGGAGAATCAAACAGCGATGTAAAAAGAAAGCTTCTGCAATTAGAAAAATAGGTTAAAGAGCCATCATTTGCTCTAGCTTTGCAATATCTTCATCATCCTTTTCCCTTCCAGCGTTTCTCTTGCTCTCAATGTACACGTCTTCAGGAAGCAGGTAGAGATCGATGTTCTCAAGTCCTTCAACCATCTCTGCTTCTTCAGACTCCATCGCTTCAACAAACTCTTCCGCCATTGGATGATCCCATATAAGATCCATGTACATCTCCGGATCCTTGTCAACTTCCAGCCGGGTACCTGTCTGCTGAGGTACTTCATCATAAAGCTCTGCAATATCAAAGGCCTGCATCACGTCAGGAACATAAATGTCAATATCATCAGTTTCACGGCCCTCCATCTCTTCATCATATCTTTCAGCATACTCCCAGAGAGCAGCCTGGCCAATAAGCACTCCTTCTAGCTCAAGACCTTCTTCTCCAAGTTTCTCATCAAACTCTTGCAGATAATCCATGGCCTCAGCATAATCATCCATAATTACTACTTGCTCATGACAACATATAAAGATTGGGGTTTCAGCAGTGTAAAACCGTTTAAAGATCAGTGTAAAAATACCTTTCTACAATGAAAGGTGGACGCTTTTCTCACCGGACGCATATTGCAACCAACCAGGCTTGATGAGAGCCTTTTCTATTCGAAACTTCTGCGAAGTTTCTGCAACCAGAAACTCAGAGAGCTTCGGATCCCAAAACCTGTTCTAGATAAAAATTTCTGCATAAGTGGTTAAGTATGATCAGTATAGAAGTATTCCGCGATAATCCTGAGGACATCAAGGACGCGCAGAGAAGGCGTGGAAAGGACCCTGAAAAAGTAGATGAAGTAGTTGAACTCGACAAAGAATGGAGAGAAAAACTACAGGAACTTGAAAGCCTACAACAGGAAAGAAACGAAGTAGGAGACAGGATCGCGGAACTTAAAAAGGAAGGCGAGGATGCCTCCGAAAAAATAGAGCGTATGCAGGAAGTAAAACAGCGCATAAGCGAGCTAGAAGACAAAGTCGACGAACTAAAAGACGAACGCGATGAAGTAAGATATCAGGTCGGAAACCTTCTGGCCGACGACGTACCCGAAGGAGAAGGTGAGGAAGACAACCCAGAACTCAGAAACTGGGAACCGGAAAACGGCAGAAAAGAAGACTCCGAACTCGCAGCCGACTTCCTGGAAGAACACGACCTTCTAACAGCAGAAAAGGCCACAGAAGTAGGAGGAGAAAGAGCCTACTTCCTAGACCCGGAACTACTCAAACTAAGCCAGGCACTCATCAACTTCTCAATCGACTTCCTGAAAGAAAGAGACTTCGGAGTCTATCAGGTACCGTACATGCTGGAAGAAAAATCCATCGCAGCAGCTGTAGACCTGGAAACATTCGAAGACCAGCTCTACCAGGTAAACGAAAACGGAAGATACCTGATCGGAACAGCAGAACACGCACTGGCAGCAAAATACCAGGGAGAAGTAATAGAAGAAGACCTCCCCCTCAAACTAGGAGGATACTCCACAAACTTCAGAAGAGAGGCCGGAAAACACGGAAAACAGACCAGAGGCCTCTGGAGAGTCCACCAGTTCGAGAAAGTAGAACAGTTCGCATTCTGCAAACCAGAAAACCATCTCGACATTCTCCAAGAAACCCTTGGCAACGCAGAGAAAATCATGAAAGAGCTAGGCCTTCCATACAGAGTTGTCGACATCTGCGACGGCGACATCTCCAATAAGACCTTCAAACAGTACGATATCGAGGTCTGGAGGCCTCCTCTAGGAGAGTACGGAGAAGTCGGCAGCTACGGTAGCTGTACAGACTACCAGGCCCGAGAGTTCGACACCAAGTACCGAGAAAAAGGAGAAAGAAAGACTCCTTACACAGTCTACGCAACAGGCCTTGTGCCTCAGAGAATTATCACAGCAATTATTGAGAACAACATGACTGAGAAAGGAGTCAAGATCCCAGAACCTCTACAGGACTACATGGGCGGTCAGGAATATCTGGAAGTTTAGAGAGTTAGAAAAGAGAGGGTAAACCTTCCTCTCCTTCGCTCTCTAATTTTGAAGGCCAGCATCGTATCCTGTTCCAAAGGCTTTATCGCCCTCAGTTGAGTGATGGCCTACAATCTCTCTTGTCTCTTCTTCACCAAATAATCCAGAGAAAGCCTTCATAGCTTCTTCATCTTCCAACAAAGTAACCCACTGCTCATGTTCAGGGCCTTCTGTGTGCGGTTCTACATCTTCTGGCCTCTGATCGCTTTGATTATAGTGAGAAGGATTGTTGCCAGGACGATCCATAGTCACTCCGGCATACCTTTCAGCAGAAACAAGTCTCGGATCCATATCAAAATCTTCTGGAACAGATGAAGGAGCTTTTTCATCATAGATAGCGCTCATAAGATCTTCTGCATTCTGGTGAGCTTCTTTTGCTTTGTCTTCAACTCCATCAGCCCCCTCATACTGTCTTTCCCAGTATTCTTGGTTTGTTGGAGCATATTCTGGCTTTCTATCGACCATTAATATCTACCTCCTGATTTTTCTGCTGGTTTTGATGTTTTAGATGGTATAGCGTTGTGTTGTAGTTGTTTCATGTTGATTATCACCTTAGAATTTTTACAGCAGCGAAACTAGCAGCAATAGAGCCACAAGTTCCACAGAAACTAGATTTTTAGAGAAAAGTCTACTGTAGCAGAACGCATCCACCCTTAGGCACAAAACATCCACCTGAAGTCGTGTATGCGTTCATAGGAATAGAATCTTTCTATAATTTTTATAAAACCAATGTCCTCCACCACAAACTAAATTAAGCAGTAAAACAAAATTTCAGCTGGTGAACAATACTATGAGCATCATGGAAGCTCTTTCAGAGCTTGTTGAGAGCGTAGTGGCCTATGTAGTAATGATCCTGCTTGGAGTAGTATCCTTCTTCGTAACAGTATTCATCGTGCAGTATGGATCACAGCTCGCAGGTTACTCTCCTAGTGGAGACTTTGCAGTTCTCTCAGCAGCTTTACTGGTAGCGGCATCAATGCTATCAGGCTCAATGAGATAAATTTCAGCCTTTCACACCTTTTTTCTTCTTTTTTATTTTTCAGGGCCTGAGAGACCCGTTCTTCTTTTAAGCTTCTCAGTTCATGGATAAACCAATGGCAACAACAGTAATGATTGGTGAGAAACCGAAGGTAGCAAGCCGTATCGCCCAGGCCCTGGGAGATTACTCCATCGAAGAGAACCGTGGAGTCAAAAACTACATTATAGACAAGGGCACAGACCAGATAATAATTGCGCCAGCAGTAGGCCACATATTCAACCTTGAACAGATCAGCGAAGGATGGGACTACCCTGTATTCGATGTAGAATGGGTTCCAACATTTGAAACCGATGATTCCGCTGACTACATGAAAAAATACTACAACAACCTACGCGACCAGATCGAAAAGGCCGACGAATACATCAACGCATGCGACTTCGACCTTGAAGGATCTGTAATTGGAGCCAACGTAATAAAACAGATTGCTGACGCGCCAGAAGACAGAATCAAAAGAATGAAGTTCTCAACACTGACAGCAAGCGACCTACAAGAGGCCTACGACAATCTAGAAGGCTACGACAAAGGAATGACAGAGGCCGGATTCACAAGACACTTCCTGGACTTCTACTACGGTGTCAACGTTTCAAGAGCACTGATGCAGGCAGTAAGAGAAAACGACAGATACAAAACACTCTCAACAGGGCGTGTACAGGGCCCAGCACTGAAAGTTCTAGCAGACAGAGAACGCGAAATCATGGCCTTCGAGCCAGATCCTTACTGGGAAATCTACCTGATCCACGAAGAGTTCGAGGCCCAGTGGGAGGACGACGAAGACCGAATATGGAACGAGGACGTCGCTGAAGGAGTATTCAACAGAGTAAAAGACGCCACAAAGACACACGTATCAAATATCAAGGTCAATAACTACAAGCACAACCCTCCAATTCCTTTCAACCTAACAGGCCTTCAGAAAGAGGCCTCTTCACAGTTTAATATTAATCCTAAACAGACTCAGGCCATTGCACAGACTCTTTACGAGAACGGCCTGATTTCTTATCCGCGTACCGAGTCGCAGAAGCTTCCTGCCAAGATTGGATACGAAAATATTCTGAAGAAGCTCAAAAAGCAGGATAAACTGGAGGAACCCGCCAAAAAAGTGCTTGAAAAAGACGATGACGACAGATATCCTCGACAGGGTAAAAAGAAAGACGATGCACACCCTGCAATCTATCCTACAGGAGAACATCCTTCGGGCCTCTCCAAGAGAGAAGGTCAGGTCTACGATCTGATTGCCAAGCGCTTCTGCGCGGTATTCGGCGATGCAGCAAAGAGACAGTCACTGACACTGACACTTGATGTTGAAGGCCACGAATTCAAGGCCAAGTCAAAAGTCACCAAGGAAAGAAACTGGTTTGACCTCTACGATCCATACGTCAGAGTTGAAGAAGCAGAGCTTCCAGGCCTCGAAGAAGGAGAAGTTCTGGATATCGAGGACTTCAGACTTGACGAGAAAGAGACACAGCCACCAAGAAGATACTCCCAGTCAGGTATCGTATCCGAACTTGAGAAAAAGAATCTTGGTACAAAGGCCACGAGAGCACAGGTAGTTGACAGGCTCTACAACAGAAACTATATTGAAGAAGATCCAATCGAGGTATCAGATCTAGGCCTGACAATTGTCGAAACACTCGAAGAGTACTCTCCAACACTTCTCAGCGAAGAACTTACCCGAGAATTCGAGGAGAACATGCAGTCAATCAGAAATGAGGAGGAGTCACGAGAAGACGTTCTCTCAAAGGCCCGCGAAGAACTCAAGGAGACTCTGGAAAAATTCAAGGAGAACGAGGCCAAGATTGGTGCTCAGCTAGTAGATACTATTGATTCCGAGAGAAAGAGAAGGAGAACTCTCGGGCCTTGCGATAAATGTGAGGAAGAAGATCGCGAAGGCGGAAAACTCAGAATTATCAAGTCAAACGGCAGCAAGTTTGTGGGTTGCTCCAACTACCCTGACTGCGAAAACACATACCCGCTTCCGAACAACGGAAAGATTTCCAGTCTGGATAAAGAATGTGAGACATGTGGAAAGCCGATGATCGATGTTCAGAGAAAGAAAGGAAGGGACTACCAGATGTGTATAGATCCCGACTGCGCAAGCAAGGACGACTGGTAGACTACTTATCCATCATCTCTCTTTCAGCATCGACCGCAGTATCAATCAAAAGACGGCCTAACTGACGGCCTCTCTCACGAGGAAGATCTCTCTCCTCGAAAAGATCGCCAAACTGCTGCATAACCTGTTCCTCTCTACCTTCATCCTTGACATCCATGTTGTTCTCTTCCTTGTATTCAACGACTTTGACCACTTCCTCCATTCTCTCGGATACCAGTTCAGCTATCTCATGGTTTATCTCATCAATGTTCTCTCTTGCGTCTTCAAGCAAATCAGCCATACAATACACCTTCTGAAACTTTCAGTAAAAAATTTTCCATAAATCACCGGACCTCCTCAGAAAGAAACTCAATCACCAGATCAGTCCTGTTCTGAGCTCCTTCAAGATCAAACTCTTCTCCAAGCTCATCGAACTTGCCAGCAAAGGCCTCTTCATCGCCAATAATATCTCTAATATCCTCAGCTGACTCAATAAACCTATCACGGACAGTCCCATTCTCAGGGTTTTCAGCCTGAATACTACCGTAAAGACCTGGCTTCTGATTCAGCATTCTGGCCGTCAAATCAGTAATCAACTGATACACCGGAGAGGAAAACTCCTCCATATCATCTCCGGAAAGCTCGGACTTCCTGATAACATCAGCAACAACTAGCTCAGAGAAATGCATCAGGCCCTGTACCAGAGACATGGCCTTGTCATGAGTCTCAGGCTCAGTGAAGTGGAGATCAGCGCCGTGCTCCTCCCAGAACTCCTCCATCATACTCCACTTTTTACCTTTTTCAGGACACATCACAACCTTCTGGCCACTGATAGAATTACTCGGCGCATACATAGGATGCATTCCAAGAACCTCATCGGAGTACTCCGTCATGGCCTCAACAGGCATCTGCTTCACACTCGTAATATCACAGAAAAGAGCATCATCCTCAACATGAGGCCCTATCTCATGAATAACATCTTCAGTCACCGCAATCGGCACAGCAACAATAACGAGGTCGGCACCCTCTACAATCTCGGTGCTAGGGCCGTAGTTCCAGCCTCTACCCTCTGCAACTTTCTCAGCATCTTCAACGGTTTTCCCTGAGATAAAGATCTCGTTTTTATCGTCCATTCTTTCAGCAAGATGCTGTCCAAACTTCCCTGTACCGCCAACAATCGCAATTTTTCTATCAATCATAGATAATTCACCTGTTCTCCAGCCTGTCAAAGGCCTTCTCTATCTCCTCTTTGGTTGTGGATCCAAAGCAAATCCTAACATTCTGATCGCTGTCAGGTCCCATCGGCTCGCCAGGAACCATTGCAACACCTTCCTCAATCATATCCATGCAGAAATCCCAGGAATCCTCTCCAACCTCCGGGAAAGCATAGATTGCGCCTTCTGGAGCTACAAAATCCCATCCAAGATCATTCATTCTCTCGACAAGAAGATCTCTTCTCTCCTCATAGGCCTCCTGCATCTCATCAACATGAGAATCATTCTGTAAGGCCTCTACAGCTGCATACTGAGAGATTCTTGGCGGACAGGCCGTTGAAGCCCGCGAAACCTTTGCATACTCTTCAATATTCTCAGGAGAATCAACCAGCCATCCAATCCTCCAGCCAGTCATCGCGTGGTTCTTTGATGCCGAACCAATAATCGCTGCATTCTCTGCGTAGGCCGCTGGAGAGTAGTGCTCACGACCATAGGTCAACCTGTGATAAACTTCATCTGATACAAGGAAAGTATCATTTTCTTCAGCGACCTCAGCAATCTCTCGGGCCTGTTCCTCATTGAGAACATACCCTGTTGGATTTCCAGGAGTATTGACAATTACAAGATCGGCATCTGCAATTTCTTCTCGGGCCTCTTCCCTGAGCTCTCTTTCATCGTTCCAGTACTGAACCTGGCTCCACTGATTCTCGGAAACCTCTGAAATCATCTTGTAAGGCCCCCAGCACGGATCGTTGAAAACAGCTTTATCATCAGCACCTAATCTTGCAGCCATTATAGCGTACAGTGCTCCCATTCCGCCAGTAGTAACCATTACCTCATCACTAGAGACTTCAAGGCCTTTCTTCACTGATTCTTCCTCGGCAACCGCTTCTCTCAGCTCTTCAATTCCAAGCATTGGAGAATATCCCTGTTTCTCTTCAAGGCCTTCTCTTGCCGCTTCTTTAACGTGTTCTGGCGTGTCAAAGCTGGGTTGACCTATATCGAATCTGACTATGTCGTCCTGTTCTGCTGCTTTTTCCGAAATTTTTCGTATTGATAGATTGATGTTCTGTATTCTTTCTCGCATTTTTAGATCCTACTCCGGCATCTCTGCCGCTCTGTAACTTCCAAGATTTTGAACCTCACCATACGTCTCAAGACACTGCAACGCCTTCTGAAGTCGGCCGTTAGCAGTCTCCGCCTCGACATAGAAAAAGTACTCTCCGAGCTTTTCCTTGGTAGGCCTTGACTGGATGTGGCTCAGGTTGATCTCATGGCCGGAAAAACATGACAGCATCGAGTGAAGTAGGCCCGGCCGGTCTTCTCCAGGTTTCAGTATCAGCGAAGTTTTGTCCTCGGCCTCCGGCTCTCCATTAAGCACAAGGAAACGAGTGACATTCACGTCCCTGTCCTGCACTGACTTCTTGAGAATATTCTTCTCGTTCAGTTCTGCTGCGATCTCCGAGGCCAGTGCGGCCTCTCCCTCAGAAAGATTTTCAACCGCATCAGCTGTTGAATTGGTTTCCTCTGTTTCCCATCCATGTTCGTTAATTATTTCTTTGCACTGTGCGAGGGCCTGAGGATGGGACTTCACTTTTTCTATATCTGAGATTTCTTCTTCATCTGATATCAGGGCGTGCTGGATTCCAAGTATTACTTCTCCAGTAATCTTCTCATCACGCTCCTCCAGTAGATCAATTGTATCAGTTACTCCGCCACCTAGAGAGTTCTCGATTGGCACAAACTTTTGATCAGCATCTGACTCGAAAACATCGCGTATAGTAGAGCAGAACTCTGTTTCAAGATTGTCAAAGTATTTTTCAGCTGCTTGATGTGTATAAGTTCCTGAAGGGCCTAGAAGTGCGACCTTCACCATTTCTTGATACCTCCTGTATCCATACACTTGTCTTCCTGGTTAAACCTGTTAAATCTTTCAGCAGAAATTCAGAAAAGGCCTTTATTGTCAGGAGTTGAAAGCCCATCGTTCGTAATTTCGAACTGTGTGCTTCTACCTTCTGGAATTGACCTGTGCTTGGAAACCTTGATCTTGCGTGTACCATTAGTTTTCTGAGTCAGCTTCAGCAAGGCCTTCGACCAGTACTTCGGCACATCTCTCCCCACCAATTCAAGCTCCTCCTCATCGAAGCTTGTGTACACCTGGTTTGTGATCACCACAGGAATATTATTGTTTCTGGCAATCTTCGAAAGCTCGGAAAGCTGCCTTGAAAGCCTCTGATTGATCTCTGAAGCGTTCTCACCATTCACCTGCAAACGGTAAAGCGAAACTGCAGAATCCACAACCACAAGCTCAACATCCTCAGACTCCACAACCTCCGCGATAGATTCAATGGCCTCCTCCTGCTCTGTAAAGTCTACAGGATCTCTAAGAAGAATATTTTCAAGGGCCTCTTCTCCAGCTACCTGCTCAAATCTTTCAGGAGAAAATCCTCCTTCTGTATCTATGTATACTACTTTGCCGCCGTTTTCCGCTACTGTGGCAGCTATCTGGATGCAGACATTGGTCTTGCCTGTACCTGATTCTCCGTAGAAGTTCGTGATTATTCCTTTCTCTATTCCGCCGTTCAACAATTTGTCGACGGATTCACACTGAGTGGAGACTCTCTCAACTTTCACAGGAAAAATCTGATTGGAAATCTTTTATCGTTACTCTTCAGGGAAAAACAGTTTTTTACTGACGTACACAAAAATCAATATAAGTTTACCTTACCCATCACCTACCATGTCAAAAGAGGCCTCTCTCCTCACGTACAACACGGAACGCGATAAGTTCGAATCCGTGTACGAGAGAAACAAGTTCTACCGCGGACTGTTTGGATACAAGCAGACAGTGAAGCGGAACGGAAAGAAGTACGAATACGAGAAAGACGGACTGATGGACGAAATCCCAAATGTCCGAATAGACGACTCGGTTTTTATCCTCTCCAACCAACATGTTAAACGAGTAGAGACATACTTTACGGACTGGGGAGAAAAGGTCTCACACCATATTTTCAAGGTCCTTCTTCAGGACCCGCAGATAATCCAGAAGATCCAAGCAGACGAAACAGAAGGTGAAGAACAGAATGGCAGAAGACAATGAAGTAAAACTACGGGTTGGCGAAGTCCCTCCAAACGCCCAGCAAGACGTGGGTAAAGGAGTGATCAGAATAGACAGCAAAATCATGGAAGAACTAGGAGTCAGAGAAGGAGACGGAGTACTAGTCCAGGGCGACAGAGAAACAGCAGGAGTAGTCGCCAGAAGCTACCCCGCGGACAAAGGCCTGGGAATAGCACGAATGGATGGCTACATGAGAAAAAACGCAGGCACAAGCCTTGGAGAAAGCGTAAAAGTCAGCCCAGCAGACGTAGAAGAAGCAGACAAAGTAGTACTAGCGCCAGCAGAAGAAGGAGTAATGATGCAAGTATCCAACCCAAACTACTTCAAAAGAGGACTAGGAGGCCGCATCCTCATGAAAGGCGACATCGTAGTGCCAGGATCGAACAGAGACATGAATCCAGGCCTCTTCGACGAATTCATGGGCGGAGCATCAGACAACATGAGGTTTGGATTCGGAGACCTCAAACTGTCAGTGGTAAACACCAAACCACAGGGAGCAGTTAAAATAACCGACGCAACGGAGATCGAAATGAAACAACAAGCTGTAGAACCAAGCCAGACAGAAGTAAGCGTGCCAGAAGTAACCTACGAAGACATAGGAGGCCTCGACGAAGAAGTACAGAAAGTAAGAGAAATGATCGAACTGCCTCTCAAACACCCAGAAGTATTCCAACAACTGGGAATAAGCGCACCAAGCGGAGTACTACTACACGGCCCACCAGGAACAGGAAAGACACTGCTGGCAAAGGCCGTAGCAAACGAGGCCGATGCAACATTCCTCTCAATCGACGGCCCAGAAATCATGTCCAAGTATTACGGAGAATCAGAGAAACAGCTCCGTGAAAAATTCGAGGAAGCACAGGAAGGAGCACCAGCAATAATCTTCATCGACGAAATCGACGCAATCGCACCAAAAAGAAGCGACTCCGGCGGAGAAGTAGAAAGAAGAGTAGTATCAACACTTCTCTCTGAAATGGACGGCCTCGAAGAAAGAGAAAACGTTATAGTTATCGCAGCAACCAACCGCGTAGATCACATTGATCCAGCTCTCCGTAGAGGAGGCCGTTTCGACAGAGAGATTGAGATAGGAGTTCCAAACCGTGAAGGCCGTAAAGAAGTCATGCAGGTCCACACACGCAACATGCCAATGGCAGAAGACGTTGATCTTGACGAAATCGCAGACATGACGCATGGATACGTAGGTGCAGACCTAGAAGCACTGTGCAAAGAAGCCGCTATGAGCGTTATACGAGGAGTACTACCCGAGATAGACATGGACGAGGAAATCCCGAGCGAAGTACTGGAGAAACTCGTCGTGGACAGAGACGCAATGGTCGAAGGAATGAGAATGGTCGAGCCAAGCCAGATGAGAGAAGTCATGGTCGAAGTACCGAAGACAAGCTGGGACGACATCGGAGGCCTCAACGACACAAAAGAAAGACTAAGAGAAATGGTTGAATGGCCTCAAAAATACCCTGAAAGATTCGAAAGAATGGGAATCGACGTACCAAAAGGAATCCTGCTATATGGAATGCCAGGAACAGGAAAAACAATGCTTGCAAAAGCCGTAGCAAACGAATCAGACTCAAACTTCATCTCAATCAAAGGCCCAGAGATCTTCTCCAAATATGTAGGAGAATCAGAAGAATCCGTCAGAGAAATCTTCAAGAAAGCCCGACAGGTAGCACCATGCATCCTCTTCATCGACGAAATCGACGCAATCGCGCCAAGAAGAGGAGGCCGCAGCTCAGACTCCGGAGTAGGAGACAGAGTAGTAAACCAGCTCCTAACAGAACTCGACGGAATCGAGGCCCTTGAAGGAGTAACAGTTATTGCAGCAACCAACAGACCTGACATGATCGATCCAGCAATCATGCGTACAGGAAGAATCGATCGCAGCGTTGAAATCCCAATCCCAGATATGGAGGCCCGAAGAAAGATTTTCGAAGTCCACACAGAGGACATGCCTCTCGCAGACGACGTAGACCTAGAAAAACTTGCAGAAGAAGCAGACACATTCGTAGGTAGCGATATAGAATCTGTATGCAGAGAGGCCGGAATGAACGCGCTAAGATCGGACACTGAAAGCGACAAAGTCACCATGGCAGACTTTGAAGAAGCAATGAATAACACAAGGCCAACAGCAACCGACGAAAACGTCGACCACTACAAGCAGATGACGGAGAAGATGAGAGAGCTGGAGACAGAAGAAGAGATCCCTGATTACTACGCATAATCAGGCCTCAAAAACTTCTCCCTTTTCCTTATTAATTCTCAACAAGCATATTCTAACATGACTGAAAAATTCACATGCGATGACTGCGGCCGAGAATTCGACTCCAAAAGAGGCCTGCACATCCATCAAAGCCAGAAACATATCGAAGAGGACGAAGAAAATCATTCCTCCTCTGAAGACAACAATAATGAAGAAAGCAAAAAGGCCATATTCAACTTTAATAATCGAAAAACTGTCTATGCCAGCTTTCTGATAGGTGTTCTTTTAGGAGGTTTCTTGATCGGAGGCCTTAACGCTCTGAACACTCAGGGAGTTGATCTTCCTTCTGTAAACAATGATTCAAGCTCTGATCGCATACAGTTCGCCAGCAGCAATATTTCCGATGATCCAACTCTCGGACCCTCTGACGCACCTGTAAGAGTCATCATGGTTACTGACTACGGATGTCCATGGTGTGCAGAATGGATGGGTGCGGACGCAATTCCTGACGATGCCGCTCGTGTAAACGGCAGAATTGACAACAATCAGAACTACGACAAGCTGAAAGAAAACTACATCGACACAGGAGAGATCCAGTTCACGGTGATGGACTATCCTGCGCACCCGAACGCTCTTCAGGCACACAAGGCCGCTAACTGCATATACGAACAGGATAGCAGTCTTTACAGCGAATTCAGCAAGACTCTGTACGAGAGAAGAACCGAATGGCTTGGAGGAGACTCAGGGCAGGACATGCCTGATCAAACCTTCCGATCAATCGCTCAGAACGTAGGAGCAAACGCAACAGCAATGGAACAATGTGTTTCCAGCTCAGGAAACTCAGAAGTTCAGAACGACGTAAATCTCGTAAGAAGCAAAGTCGACAGAATTGGAACTCCCCTCTTCTTCATCGGAAGCGAGGAGGAAGGATACGTCAGCCTCAGCGGAGCACAGTCCTACGACACCATGAGCAAAATTATCGATCAGGAACTCCAGAACCAGGGATAATGAACGCAGAGGAAAACCTGAATAAACTGAAGGACATCCTCAGGAGGCCTCGATACCTCCTTCTATCCCTTTCTCTTTCTATAATCTCGCTAGCAGCTTACAGCATTTTCAACAACTCAGGCCTTCTCGAAAGATACATCCTTGAAGGAGATCTCTCGCTCGCTGTAGCGCTGGCACCAGGAATATCGCTCAGATACTTCCAGACACTTCCAAAAATAGAAATACTGCTAGTTATAGCTATTTCAGGCCTGATAGGAATTAACATCACTCTTGCAGCATTCAGACTTCTTGAACTGTCGGAGTTCGGTAGAGAAAATGCCTCATCGATAACAGGCGCATTCATCGCAACATTTGCACCTGCATGTACCGCATGTGCAGGAGCAGTAGTAGGCCTGACCGGAGCATCAAGCATTATAGCAATGATCCCGTTCTCAGGCTACAGCATAAGAATAATCGCCATTCTATTCCTGCTGGCATCTACAGTATACACTTTGAACCAGCTTGGTAGAAAGGCCTGCAAGATTTAACGACGAGTTGTAACAATGTTCTCGCCGTCCTCTCCTGCACCAACAAGCACCGTGTGCTCGGCCTGAACCACTGTACCTCCTTCAACCTCTTTCAAAACAGGATAGGAATGAACTACATCGGCCTGTACAAGCTTGTTCAACGCCATTTTCTGACGGGCGCCGAAGTCATCAAACCATCTCGTGCTGAACGGGAGGCCCTGAAACTCCTTGATATCGCCAAGAAGCTTTCTCTCATGACGGCCTCTAACATTTCTATCAGTCTCTAGCTTGTAGATATTACCTTTTTTCCCGTTCTTGATCTTTCCAGAACCATCAGTCAGGAAAGGCTCGATAGCCACGGCATCTCCCTCCTCAATAACATGTTCAGAACCGTTATCCACGTTAGGAATGGATACACCTGCGTGCTGAGTATATTTGCCCAGATAGTGGCCTGTCAAGTTTCTTATCGGAGAGTAATC
The DNA here is from genome assembly GCF_029232205.1 of Candidatus Nanohalovita haloferacivicina. Lineage (GTDB taxonomy): Archaea > Nanohalarchaeota > Nanosalinia > Nanosalinales > Nanosalinaceae > Nanohalovita > Nanohalovita haloferacivicina. The sequence goes on along the minus strand of NZ_CP107255.1, from coordinate 51,782 downwards.
ATCTGGAATCTGTCTCTGAACAAAAGCACCGAACTCTCCAACAGTAACACCAGGCTCCAAAAACTCAAGGGCCTCTTCAAGAACTTCTTCAACTGTTTCAATCATTTCCTCCTCGCTGCCAGAAGGATTAACTGTCAGAGCAGTATCCGCAATATATCCATCGCAGTGAGCACCGATATCAATCTTCAAGACATCGTCCTCCTTCAGAACTCTGTCCTCGGAAACTCCTGGAGAGTAGTGTGCGGCCTCCTCATCTATCGAAAGATTTACGGGGAAAGCAGGTTCAAGGCCTTCATCTCTGATAAGCTGCTCGATACTTTCAGCAATCTCCTTCAAGTTAGTTCCTGGAGTTGCAACCTCCCTAGCATGCTTCCGGGCCTTCTGAATTACTTCTCCTGCTTCAACGTACTTCTGGCGTTCTTCATCGTTCATGAGAAAAGAAAGGATAGAGAAAAGTGAAAAACTTACTGCCGGGCCACACCAGATTCACGGGCCGCCTCGGCAACTTCCTCAGCAATCACCATAGCAAGCTCCTTATCCAAAGTCTCAGGCAGAATCTTATCCTTCTCAGGCTCGATAAAGTTCCTGATAGCTTCGGAAGCAGCAATCTTCATCTCTTCATTTATATCAGAGGCCTTAACATCTAGAGCTCCTCTGAAAACTCCCGGGAATGCAATAGAGTTGTTAACCTGATTATCAAAGTCAGAGCGGCCTGTAGCAGTAATGAAGGCGCCAGCCTCTTTTGCCTGGTCAGGATAAATTTCTGGTTCAGGATTTGCAAGTGCAAATACTACTGGATCCTCTGCCATGGATTCGACCATCTCCTGGGAAACAATTCCAGGAGCTGAAAGGCCTATAAACATGTCCGCACCCGCCATAGCATCTTCAAGACTGCCCTGCTCTTCAGAGGCCAGGGTTCTCTTTGCAAGATCGGCCTTGTACTCATTTTCATCATCTGTTCTCAGAATACCTGAGGAATCCAGAGGGAGAATATTCTCAGCACCTGCATCAAGCAGGAAATTGGCAACCGCCATTCCTGAAGCGCCTGCTCCACTGATAACAATTCTTGAATCCTTCAGGGCGCGGCCTGACAACTCAAGCGCATTCTGGACTGCAGCACCTACGACAATCGCTGTACCATGCTGATCATCGTGGAATACAGGGATATCAAGAGATTTTTTCAGGGCCTCTTCGGCCTTGAAGCATCTCGGCGCCTTGATATCTTCAAGATTGATAGCGCCGTAGGTTGGAGCCATTCTTTCGACGTGCTCTATAATATCATCCGCGCTGTCAGCATTGATTACCTCCGGAAAGCCGTCGACCTCTCCGAATTTCTTCATCAGATTGGCCTTTCCCTCCATTACAGGCATTGAGGCCTCAGGACCAATATCTCCAAGGCCTAGAACTGCTGATCCATCGCTCACTACTGCTACAAGATTGCCTTTGCTTGTATATTTGTATGCATTTTCTTTATCTTCTGCTATTTCCTTGCAGGGCTCTGCAACACCCGGCGTATAAACCATTGCCAGATCTTCTTTATCCTCTATCTCTATAGAAGGTTCTACAGTGATTTTGCCCGGATTTTTGCTGTGTAACTCCAGTGCTTCTTTCCGATTAACCATAGAAATGACTGGTGATGCAATCTCTAAAACAGTTTGCAACCTGAGGCCATAACCTTATGTGATTCGGGCATCAACATCTAAGTATGTCAGAAGGGGGAGAAAAAGGCAGTTCCGGCAAAGAACACTTCAGAGAGGGGAAGAAGCATCTGGAGAAAGGAACACAGAAAATGATGCAGGCCGGAATCAAGAAGGGCCGCGAAGGAACCAGAAAACTGGATTACTACAGACAGAATCGTTCAGAACTAATTAAAAGTTTCTCAAAGAGAATGGGCAACCCAAAGCAGCCAGCAGTTTCAGGCCTCATCGTAGTTCTTCCCGTAGCAGTAGTTCTCCTTGTTGTAGACTGGCTTTTCAGCAAGATAAGTCAGATACCGGGAAACCAGTACTTCAACTTTACAGATATCTACTACATCAACCAGACATTCAAACTGGCTATTTTACTGACACTAGCAGCAGTAATAGTGACAGGAGTAGGCCGCATAGCTAGAACAGAAAGAGGATTCCAGCTTGAAAAGATCATAGACGAGTTCTTCGACATGATACCGTTCATCGGAAGCATCTACAACATGACAAAAGTAACAACAGAAACAGTAATGGGCGGAGCAGAAGACTTCTCAAGACCTGTAAAGATTCAGCACGGCGGATTTAGGCTGACAGGCTTCAAAACAGGAAACAAGACAAAAGACGGCCGCGACATTGTCTTCATGCCCACAGCACCAAACATCACATCAGGCCTCGTCCTCGAACTAGATGAAGAAAAAGTAGAAGACGCTGACGAAACAGCCGAGGAGGCCTTAACACGAATATTATCAGCAGGCTTCGGCGGAAAAACCAATCCCGAACCGGAAGAAGACGAAAAAACATAATTAAACAGCTTGGCCTCTTCAAAAAACAGTAGAATAAATTAAAAGCCAGAAGTTAAACAATCGTTAATAAAATGGTTTAAAATCATCAGCGCGAGTTTGAAGAATATGAGAAAGACCGCAATCCTGCTTTTAGCATCTCTAATCCTGATCGGAACAGCCTCAGCTCAGCAAACAACAAACAGTTCTGAAAACGGATTAGCACCAGGCCTAACACCTGCCAGCCCATTCTATGGAGTAGAAATGTTTGCAGAGAACCTTGAAGTCAAACTGGCAGGAGTAATAGGCGGAGACGATATGAAAGCCAAGGCCCTGGCAAACAACGCAGAAGAACGCGTATCTGAGGCCCAAACACTTATAGAAAGAAACAAAAGCGATAAAGCAGCAGAAGCCATAGACAGATACTCAAAGACCCTGAATAGATCTGTCGAACTGGCTGGAAAAGGCCAGGACGAGCAACTAAAGCAGAAAATAAACAATATTTCAAATAAAAACGTTGAAACTCTCAAAGAAGTGAAGGAAAAAGTCCCAGAACAGGCCAAAGGCGCTATAGAAAAGGCAATAAACCAATCAGAGAAGAGAAGACAAGGCCCGCCATCAGAAGCCCTCAACAAATCGGAAATACCAGTTACAGGCCGTAACCAGACAGGCAAACCTGAAAATACCGGCAGACCTAATCTAAATAATGGAGAAAACAGGAATCCTGAGAACCTGACACAGGGCCAGAAACCTGATCTAGACAACAGATCTGTAGAAGAAACTGTGGACAAAGCAGAGAATAAGGCGTCTTCTGTCAAAGACAGCGAAGCTCCAGTTAGTTCTGACGAAAATGTAGATAAAAACAGGCCAGAACCTCAGAACAATAAAATTACAGAAAACAATTCTTTGACAGACCTGAGGTAGAAACATGGCTGTCCCATTCCCAGAAGCAGAGTTCGAAATTCTAATCTACATGATGCTAGGGGCCTTCATAGCGCTGACATTTGCCTCAGGCCTTTACATCTGGAAACTTCGACAGGTTCTTGTAACAGCCTCCAATCAAGAAAAAGAGGAAGAAGGAAAAGACCTACGGATAGACAATATAGGCCTTTCCAGAAGAGCTGAGGAAGTACTGGACTCGGTAATGGACGATTCAAAACTTCAGAGCGATCTGCCTGATGAAATAGATGTTTCAAAGGCCACAATCAGCAACGCAGTCTCCGAACTTTTCGAAAGAGACCTCGTAATCAAGAAGAAAAAAGCCAACACATACCTGGTTGAGGCCGACTTCGACGAGATACGAAAACAGCAGCGATAAACATAATTGAACAGAATTTCTTCACCGTTAAACGGGTTTAAACGGCTTCTTAACGGGTTTAAACCACTGTTTCTGGACACGCCATATAAGGGTGGACTGAGTATACCAGCTTGGTGAAATCAAATGAACCACTCGAATAAGATTACAGCAATATTCCTCATAGCAGGAATGGCGCTTGGATTTGCTGCACCAGCAGCAGCACAGCCAGCGCAGGCACAGTCAAACAACCAGGTTGAAACAGATGCGCAAGCATCTGCACAGGCAGATATAGGACAGACCATATCAGATCTAAGATCACAAGTACAGAAACTACAGCAGCAGGTACAGCAGCTTCAGCAGAGAGTAACTGAGCTAGAAGAAAAAGCCAATGCCTCCGCAGAAGCAGAAACAAACACCGATGCACAGAGAGGTCCTCCAGAACACGCACAGAACAACAAGAGCAATCTTGGAGCAGAAGTATCAGCAGAGGCCCGTGCCGGAAATCAGGCAGGAATTCTCTCAGCAATCAGCTCCTTCCTATCAGACAGAGGAAACAATCAGGCAGCCGAATCAGTAGGAAACAACGAATCCGACGACGATTCCACCCAGGAAACCAGCACATCTATCCAGGTAGATGTTGACGGAGAGATTGAATCCGGCAACAACGTAACTGTAAAAGCAATGCAGGAAGAAGAGGCGGTCGCCAACGCAACAGTCAAAATTAACGGCGAAATAGCTGGCCAGACCAACGCAGACGGAGAACTTGTCGTTACAGTCCCAGAGGCCGACGAGTTCGAAGTAGAAGTTGAATCAGGAGACAGCGAAGGAAGCTTCGAAACCGATCTAGAAATTGAAGCAGAAGTCGACGCAGAAACCGAAACCTCAACAGAAGACACTGAGACTTCAGCTGAAGCAGAGATCGAAGGAGAAGCAGAAGTAGGCCTGAACTAGAAAAGGCCTCTTCTTCCCAGTTTTTTCTTCATTCTACCGAAGAGAATTTAGGCTTTAAACACGAAACATGCACTGATGGAACCAGAAGTCCTTGAAGAAGAGATAAACCAGTTCTTCAACGAGAACTATGACGGGCGATACAGAACCAGCATCGATATAGATGACGCCAGAGATCAGGCCTACATCTACGTAGCTTTCGAGGAAGGATCTGAAAAACCAGGTGTAGGAGCATTTGTAGACGAAATATTTGAGGAACTGGATATCGACAATCCTCGAATGGAGGCTGACTGGTACCCTGAAGAAAACAGATACGATATAACGCTTACAGAAAACGTCGATGAACCACTACCAGGCCAGAAACCACAAACATCAGTTTAAAAATCAAGTTTATCCACTACCCAGCTCTCAAAACGCTCAAAGTAGTTCACCTCATTGCATAACCTAACAAAAATAAGACCCACTACAATAATCAAAGTTGAGAAAGCCCCAGTTAAAGCAGCAATAAAAAGAGAAAAAGCAATATTGGCATCAAATTCTAAATTCAAGCTGTTAGAAGCAAAAGAAAACAAGTAACCCCACAAAACCCCGCTAATAAGCATCAGAGATATTTTTTCCAGTCTTTCCCATGTGTTAAAATGTTCTTCTTTGCCCAAAAGATGTAAAGCAAGTTTTAGAGGCAAATAACCTAGAATTACTAAAAGAGGCACTCCCTTCGAAATGCTGCCAGCCAGAGACTCAAGAAGTTTTGGAATCATTCTACTCCGAAAATACCTGCTATTATTAGGAAAACTCCTAGAATCACCAAAACAGGAGGCATCCATTTTACCGTTGAAATAGATTCAGCCACAGGAGCAGTCCTTAACATCTCACTAAGGACATATGCTCCCATAATAGCTCCTAAACCACCGCCTATTGCTTCCTCATTCATAAGATCAGTTCTATATTCAAGAATTAAAACGTCTATCGTGAATTTTCTTCAAACTCTATCTCGATATCAGCCACAAAGGCCTTCTCCTTCTTCAGAATCAATGGATTAACATCTATCTCGGAAATCTCTTCATGATTCAGGGCCAGTTCTCCAAGCCTGATAATAGCATCCTTTACAGGCTCCATGGAATGGTCTTCTCCACGAACACCTTCAAACAGGTCGCTGCTCTGTAGCTCTTCAATCATCTGCTCGGCCTCTTCCTCGCTGATAGGAGCAATGCCAAACGAAATATCATGTAATGCCTCTATGTAGATGCCTCCAAGACCTACAAGAATCATAGGGCCGAACTGAGGATCCCTCTTCATTCCAAGAGCCACTTCAAGGCCTTCAACCTCTTCCTGTAGCACAATACCGTTTATAGGAGATCTACCGTTCTTGGCGTGATGTACATTATCAATTATTTCTCTGAAGTTCTCCTGCACCTCTTCACGATCCTGAACACCTGTCTTCACACCGCCAACATCAGTCTTATGCGACACTACAGGCGAATCAACCTTCATAACCAGAGGATAGCCAATACTGGATGCAGCTTCTTCAGCACCTCGCGGAGCGCTCTCAACCTCTGTCAGAGGCAGATCAAATCCATAGGCCTCGAAAAGACTGTGGCCGTTGGCATAACCAGAGTAATCATGCAAGGCCTCCTCCACCTTCTTTCTGTCGTAATCAATATCCCTGTAATTTCTCTCCTGCTGAAGAAACTCGCTGTACCCAACCATCGACTTCAAGGTCTTGACAGCATCAACAGGATCCTCAAACTCAGGAATATTATTCTCTTCAAGTATTCTTTTACCAGACTCAACATCCTCTTCTCCCATGAAAGAGGCAAAAATAGGCTTATCCGAGCTTTCATCCGCGCGCGAAATAGCCTTCGCAGTCTTATCAATCTCTGTATTGGCCTGAGGCGTCAGCAAAACCACTACAGCATCCACATTATCATCCTCAAGAACAATCTCAAGGCCTTCACTGTAACGATGATGTCCTGCATCTCCAATAACATCAAGAGGATTATGAGGCGTGGACTCGTCAGGCATAGACTCCTTCAAACGACTCTTTGTCTTATCGGAAAACTCAGCCAGCTCCAATCCTCTCTGAGAAATCTCGTCAGTAGTAATAACACCAGGCCCTCCAGCATTTGTCACAATAGCAATATTATCGCCGTCAGGAGGATTCTGATACGAGAAAGCTCTTCCAAAATCAAGAAGCTCTCTGTTGGACTCGGCCTCAATAATTCCGGCCTTCCTGAAAGCAGCCCTGTAGGCCTGATAGCTTCCCGCAATGCTCCCGGTATGGGAAGAAGCAGCTGAGCCTCCTTTATCGGTACGGCCTGATTTAATCATTACAATCGGTTTCTCACGTGAAGTCTTCTCCGCCTCCTCCATAAACTCGCGTCCATTCTCAATACCTTCCGTATACGAAATAATAGACTCAGTATCGTCCTCACGCCATTTCTTCAAGAGATCAACTTCATTCAACTGCGCCTTGTTACCAAGGGACACAAAGTGGCGGAAACCAATATGCTCAGCCTTCGAATAATCCAATATAGCTGTACAGAATGCTCCAGACTGACTCATAAACGAGATATTGCCAGCCTCCGGCATTTTAGATGCGAAAGAAGCATTCATCGAATTCTCAGTATTAATAAGCCCCAGAACATTAGGTCCAAGAAGATCTATATTGTTACTGTTCGCAATACCAAGAACTTCCTCCTCAAGCTCCTTATTACCAGTCTCCGAAAAACCGGCGGAAACAACGACCGCTGCATCAACTTTTTTGGAAGCAGCATTCTCCATAACATTCGGCACAATCTTTGAAGGAACAGCAATAACAGCCAGATCAGTTCCTTTCGGAATTTCATCAAAGGCCTTCTTTCCCTCAACTTCATCGGCCTTCGGATTTACAGGATAAACCTCTCCCTCAAACCCATGAACAAGATTATCGAAAATTTCATGCCCTGTCTTCCCTTCATGGCGTGAGGCCCCCACTACAGCAATATCATCCGGTTGAAAGAGTTTGTCAAGTTTCATATACCTTAATTTCTATTCCGCGGTTATTTAGGTTGTTGAATTCACCGAGAGGTCGCAAACGATTTTTTATATACGAGCCGAGGCCTGTTTCAATCATAATGCGGGAAGAAGTATATTCTGGTTCGGTAGAGCGAATTGAAGTCATGGGGACAGACGATGAAGACGATTTCCCCTGGATAGAGGAAGACGAGTACAAAGAGCTCTACAAGCAAATGATGATTGCAAGAAAATTCGACGAAAAGGCCTTTTCACTGCAGAGAAGAGGGGAAATATCAACTTACGCACCTCACAAAGGTCAGGAAGCAGCCCAGATAGGTGCAATGTTCGCGCTTGAAGAAGACGACTGGGTTGTACCTTCATTCAGAGAGACAGCGGCCTTTATCGCACGTGGTGCACCGCTTGACAAGATCTTCCAGAGATGGATGGGTGACGCAAACGGCCAGAAAAACCTCTCCGAACTAAATACACTACCAGTAGCCATCCCCGTAGGAACACAGAACCTGCACACCGCAGGCCTCGGAATGGCAATGGAGAAAAAAGACGACGAAAACGCAGTAATAGGATTTACAGGCGATGGATCAACTTCAGAAGGAGACTTCCACGAGGCCCTCAACTTCGCAGGAGTATACAGCGGCCACTCAATCTTCTTCGTACAGAACAACCAGTACGCAATCAGCATGCCGCGGGAAAAACAGACAAAGTCAGAGACAATCGCACAGAAAGCAATTGCATACGGCATCACAGGCATCCAGGTTGATGGAAACGATCTTCTCGCAGTAATCAAGGCCATGGAAGAAGCACTTGAAAAAGCTCGAAACGGCGAACCAGTGCTGATTGAGGCCGTAACATACAGACTGGAGGACCATACAACTTCTGACGACTCAACACGTTACAGAGATGAGGAAGAAGTCGAAGAATGGAAGGAAAAAGATCCTCTAAGAAAATTCAAAGAATACCTGAAAGAACACGACATCTGGGACGATGAACTAGAGGAGTTCGAGGAAAAAGCCAAGGAAAAAGTAGACGAGGCCGCCCAGAAAGCAATAGACGCCGACGAGCCAGAATTCGACGAGCTATTCGACTACGTATACGATGAAATGCCAGAACTACTGAAACAGGAAAAAGAACAGCTCAAAAAAGAGGTGGATCAGTAATGACAGAGAAAATGAACATAGTAGAGGCCGTCAACCAGGCAATACACGACGAAATGGAAGCAGATGAAAATGTAATAGCCTACGGAGAAGATGTAGGAGAAGATGGAGGAGTATTCAGAGCAACTAAAGGTCTTCAGGATGAGTTTGGAGAGGACAGGGTATTCTCCAGCCCTCTGGCAGAGTCAGGAATTGCAGGAACAGCCATTGGAATGAGCCTGTACGGATTCAGGCCTGTAATAGAGATGCAGTTCTCAGGTTTCTCATATCTGTCATTCTATCAGATCAAGGAACATGCATCCAGAATGAGAATAAGAAGTCGTGGAGACTACACAGTGCCTCTAACAATGAGAGCACCATACGGAGGAGGAATCTCGGCACTGGAACATCACCAGGAAAGCCCAGAAACATTTTTCTCACATTCACAGGGCCTCCACGTAGTAATACCAAGCACACCACAGGACACGTACTCATTGCTCAGAAAATCGATCCAGATGGACGACCCAGTAGTATTCCTTGAACCAAAGAAAATCTACAGAGCCTTCAAGGAAGACGTAGACACAGAGAAAGAAGTCGACCTAGAAGAAGCCAGAATAGTACAGGAAGGACAAGACGTAACACTGGTAGCCTGGGGCGCAATGGTGCCTGTAGCGGAGGATGCAGCAGACGAAATCGACGCAGACGTCGAAATAATAGACCTGAGAACAATCTACCCTGCCGACTTCGACACAATCTACGAATCAGTCGAAAAAACCGGAAGAGCAATGGTACTACACGAAGCACCAAAAAGCGTAGGATTCGGAGCAGAAATAGCAGCAAGAATCCAGGAAAACGAAATACTCAAAATGGAGGCTCCGGTAGAAAGAGTAACAGCACCGGACGTACCATATCCACTATACACTCTTGAAGACTTCTACATGCCAAACAAGGACAGAGCAGTAAAGGGTCTCGAAAGAGTCCTTAACTTCTAGGTGATCCAAAAATCCAGTTCGAATTCCCCGACACAGGCGAAGGAGTAACAGAAGGAAAATTCCTCGAATGGAAAATAGAAGTAGGAGACCAGGTAGAGGAAGACCAGGTAGTCGGGGAAGCAGAAACAGATAAAGCAGTAGTAGAAATACCGGCGCCATCAGACGGCACAGTAAAAGAACTGATGGCCTCCCCAGGAGACAGAGTAGAAGTAGGAGACGTCATCATGGAACTGGATACAGGAGAAACCGAAGAACAAGAAACAGAAGAGGCCTCAGAACCAGAAGAAAATGAGGAAGAACCACCAGAACAGGCTGAAGCAGCAGATACAGAAGAAAAACAGCAAGAAGCAACAACCAAAACTTCCTCTTCATCAGGAGACGTGCTTGCACTTCCAAAAGTCAGGAAACTGGCAGAGAAGAAAGGCGTCGACCTCGCAAGCATCAAAACAGGAGAAAGAATAACAGAGGAAGAAGTACTGCAGGCCGCAGAAAGCGGAGGAAACAAAGAGAACTCAGAAACCGAAGACTCTTCTCCAGCACAGGAAGTCGCAGATACCGGAGAGGTGAACGCTACACCTTCCGTACGGAAACTGGCCAGAGAAAAAGAAATCAATATCTCACAGATAGAGGGAACAGGCCGCGGAGGAAAAATAACCCGACAAGACGTAATCAATGCCGCAAACGGAGAAACCCCTGAAACGGAAACGGAGCAGAAAACAACTTCTACAACCGACAGAGATTATCGTGGCGAAGTAGAGAAAGTTGAAATGTCCGGCATCAGAAAAAGCATCGCCAGCAAAATGGAGAAATCTCGCTTCACAGCACCACACGTTACACACGTGGAAAAAGCCGATATTACCGAGCTCTCAGATCTCAGAGACAGCGTGAAAAACAAGGTAGACGCACACCTCACATACCTGCCATTCATCATGAAGGCCTGTACAAAAGCCTTAAAGGACTACCCAACTCTCAACGCAGAGCTAGACAAAGAAAACGATACAGTAATTCAGAAAAAATACTACGACTTCAACATCGCAGTCGATACAGACAGAGGCCTGCTAGTACCAAGAATAGAGGATGTAGCAGAGAAAAACATGATCGAACTGGCTGAAGACATCGTGGAAAAGGCCGAGGCCGCAAGAGACGGAAGTCTTGGACAGGACGAAATGAGCCCCGGAACCTTCTCAATAACAAATCTCGGAGTAATAGGAGGAGAAGAGTTCACACCAATCATAAACTACCCTCAGGTCGCAATCCTGGGAATAGGAAAAATAGGAGAAACCGCAGAAGTAGTGGATGGAGAAGTAACACCCAGAACCACAGTCAAACTATCACTCAGCTACGATCACAGAGTTGTAGACGGCGCCACAGCAGCCAAATTCATGAATGACGTAGTCGAAAACCTGGAGAACCCAGAAGAACTAATGGTGAACCTGTAATGGTAGTAGGAGATATCGCAACCGGAACAGACTTAGTAGTGATAGGTGCAGGCCCAGGAGGATACTCTGCAGCAATAAGAGCCGCACAGGAAGGCCAAGATGTCGTACTGGTAGATAAAGAAAAAATAGGAGGAACCTGCCTCAACAGAGGATGCATACCGGCCAAGGCCTTTATCCATGCATCAAAATTCCATGACGACATCCAGCACTGGAACAACATTGGCATCAAAGCAGAATGCGAGCACGTCAACTTCAAGGAGATCAAAGAATGGAAAGACAGCATAGTGGAAAAACTTGATCAAGGCGTAAAACAGATGCTGGAGCACGAAAACATCGAATACAAGAAAGGAGAGGCCAAGTTCATTGACTCAAACACTGTCAGAGTCGAAGAAGAACACAGGACCGACAAAATAGAGTTTGAAAACGCAATAATCGCAACAGGCAGTTCCCCAATAGAAATACCAGGCCTCGAATTCGACAAAGACAAAATCATCTCATCCAGAGAACTTCTGAATCTGGAACACGTTCCGGACGAAATAGTAGTAGTCGGCGGAGGATACATTGGAATGGAGGCCGTAACAAAGTTCTGCAAGTTCGGCGCCACAGTCAAAGTAGTAGAGGCCCGAGACCGCGTACTCGCAAACTTCGACGAAGAGATAGTCAGCCAGCTACAGGAAGTCAGCGATCACTACAACGACGAAATCTACACCTCAACAAAGGCAGAAGAAGTCAAATACCGAGACGATAAAGCTGTACTGGTAGCAGATCAGGAAGGAGAAAAAGTAGAAATCGAAGGAGACTACATACTGGTAGCCGCAGGCAGAACAACAAAACCAAATCTGGAAAGCCTCGAACTAGAAAACACAGACGTAGAAGTAGACGAAGGATTCGTCAAAACAGATCAACAGATGAGAACAACCGACGAAAACATATTCGCAATCGGAGACGTAGTAGGCCAGCCAATGCTCGCACACAAGGCCTACAGAGAAGGAAAAGTAGCTGGAGAAGTCGCCGCAGGAAAAAAGGCGGCATTCGACAACCAGTACATACCAAAGGCTATGTACACAGATCCAGAAGTAGCATCAGTAGGACTAAATCCCGAAGAGGCCCGAGAAAAACATGACAACATCAAAGTCGGCCGCTTCCCGCTCACAGCATCCGGAAGAGCACTTACAACCACCAAAACAGATGGTTTCATACGCGTAGTGGCCCGTGAAGACGGCAAATTACTGGGATCTCAGATAGTAGGTGCCAGAGCATCTGACATGATTGCAGAAGCAACTCTAGCCCTTGAAATGCAGGCCTACCTAGACGATGTAGCAAATACAATACACGCACACCCTACATTCCCTGAAGGATTTGCAGAGGCCTGTGAAGACGCGCTCGATAAATCAATTCACACATACTAGACTAGGAAAACCTGTCAAGGCCACTCTGCTTACCTTTTCCCTTCAACTGATCTTCTGTATAACCAAATACCTTGAGAACTCTCATAGCGACAGGTAAAACCTGGTTATCAACGTAGTACTCGGAATCATAGCTATCAGCATACTTCAGAAGCCTTGCACGATCAGAAATAGTGCCTCCTCCAGAAGTAATCACGTAAGTAATAGTTGACTCAGGCTTGATCTCATCACCTTTCTTCTTTGCCTTTTTAGCTGCCTCAACGTGCGGAGCCGTCGAACCATACTCCTCAGGAGGCTTCGTCAAGGTAGTATAGATCTTCAACTTCTCAACCGGCACCTCACCCGACTGAAGCTCCTCTATAGTATCTTCTACAACCTCGACTGCCCTGTCGACATCATCCTCCAGCACGGCCTGTAAAACTTTCTTCTGAGTTTCCTTCGCAATAGGGCTCCAGTCACGACGAACCTGCTCAAAACCAGTAATCTTCATCTCGCCGTCCTCATCAATCAAAGCATACTTCTTCTTGGCCCCTTCACCGGACTCGGTAGACGTAAACAGGCCTCTCCTGAAAAAGCCTTCAAACTCCAGCTCCATAAACTCAGGAAGCTCATCGTTAACCTCATCCAGAAAACCATCCATCCTCTCACGAATATTATCTCCCTTAAGGAAAACAGAATCCGTATCACCATACACAACTTCAAGGCCTAAATCCTCAGCTGTCTCAATAGTATCCTCAATATACTTCCGGCCCATATACGTAGTGGCCTCCGCACACTCCCTGCTGTACCACCTGGCACCGTTATAACCAAGATAACCATAGAAGGAGTTGGCAAGAATCTTTTCGGCCTGCTGGCGATTATACAAACTCTGATACTCAGCAGAATCCTTATCTGCATCCTTCATCTCACTTTTAATCTCATATCTTTCCTCTACAAGGCCTTCAATCAACTCAGGGAAGAAACCCTGCTCATCCTGACAGAAATCATACTCAAAGTCCTCCAACGTAAACCTGTCACTGCAATTATCAAGATTCAGTGTATCAGGAGAAATATTATGAGCCACCATCACTGTAGGATACAACGAACGGAAGTCGAACAACGCAATATTTTCGTGAAGGCCTGACTCCGGTGTATAGACAAAACCTCCTGCATAAGCGCCCTCATTTCTTCGATCAGATCTCTTGCTGCGGGAAGGCCTGTTAGGCGCAATCATATCTCTCTCGAAGGCCTCTCTCAAAAGGAAGTTTTCTGTCAACTGGCCGTAAGTAAGTCTACATGTATCGAATGGGATCGTTCCGACAATCTTCGACAACTCCATAACCTGAGGCACAATCTCCTCCGAAAGTCTCAACGCTAGATCTGAGTCCTTCAGGCAGTAATCGGCAAACTTCTCAAGATCTTCCTGTTCTTCCCACGACTCTTTCATCTCCTCCCAACTCAGATCGTCCTTGTTCTCGCCGAGAAGTTCCTCAGCCACAGAATCAAGATCAAGGTTCTCGGCCTCCATTCCCGGAGAAAGAACATGATCAACGAAAGGATAGAGATCAAGATGTGCTCTGCCCTTCAATCTCGCGGCTGAAAAACGGCCTCTGCGGTTAAACTTCATTCTCTCGCCATCACGGCCTAGGGAAAGAGTAACATTATTCCTCTCCGCAGCATCCCTCAGCACGGAGAAATCAAACTCATCAGTATTGTAACCTGTTAAAATATCAACATCTCTATCCTGTATTATCTCGATAAATCTCTCAAGAAGCTCTTCCTCATCTTCAACACTCTCAACAAAAGGCCTATCAACCTCTGAAAGAGAAAGAACTTTTTCAAAACCTTCAGACTTCATTGAGGCCATTATAATCTTGTCCTGATACACTTCAAGATCGAAGGCCATTGTAACGTACTCCTGATCTTTTTCATCGACGTCAGGGTTGATGTCATCTATCTCGATAGCTATATCATATTCATCAGAGTCTGCCTCTTCGCCGGAAACTTCTACAGTTTTTCCAGGCCTGATCCTCTTATCGATGAGATAGCGGCGGTAGAAAGGAATGTCAAACTCCCGGCATCTCTCGGTCTCCGGAAGATCCCAGACTCCATTCTTCAGCTTTGGAACGTTAGCAGGGATATTGGTGTACACCTTGACAGCCTTCCTAGCCTCATGACCTACAATCTTCTCCACTACCTCAGTATCAAGCAAAGGAATATGTTCGCCATCATCATCCGAAAAACTCTGATCGGAAATCTTCTTCTCAAGATCTTCAGCGCCATCGGACTCCTCGGACGGCAAAGCGTAGAAATAAGGCCTGAAATCTCTATCGTACGCGATAATATTTTTCTCTCCAGACCTGCAGAAAAGCCTGACAAATACCTCTTCGTCCTCAATCCTGTAATCGCCATCAATTACCTGAGTTTCAATTCTCATACAACAGAATTTTTATTCGAAAAATTAAGTATCTGGCCTGCACCTGTGTACACAGAAAAGGCCTTGACCTCACTGAAATGTTCTAGGTATAATTGAGTACGAAAAATTCAGGTAGTTGTTATTGAAGGATCAAATGAAGTTTGAATCATAACATAGGATTACATATAATCCTCTAGGTTCCAAGCAAGCATTTCTGATGGCGTAATGACAGAATGAAAGCCGTATTTAACCCAAGGTTTTTATAGGGACACAAACAATATACGTAATAGAAGATATCAATTTCTCCAAAAGGAGGTGACAATTACCATGGCAGAACTACCACTAGCACCTGTAAAGAGAATCATCAAACAGTCCGGAGCATCCAGAGTTTCCGAAGATGCAGTAGAGGAACTAAGAGATGAACTGGAAGAGTACGCTAGCGACAGAGCACGAGAAGCAAAAGAATACGCTCAGCACGCTGGCAGAAAGACTGTACAGGCCGACGACGTAAAGGCTTCTCAGTAAGTCTTTCGCGGCCAGTATGATTTTTACCTATTACCTTTCTTATTTTTCTTGAGTGAACTAGATGCGGATTGAAAACAGCTTTATCTTGGCACCCGGAGTAGGAGAAAAGACAGAGCAGAAGCTCTGGAAAAAAGGAATAACCCACTGGGACCACGTAGAAGACACCAGCGAAATCAGCTCCAACAAGCAACAGAAAATATCGGAGTTCGTGGGAAAGGCCCGCAGAAATCTGGATGTAGGGAACTCAGTATTCTTCAAAGAAAAACTACCAAACAAAAGCCTCTGGAGACTATACAGAAACTTCGAGGAGAACGCATGCTTCTTCGACATCGAGACCACAGGCCTCGACAAGAAAAGAAACAAAGTTACTACCGTCAGCTTCCACCGAGACGGCGAATCACGGACACTCATCCAAGGCCAGGATCTGACCAAGGAGCGCCTAGAAGAGGAGATGTTTGAATCCAAGATACTTGTATCATTCAACGGAAAGCGTTTTGACCAGCCATTCCTCGAGCATAACTTCGACATGGATATCAAAGTTCCTCATATCGACCTCATGTACCTCTTCAAAAGAATAGGATACTCAGGAGGCCTCAAGAAGATAGAGAAACAGTTAAACGTCGACAGAGAGCTTGAAGACATTGACGGCCGCGAAGCAGTCAGACTCTGGAAAAAATACGAGAGAAACAACAATCAGGACGCACTGGACAAACTTGTAAGATACAACCAGTACGACGCCCGGAACCTTCAGGACCTCCTAGAAATAGTTCACAAGCGTCTGACAGGAGAAGTCTTCGAACCTCATATCCCCTCCAAGCAATAGACTTAAAAACGACTACTCCCAACTTTCAGGTGAAAATGGCCTTGGTACAAAATACACCGGCTCCGGAAAACATGTGGATGGATTCCGTGAGCTATTGCTATACACATCTGACCAGGGCCAAGGCTAAATTCTCCATTATTAACTTCCTGGCAGAGTAAAGCGGGATGAAGCCTTGGCTCCTACGGGAGTCAAGTGCCGACCGCGAATACTCAAGGCCTCTGGAAAAGTTGATTCCAATTCTTCTACCTCTGTGGAACATAGGTAGACCTTGGAATCGGGAGCAGGTCGTGCTTGCAAGGTGCGGGCTGCTCCACGGTTGCATATTCAACCCACCAGCTAAACACTACTTGAACCATACAACCAACCACCAAAACAGGTGACAACAAACAATGGACGCAAACGCACGACACTTCGAAGTCGAACTTCAGGCACAGCTTGAAGAAGAACAGACACAGGCACAGGTACACCCTGAAGCAAACGTCGTAGCAGTTCAAACTCTCTAAGAATAATAGAGAAAGTTCCCGTACAGGCCTTTAAAATCGCGATAGCGGGAGCTATTCGTTAGACTGATACGCTGCCGACTCAAATGCAGCCCAACCATTAGCCATAGAGTCAAGTATTGAAGTGAAAGACCTTGCAGGCTTCACAACTTTTCGGCGGCCCTGCTTGCCCTCACGCTGCCCACGATACTCCAGATACTCATACTGAATAACACCTATACGCCGCAGCTTAGGCAAAATATTATTCTTCAAATTACTCAGGCCTTTCTCATGACCCCATTCACCGAAGTTATTCAACTTCTCAGAATCAATCTCGCCCTCATCCTTCAACTCACGGAGAAAAATTTTCGCATACTTGTTTCTCTTCGGAGACTGTTCCTGAGGGAAAAACAGGTCAACAATCTTCTCCCAGTTCCAGGCCCTATCAGACTTCTTATACTTCTTTGAATCACGAGGAATAGCAATCGAGTTTTTAGTTACGATAGTAGACGACTTACGGGCCGCCTCATCAACAAAAGGATGCTTCTCATCATCAGACATACAAAACATCTTAACAAAGGAGGTATATCAAACAACCGGAAAGTCATAAACCAGAAAAACTCATTGCATAACATGGGCGAAAGAAAAGGAATAACACCTGTAGTGGCCGTCACCCTTCTCATAACAGTCACTGTAGCAGCCTCAGGAGCAATCTATCTGCAGATCAACCAGGTCCAGCAGAACGCAAGACAGGAAGCAAATATCTTTGACCAGGATCAGATAACGATAGAGGCCTGCAACAGCAACCCCGCCCAGACAACAGTCTACATCAGAAACAGTAATACTAAGGCCATCAACACCTCAAAACTAAAGGTAATAATCAATCAGAGGCCTCCAGAAGAAGATTACTCTTTCCAGCCACAGATTGTTGACCCTCAGAGAGACTTCAGGCTTGAAATATACAACACAGACCTCAACAGATCAGATCTTATAGAGGTAATAGGAAGAAACAACAGATTCACATACCGATGCCTGAACTGAATACAAAATAAAAGATTAGCCAACAATCTTTCTCACCGATGAGCTACGAAGAACTCTCCAGAGAACAACTAGAAGAGGCCCTGCAGGAAATCGAAGAAGAACTTGCAGAAGTACAGGAAGACAGAGACGAAAAAGAGGAACTGGCGAAAAAAGTCAAGGCCGACTTCGAGAACTACAAGAAGAAAGAACAGGAGAGAAAAGACAGATGGGCGAAACAGGCCCAGCAAAAACTGGCAGAAGACCTCATCGAAGTACTTGACAACCTTGAAAGAGCAATTCTATCAGCCGACGAAGACTCAACAGTAGTACAGGGAGTGAAAATGGTATCTGACCAGCTCTACGAAACACTGGAGAAAAAAGGCCTTCAAAAAATAGATGCAGAAGGAGAGGAATTCGACCCAGAACTACACAAAGCAGTCGAAACAGAAACCGGCCAACACAACCAGGTGCTCCGACAGAAAAGAAAAGGCTACATGTTCGACGACCAGATAATCAGAGAAGCAGAGGTCGTGGTCGGCAAAGAAGAGGAGTAAAGGATTTTAAACATCTGATTTAAAAATTTTTATTCACGTAATCAAAAAATAGTCTAGAGTGTAAAATAGGTGAACCAACAATGAGCAAAGGAAACAAGATTATCGGCATCGACCTAGGTACGACAAGAAGCGCAATGGCAGCAATCCAGGACGGAGAACCAAAAATTCTGGAAAACAACGAAGGAGAAAGAATCACTCCTTCCATAGTGGCCTTTGACGACGAAGAAAGACTGGTCGGAAAACAGGCCAAAAACCAGAGGGTGACAAACGAAGAAAATACCGTTAAATCCATCAAACGCCACATGGGAGAAGACTATACCGTAGAGCTCAACGGAGACGAGTACACTCCTCAGGAGATCTCCTCGATGATTCTACAGAAGCTGAAGAACGATGCCGAAGACAAGCTAGGCAACAATGTAGAGAAGGCCGTAATTACTGTTCCCGCTCACTTCGATGACACTCAGAGACAGGCCACAAAGGATGCAGGAGAGATCGCAGGCCTTGAAGTAGAAAGAATACTCAACGAGCCAACCGCAGCAGCACTTGCATACGGCCTTGACGATGATAAAGAACAGACTGTTCTTGTGTACGACTTTGGTGGCGGAACATTCGACGTCACAGTACTAGAAATGGGAGATGGAATATACGAAGTACAGAGTACCGAGGGAGACAACGATCTCGGTGGCGACGACTTTGACGAAGAGATCGTTGACTGGGTGCTCGAAAAGTTCGAGGATGAAAACGGAATCGACCTCTCAGATGAAGACGAGGCCATGCAGAGAATCAGAGAGAAGGCTGAGGAAGTCAAGAAGGAGCTTTCCTCAAGAAAACAGGCCAAGATCAACATTCCGTTCATCCACCAGGAAGACGGAGAAACATACAATATTGACTATGAGCTAACACGCTCCAAGTTCGAGGATCTTGTCGAGGACCTGATTCAGAGGACGACAGAGCCAACCAAGACCGCAATCAGCGACGCCGGTATCGAAAAAGGAGATATCGACGAAGTTATCCTAGTCGGTGGAACCACAAGAGTGCCAGCAGTAAGAGAACATGTTCAGGCGATCACAGCACAGAAACCGAACCAGGAAGTCAACCCTGCAGAAGCCGTTGCACAGGGCGCATCAATCCAGGCAGGAAGCATCACAGGAGAAATGGACGACATCCTCCTACTTGACGTAGCGCCGCTTTCATTAGGTGTAGAAGTCAAAGGAGGCCTAACAGAAAGACTAATCGAGAAAAACACCACCGTACCTGCAGAAGAATCCAAAACATTCACCACAGCAATGGACAACCAGACAGCAGTAACCATCAACGTAGTACAGGGAGAAAGAGAAATGGCCTCCGACAACAAATCACTAGGCCAGTTCAACCTCGAAGGACTCCCACCAGCACCAGCAGGCCAGCCACAAATCGACGTAACATTCGAAATCGACGCAGACGGCATCCTACAAGTATCTGCAGAAGAACAGCAGAGCGGAGAAGAGGCCTCAATCAGTATCGATGATACTTCCCGACTTGACGAAGATGAAATCGAGGAAATGAAGGAAGAAGCAGAGAAACACGAGGAAGAAGACCGGAAGAAACGCGAGTTCATCGAGGCCAAGAACAAGGCCGACCAGATGATCAGTCAGGCAGAAACCCAGCTCGACAACTTCGAAGACGAAGTAGACGAAGAAATAACCGAGAAAATTGAAGACGCAATCGAAGAAGTACAGGAAGCACGAGAGGAAGCAGAGGAGATTGAAGACCTCGAAGAGGCGAAAGAAACAATCGAAGACGCAATCGAAGGCCTCGAAGAATCCCTCCAAGAAATCGGCAAAGAAATGTACGACGGCCAGCAAGGAGGTCCTGGTGGAATGGGAGGTGCAGGTTTCGACCCTTCCAACATGAGCGAAGAAGACCTCAAACAGGCAGCCCAGAACATGGGAGGAATGGGCGGAGAATCTGGAGCAGGAGGAGACGACGTAGTCGACGCAGACTACGAAGAAGTAGACACCGACGAGGAAGAGGAATAATGTCCTCCTCTCCTCTTTCTTTCAAAAATCCAGAAGCCACTGCAAGCGGTTTAACCATGATCAAACTTTGGTGAAAGTTCGTTGGCGAAAGAATACTACGAACTTCTAGGAGTCAGCGAAGACGCAAGCCAGGACGAAATCAAAAAGGCCTACAGAAAAAAGGCCAAAAAATACCACCCAGACTCAAATTCTGATACAGCTGATGAGGAAAAGTTCAAGAAGATTAACAAGGCCTACGACGTTCTCTCAGACGAAGAAAAAAGGAAGAAATACGACAGATTCGGCAAACAGGGCGTAGAAGGAAACGCACGTGCAGGACAGCAGAGAGCATCACAGAACTTCCAGGATATTTTCGAGCATCTTTTCGGAGGAGGTGGAAGAGGCCGCAGCTCAGGCCAGAATCTTAGAATCCAGACATCGATAACACTGGAAGAGGCCTACAAGGGAATTGAAAAAAGCTTCCAGGTAAAAAGAAGAAAGGAATGTCCGGAATGTAACGGTAGTGGGGCAGAAAACGGCAACACATCAACATGCACAGAGTGTGAGGGTCAGGGCCAGGTAAGACAGGTTCAGAGAACACCTTTCGGCCGCACACAGACAGTAACAGAATGCCCGCAGTGCAACGGAACAGGAAACATACCCGAAACTAAATGCTCGGAATGTAACGGAGAAGGCCTTACAGAACAGAAGGAAACCATTACAGTAGACATTCCTTCAGGAGTTAAGGATGGACAGAGACTGAAAGTCGCAGGCAAAGGAAACGAATCAAACGGCAGACCAGGAGACCTGATAATCAGAGTCACCGTTGAACCACATGACTCACTGGAAAGACGAGACAACGACCTATTCACAACCGCAAAAATAGGAGTCGGCGATGCATCACTGGGCACACAGATAACAGTTCCGACACCGGACTCGGAAATCCAGGTAGACATACCAAGCGGAACACAGCCAGGCCAGGTACTGAGAGTCAAAGACAAGGGAATGCCTTCCAGAAGAGGTCGCAGAACAGGAGACCTGTTCATCAAGGTAGACGTTGAGATACCGGAAAAACTCTCTGAGGAACAACGAGAAGTCATGGAAGAACTCAGAAGAGAGAAAGAGGAAAGCAAAACCTTCTTCGAAACAGTAAAGGACTTTATAGACTGAATCAAAAGAAAGCTTTTCAACAAGGCCTCCAATCAACTCTTATGGAATACAGAATCAAAGGAGACTTCTCACCCTTCCTCGAAGTAAAAATCCAGCCTGGAGAGGAAATAGTCGCAGAAACAGGCAAAATGAGCTACATGAGCGACAACGTCGAAATGCAGACCTCGGCCTCTGGAGGCCTCATGTCCTCAGTCAAAAGATCAATCTCAGGAGAATCATTCTTCGTAACCACATTCTCAACACAACAAGGAGAAGGAATAATCAACTTCGCAGCAGAATTCCCCGGAGACGTAATAGCACTAGACCTTGACCAGGGCAGAGAAGTACTCGCACAGGAAGACGCATTCCTATGCAGCGAATCAGGCAACCTCGACACAGAATTCACAACCAGCCTGGCATCAGGCCTACTTGGAGGAGAAGGATTCAAAATGACAAAAGTACAGGGCCCAGGAATGGCCTTCCTCAACGCAGGAGGAGAAGTCGACGAAATACAGCTACAGCAAGGCCAGAAAATAAAAGTCGATACAGGCAGCGTCGTAGCATTCGACAAAGGAATGAAATACAATGTTGAAAGAGTGAAGGGAGTAAAAAACGCGCTTTTCGGAGGCGAAGGCCTCTTCCTAACAACACTCGAAGGCCCGGGCACAGTCTGGATCCAGTCACTACCCGTCCAGGAACTCGCCCTCAAAGTATCACAGTACATCCCAACACAGGGATGACTCTTCTCCTTTTCTCTTCTCAAGAACTAAAAATTAGGGAAAAATGAAAAGGCCTAGATAGCGGCCTTAACGTAAGGAATAGCATACATCACAGCCACGCCCAGTACGAAGAACAGTAGGTGAGCTCCCATCTGCCTCTCCTTTATCCTCGGAAGAAGATCGCTACCCGCAATATAGACAAAGTTACCGATCACAAGCGGAAGCAGGAACTTCTCAAGGCCGCTAACATACTGAGTTGAGACAAGCACCGCTGCAGCACCTATAAACATGAACAGGCTGATCAAGATATTGAAGAGCACAGCTCTAACCTTTGAAATACCGCTGTCAACCAGAATACCATAGTCACCGGCCTCTTTCGGAATCTTGTGCATCACGATAGCAATGGTCGATGCAAGACCTGCGGCAGGACCTACAATATAGCTTGTAGCAATCAGAAACCCGTCCAGAACGTTGTGGACTGCATCTCCTGCAAGAAGCACATATGAGATAGCATCTACGTGATGATCATTGTTGTGGCAGTGCCAGTGGACAGCTCTTTCAAGACCTAGAGATCCTGCAAGGCCCAGAAGCACAAGAACTCCAGTCTCACGAGTATAGCCAATGTTGTTCGCCATCTTGAACACTAAGTGTATGAAAACCCCGCCAAAAATTGTGCCAGCAGATAGAGAAATTAGATAAGGAATTATTTTTTCAGTTTTCTCCTCGTTAAGGCCCAGAAATAGAGCTCCCAGTGCGGAGAGGCCTGATGCAATTGCAAGACTGTAGATTACGTTCTGTATTATCATAACAAAGACATCTTTAATAACTTTTTAAACATTCCTATTAATTCAGTGTTATGGAAATAATAAGCCTCTCCCTGGACGAAGAAACACTGGAGAAAATCGAGGAAATAAACGAAGAAGGCAGCTTCAACGGCAGAAGCGAACTGATCAGAAAGGCCATAGAAAGACTTCACAGAGAAACAATGGAGAACAGCAACCTCGAAGGAGAACTTAACGCAGTAGTAGTGGCCCGACACCCTCACAGAAAGGAACAGGAGATAGCCAAGATTTCGCATGACTACGACCACGTCATCACCACACAGCTACACAGCAAACTCAGCGGAGACAAATGCCTCGAAGTATTCCACACCATGGGCCTCGCCAGCGAAGTAATAGAATTCTACAACGAACTCGAAGGAAGCAAACACACAGACTCAGTGACCATGCTACCACAAGACCAATAACAATCACGACCTACTCTACAGACAGGTGACAAAGAAATGAAAATAGCCCACACAATGCTCAGAGTATCAGACCCCGAAGCAGTAATCGAATTTTACGAAAAGGCCTTCAACTTCGAACTGAAGAGAGTCTCCGAACACGAAACATTCGACCTCTACTTCCTGGGACATCCAGGCCAGACCGCCGAACTCGAACTCACATACAACCACGGAGAAGACGAAAAATACGAGAAAGGAGAAGGATTCGGCCACATCGCCATCCACACACCAAAAGGCATGGACCTGCAGGAAGCATACGAAAACGCAGTAGAGGCCGGCGGAGAAGACTACCGACCACCAGAAGAATGTCCAGGAGACTACGCATTCGTCAAAGACCCTGAAGGCTACGAAGTAGAGATCCTGAAGAGAAGCGCCTAGAAGGCCTCCAGGCAAATTTTATTATTTCTTATATCTCAATATATTCCTATTAGTGCCTAAACTTGCATATAGGCCCTATTGCTTGAAATACATTAACTTAAAAAGTTTAAATTTGTTTAAAGAAATTTTTACAGTAAATAAGTTGGTTTAATTCTATTTTATATGATTATAACAACTATTAAATTCGTTTAATTAGAATAACAACTAAAACATGTGTTATATTGCTTATAGTTTAACCAGAGAACTTAGATGACTTCAAAACAACAGTCATTCTGTTTTGAAATAATTTGGTTATGTTGTAGTCCCTCATACTTGATATGTAGAAAGCTACGGGGGCTTTTAACCCCAAGGGTTTCCTGTTAATTCCTAAGAAAACAGGTTTTACGGTAAAAAGGAGGTGAAAAACAATGAACAAGCAAGTTTTAGTTTCCCTCATGGCTATAGGCCTTGTTGCTTCGGTTGCCGGGATCGGTACTGTAGCTGCGAGCAGTAACTGGTCTAACGGGGATTACGAGTACGATGACAGGGCAGACATGCATCAGAAGATTGTCAGTCTAGAGAAGAAGGTAGACAAGTATGAGAAAGAGATGTCTGACTGGAAGGAAACTGCTGACAAGTACAAGCAGAGGTACAACTCAGAGAAGCAAACATCCCAAGAGATGAAGAAAGATCTAGAGCAAAGCCGGGAACAGCTCAACCACTACAAGAAACTGAACAAGGATCAGAAAGAGAACTATGAGAGATACAAGGATCTCTACGAGAAGGAAAAAGAAAAGCTCGAAAAGTACAGAAACATGTACCTCGAGCAGAAGCAGAAGACACAGACCTACAAGCAGAAGTACGAATCCTCTCTTGACCACCTACAGACCGGAAGCGTCTCCTACTCCATAGATTACGAGAAGGAGTACAAAGACCACAAGAAGAAGGAAAGTTCTTCATCTGAGAAAGACAGCAGCGATGAAAGCTACAAGAACAAGAACAGCTCAGAAGAAGAAAACAGAAGCGAATACGATGAGAAAGACTCATCCGAAAGCAAGAAAGACAGCAGCAACTACAACAAGACCAAAGAAGAAACAAAAGAATCTTCTGAGAGCGAGAAAGAAACCAGCAAGCACGAAGAAGAATCAGACTCAGACAAGGAAAGCTACAAAGAGAAGGACTACTCACATAGCAAAGAAAAGTCAGAATCAGAGGAAGACAGCTACAACTCTGAGACCGACTACAACAAAGAAACCAGCGAAGAAACCCACTAACCTTCCCCAGATCAAGCCTCTGCCTTCCCTAAAAAGGAGGTAGAGGCCTTAAATACTGTTGATACACATGAAAAAAGGATTTTACAAGAACCAGGACTCGAAGAAAACAATTATCTGGGCCTTACTTCTACTGCTTATTACGCCCTACGTCATCTACCTGGTTCCTCAGCAACTAGGCCTAGACTCATACGTAGTAGAATCCAGCTCCATGGCCCCAGAAATGCCTAAAGGCTCACTAGTATTTGAGAGCTGGGAGAACCCGAAAAGCTACGAAGAAGGAGACGTAGTTATTTTCCGGCCTAACCAATCCAATATTAGCGAAGACCTTGTAGTGCATCGTATAATCGATATAAGAGAAGGAAACTACACCAACTCCTTTCAAACAAAAGGAGACGCAAACCCAGGCCCAGATCCTGGCTGGACCTCAGGCGAACAGATCATAGGAGAGAGAAAATTCTGGATACCATACATAGGATACTACATAATATTCACAAGCAGGAGCCCATTAATCTACCTATTCCTGCTCATACCCGCAGTCCTGATAATCCGGGGCCACCTGATAAAAATTCTTGAAGCCCTTGACGAAGAAAAGAAAGAACCAGAGAACCAATCAAAAGAAACCCAGAAAATACCTCTAAAGAGAAAAAGCAACTAAACCCACATGACCAACCTCTCAGAACAGTATTACTGAGAACACCCTAAAAAAACTTTCTTCTTTAATTCTCCAACCTCAATTAAACTCACATGAAGGAGATCGAGGCCAAGATACTGGAAGTAGATCCTGCCAAAGTACGCAGAAAAATGCAGGAGATGAACGCAGAGAAAAAATTCGAAGGCAAAGTACAGTCAGAGTTCTACGACTACGAAGACGGCCGCATCGAGGAAAACGGCATACTTCGACTCCGAAGGCTAGGGTCAGAGACCATTCTCACCAGAAAAGAAGATGAAGAAAACCAGGACGGCGCCAAAATAATGAACGAAATCGAATTCGAAGTCAGCGACATGGATGAAGCCCGCGAACTACTCACATCACTAGGCCTCCAACAGATACACAAAAGCGAAAAGACCAGAGCCAAATGGCACCACGGCCGAATAGAATACGTCATCGACTGGTACCCAGACATACCAGCACTACTGGAAATCGAGGCCCCAACACAGCAAGAACTCACAGAAGCCATAGAAGAACTAGGCTACGACCCTGAAGACGCCAAAGACTGGGACTCCCACGACCTCTACCAGCACTACGACGCAGAAAGATAACACACCACTTCACTTTCTCCCCCTATTTCCTCTCCTCAGGCCTCCATAATACTCACAACACAGGCCTGATTGTTCAAAATAATCGAACACCATAACACACAGCTATGTTAATTTCATGCGAACATTCAATGTTTTTTAAAAGGTGTTGTTTGTACTGTAAAGTTAATCTTACATTATTGAGTGTTCAGATATTTTGAACACCCATTCTTTTTGACTGAGGCCTGCGAAAAATAGGTTATGAGACTCTACAAAATACAGGATGATGGAAGCAAGTTTATCCTTCACGGCGAGACAGGCCTTTACTCCAGGCTGAAAGAGGTTTTCGACAATACAGGCCTGGGTATTTCGGTAACTGAGGCCGAGGATGCCACCGCCAACATTCTCTACACAGAGAACAATCGCGATATCGTGCTGAGATTGCTGAATGAGCATACCGAAAAGGCCTCGAGATCATGAACTTTTCTGGAAAAATTTGCTCAAATTCGAAAAACACTCATAACAAAGGAGGTATAATAGATGGGAGTGGATTGAACCTGGTGACTGAACAGGGTGAAAATATACCTTCTTTATTATATGGCCGATCTATGGCGCGACCCCTTGCTAAAGTGCCAAGAAAGTATCGAAAAACACATTCGCCCAGACTCGCGATATACCTTCTTTATTATGGCCTGTTTTCTGATCGGCCCTCAAACCCGCGAGTGTTCGAAGAATTTTCACACTCATTTGCATCTATTTCCACCACACTAGATGTGGAGAATTGGTCCTGAAATCTGGTTCTTCGTATATTTCTACACTGTCTGTGTAGTCTTCCTGGAGTATTTCCTTCATCTCGCGCGCATACTGCATCATATTCTCTTGAGGAGATAGACTCTCTTCTACCGGCATACCAGGCCTAGAGCCCGTACTCTCAAGATTGTAAACTGCCACTCCTCCAGGTTGGAGGATCTGATCTGAGGTCTCGATTATTCTTCTCTGTGCTTCTTTCTTGCTGAGGCCGTTCCTCATGCTGTTTACTGTGTCGTCAGCTAGGGCCCATCCATACTCAAGATCGGTGCTTCCAGGCATCTTATCGGCCAATTCGTGTGATGTTGCTCCGGAAAGATAGACGTTTTCTGGCTTGTCATACCCTATAAGTGCTGCATTAGGGCTTGTGGCCAGAAGTTTTTCTACACCTGCATCTTCTACTAGTGTCTGTGCAAGCGTCGGTTCCGCAGGCCACAGAATTGCTCTGGAGGGCCTCTCTTCAAGTATTTCTTGATCAAGCCAGTTTCCTAGCCTCTTTCTATCTTGCAGGTTGTTCATTTTTATCGAACTCTCTTTATTTTGTTTCTTACTTTCCGATACTCACACTACTTATTAAAAAATATTGAATGTTCGTTATTCTTTCACAGTATATTGTTCACAGAAATCGAACACCCTGAAGAGCTATGTGAGTAATAACAGGCCTCTACGGCGGGAAAAATTCTTCAGACTCCGGCCGAATAACAAATGCATGAGCAGAGGCCTGGTAGAGGAGGGCAATGAGAACGCAGATGAAGGCCTTCTCGTAATACCTGGTATCAGTAGCGGTCCTTTCGGCAGCCCTTTCGATGAAGTAGTGGAGGAAATGAGTGAATACTGCAGGGTTGTGAGGGTAGATACATGGGATGATGCACGCGACCTGGAAGAGTTGACCCTCAAGGATCTTCACCAGCAAATAGATGAGGCCATCAACAGGTTGACAGAATCAGGATGTGAGAGAATACATGTGATAGGAAAGTCGTTCGGAGGCCAGCTTGCATTAACCTACCCCGACAATGTGAGTTTTAGCTCCATGGTTCTATGGGCTCCAGCAGTAGGCCTCGGAACCAGCAATGTGGAAAAGTGGAGATCTACCACTCTAGGCCATGCCTCGACAGCCACAGATATCACCATCGACACATCAACCCTTCAACAACTACCAGCAGAGACTCTTCTTATACATGGAGAACAGGATCAAATAGTTGAAGTAGAGAACTCGGAGACCATAGCAGAAAACATTCAAGGTGCAGATGTGAGAGTTCTGAAAGACACCGGCCACTCCTTCCAGGGATCGAAAGATGAAGTGATCGAAAATACATTGGACTTCCTCAGTCAAGCAACTTCATCAAGTCGTTAAGAGTATGGGCCACATCTTCCCCGCGTGATGTGAGTTCAATATACTTCTTCCTGCCCTTCTTGTTGGACTCGACCAGGCCCATCTCCTCAAGCTTCTGAATAATCCTCACAGCGTGAGAGTAAGTACAGTCAATTCGGGAAGAAAGTGCCGATGCATAGTTCTCCGCCGACGGATCAGCAAGCCTGACCATCATCTTGGCGGGTTTAGTATGCAGGAAAAACTCCTGCTCGCTTTCATCCATTGTCCTACCTGTACACCTTAATTAGTGATCTAAGTTAATATTCTCTTTGGTTGCTACTCAACAGTTCACAAAACCAATCAGGTTTGACTTTATAATGATTTTGATCACTAATCTAAACGTGACAATGGAATTCTCAAGAGCTAAGATGAAGGAAATGATCAAAGGCCAAGGAGACAAACGAGTTTCCCAAGAAAGCGCCGAAACACTCGGACAAATTCTAGAAACATTTGCAGGCGACGTAGCAGAAGAAGCAATCGCAATTGCAAGAGAAGACGGCCGCAAAACAATCCGCAAGGAAGACGTCAAAGAGGCCCTGAAATAAACCCTCTGCACCCTTCCTACATATCCCCTATCTTATTTTTCTACCAGGCCAGAAAACACAATTTTCCCAGCAAACAACCTCTAAAACGAAAGAGGATTTAAGATTTCCATTCACTTCTAACAATATGGACCCCGAGGAAATAATCGAGAAAATAGTAGAGGAAACAGAACTCGACGAAGACGAAGTAAAAGAAAAAGTAGAAGAAAAAATGGACGAGTTCGAAGGCCTAGTATCAGAAGAAGGCGCAGTCCACCTCGTAGCAAAAGAACACGGCGTAAACATAGGCCAGGAAATGAGCGAAGACCTCAAAATAGAAAACATCGTACCAGACATGAGAAAAGTCAACTTCAAGGCCCGAGTAGTCAACATCTCAGACCTCAACACCTTCGAAAGAGACGACGATGAAGAAGACGGCCGCGTACAGAACGTGGTTCTCGGGGACGACACAGGAACAATTAGAATGACCCTCTGGGACGAACAAACAGAGATCGCAGACAAGATCAGCGAAGGCGACGCAATCGAAATAACAGGCGCCTACACAATGGAAGACGATCGAGGAAACGCAGAAATCCGACTCGGAGACTCAGCCAAAGTAGCAATGGCAGACGACGAAGACGTACCCGAAGTAGAAACTGGAGGCATGGACACAGAAGAGGCCTCAATCAGAGAAGTCACAGCAGAAAACTCATCATACAAGATCAACGGAATGCTGATGGCAGTCTACACAAACAACCCCTTCTACCGTGTAGATCCAGACTCAGGAGACACAGTCAGAGAAAACGACGATGGAGAATACGTAACCGACGATGGAGACGTAATAGAAGAACCAGGCCACAGACTAGCGCTCTCAGGCGTAATAGACGATGGAACAGAAAACATCAGAGTAGTATTCTTCGGAGAACAGGCCCGAAAAGTACTGGAAATCGACGAAGAAACAGAAAAAGAAGGCGACCTGGACGCAGTCGAAGAAGCAGGAGACGAAGCAATCGGCAAAGAACTACAGATCGAAGGCCGAACACGCTACAACGACTACTTCGGAAGAATAGAGCTACTTGCAAACAGTGTAGAAGAAATAGACACAACAGAACAGCTCAAACAACTTCTAGAAGTCATGGAAGTCTAAAAAACTTATACTATGAGCAAAACTCAAACATTTGCAGGAAAAGAAACAAAGGTGAGCAACTAAAATGGCAGACGACGTAGAACTTGAAGATCTAGATGGCGTAGGAGGAAAAACAGCAGAAAGACTCCGGGAAGAAGGCCTAACCAACCTCATGGAAATCGCAAACATGAAGGCCGGAGAACTATCAGGAAAAGTAGACGGCATCGGAGAATCCGCAGCAGAAAGCATCGTAAACTCTGCAATGGATCTAGCCGACGTAGGAGGATTCGAAACAGGAACAGAAAGATACAAACAGAGACAGGAAATGAGAAAAATCTCCACAAACTCCGAAAGCTTCAACGAACTACTTGACGGCGGAGTAGAAACACAATCCCTCACAGAACTCTACGGAGAGTTCGGAGCAGGAAAAACACAGATCGCACACCACCTGGCAGTAAACGTACAGAGATCAGAGGAAGAAGGAGGCCTAGGAAAAGGCGCAATCTACATCGACACAGAAGACACATTCATCCCAGAAAGAATCGAACAAATGGCCGAAGCACAGGACATGGACGCAGACGAAGTACTCGACAACATCCACGTAGCACGAGCATTCAACTCCGACCACCAGATGCTTCTAGCAGAAGAAGCCAAAACAATCTGCGAGGAAAACGACATAGGCCTAATCGTAGTCGACTCCCTTATGGCCCACTTCAGGTCAGAATACGTAGGCAGAGGAGAACTAGCCAAGCGACAGCAAAAGTTGAACAAGCACATGTCAACACTGCTGAAAGCAGCAAATACACACAACGTAGCAGTAGTCCTCACAAACCAGGTCATGGACAACCCAGACCAGATGTTCGGAGACCCTACAAAGGCCATCGGAGGAAACATCGTAGCACACAACTGCGCAACAATCATCTACCTCAGAAAAGGAAAGAAAGACACAAGAGTCGCAAGACTCGAAGACTCACCTTACCTACCAGAAGGAGAAGCAGTCTACTCAATCACAGACGAAGGAATTATCGACGGTTAAAACCGCCGTCACCCACCTAATTTTTTCTCTTAGAACACCTTTCTCCATCCAAAAAGAATAAAAAAGTCTGTTGTTACTTTACAGTTATGACACAACAACTTGATACCACAGCCGACATCCTCCAGGAAGGCCCGGAAATACTAAGAACAAAGGCCTCAGAAGGACGCAGATATCAGGACTGGATGGATGAGGACGAATTCGGCAACATATCAGGTAATGACCCTCACAACGGCAACAAAATAACTTTCTCAGAGGGAAGAGATGGTCAGCCAGGATCAATGAGAGAAACACCGCAAAACACACTATACCGATCCGCTGACTGCGTAGATATTCTTTATACCGCTGACGATCCTGAAGATACCGCACTCTTCTACATCGCAATGGAAAACGAAATGGACAACAACGATGCTTCCAGAGCAGTCGACTGGAACGAACCTACCACAATGGATGAAGGAGGAATCAGAGGCCTTCTTGGAGGAGACAAGCCTGTTCACTGGGCAAGATTCACAGGTTCAGAAGAAATCGAAGAATCCGCAAAAACAGTCATGAACCAATACTCAGTACCGGAAACAGGAGAAGTACCGGACGTACTACGAGAAAACGTACAGGGCGGAGAACTTGAACGTCAGGACGAAGGCTACTGGCAGAGCAACTCACGATACGACATTTAGAAAAGCAGAAAACATTTTCCACACATTCACACAGTAAGAAACAGAAATGAGTTCAGCAAAACACGTGAAAAGAAAGCTCAGTGAAAAAGAAATAGAGCAAATAAACAGCGCCGTAAACAGCTACGGAAAAGAAGTAGACCGCGAGACAGAGATACTGACAGTAAAAATAGATCCCGAAGACGACGGCCTGCTAAAACACCAGGACGAATACTTCTCAATCAAAGGCCCTGAAACAGCCGAAGAATACCCTACAGACGATGGAATCTACCCAGAGCTCGACACATACGAACACGAAGGCCCAGTATTCTTCAACGAAGACGAAAGAAGAGAACTCGACAGAGAATCAAACATTCTCATAGGAGACCATTCCCAAACACGCAACCACGACACCAACGGATGGAACATCGTCAACAGAAGAATGGACGGAGTAAACGCATACATAACCGCAAACAGAAGCGTAGTCAAGATAGTAAACTTCGACGAAGACAAAGAACTAACCTTGAATATAGATGGAGAAAAATACGAAATATAGAAAATTTAGAGGAGAAAAAGGCCTCTAAATCATGTCTTCTTCAGAGACAATCACAAAGTCCCCAATAGACTTCACAGCAGAGAAAGGTACCAGGTTACGGCCCTTCCTGTCCTCCTGAAGACTCTGCTCGGAAATATGCTCCGTAGTATCAGTAATTAGTATATTCATCAGCTCTCCAGTATCAGATACAAACGAAAGATCATCTACCTCACCGAATTTTTTACCATGTTCTTCAGAAACAATCGTCTTGCCTCTAATCTCAGTTCCACGCGGATTATTTGCCATTTTCAGTTCGCCTAAGTATTTATGAGCAACTCATAATTAAAAACTTTGTATGCCGAGAGTCTTCTCAGCCATCGAAATAGAGCAAACCGAAGCCCTCAACAAACTAAAACAGGTCAGAAACGAGACAGACCTCGGATTCAAACCAGTACCCACAGAAAAAATGCACATCACACTACAATTCTTCAAAAACACAGACAAACAGGAGATAAAGAAGAT
Source organism: Candidatus Nanohalovita haloferacivicina (assembly GCF_029232205.1). GTDB lineage: Archaea > Nanohalarchaeota > Nanosalinia > Nanosalinales > Nanosalinaceae > Nanohalovita > Nanohalovita haloferacivicina. The sequence goes on along the minus strand of NZ_CP107255.1, from coordinate 18,715 downwards.
CGAACAGGCCCTCAACAACGTACAACAAGAACCTTTCAACGTCGAAATCAGAGGTCTCGGCGCATTTCCATCAAAAAACCATGTCAGAGTAATCTGGGCCGGCATCAACTCCGAAAAAATATTCGACCTACATAACCAGGTCTCTCAGCACGAAGTACCTGACTCAAGCCAGCACGAATTCGAACCACATATCACACTCCACAGAGTCAAAAAACTGAGAAAAGGCCAGAAAAAGACGCTGCACGAAAAATTCGAAAAATACCAGGGCCGGAAAATAGCAGATATCAAAGTCGATAAAGTCAAACTTTTCGAAAGCGTTCTGAAAGAAAACGGCCCCCACTACAGAAAACTCAAAGTGAAGAAACTGGAATGAACAACTACCAGAAATACTTTCTCACAGCCTGCATAGGCCTTCTCACACTATACCTTGCAACCAGTATTCCACCGGAGAAAGTAGAAATATCGGAAGTGAGGCCTTCGATGGCTGGAGAAAAAGTCAGAGTTACTGGAGAAGTAGCCAATCCAGCCGGAAGAAACCACTTTTTCTTCACACTGAAAAATCGAGAAAAAAGTATCGAGGCCGTAAAATTCGATAAAAGGCCTTCACACGCTCAGGGAGAAAAAGTAACTCTGGAAGGAGAAGTTTCCATGTACAGAGGAGAACTCCAGATAATAGTTGACAGAATCAAGAATCGGTAACATGGTTTAAATCCTGAGGCCTATTCATACAGTATGATCGGAATCCTACTCCTGCTGGCAATGATAGTACTACCATTCACAGATCTATACATACTTGTACAGCTAGCAGGAATGCTCGGATTCTGGCAGACACTGGCCATCGTCGTAGTAACAGGCATAGTCGGCGCAACAATAGTCAAAAGAGAAGGCCGTCACGTACTCAAAAAACTACAGAGATCAGTCACAGCAGGAGAAATAAGCCGAAACGTAGCAGAGGGCGCACTACTAGTCATAGCAGGTCTACTACTCATTTCACCAGGAATAATAACCGACGCAATCGGATTCCTGCTGGCATTCAGGCCTCTAAGAGAAAGACTGGTCGCAAGATACATCAAAGGAAACACAGGAAACATAGAAATCGAATTCTACAGCCTCTAACCTTTCCTCAGAGAAGCAAACACTGAAAGAGCAAGAACTGCAAGGCCTAACTCCGAAGGAACAGCCAATCCGAACTGAGAAAGGCCTATCAGACAGAGAACCATCGCACCTCCTCTCCGAATATAATCAAGATCCATTCTCTCAATATCAATCAATGAGGCCAGATAAAGAACACCTACAGCCATAGCAGCAGTTCCAAGCGCAGGAACCACGTACTCCAATGATGGAGCAGCCGCCGCAGGACTCTGAACCGAAACAACAAGGCCTGTAACCACTATAGCAGGCACAGGGAACTTCTCAGCATGATCAAGCTCCAGGATATGAGCTGCGATCGCAATAATTGCAAGGCCTGTAGCATACTTCAAACGCTCCATATAGAACACTGAGGCGAAGACCGGTGCGATCAACGAAATTACCAATGCACCACCAAGCAGGAAAGGAGTTACCTGCTTAACCATTCTGCGGGCCTCTCTACCAGAATCAGCTGACGAGTAAAGAACTGCCAGCGCTCCTGCACCACTGAAAATTGTCAAAGCTACGTTAACAACATCTGAGAATGTCTGGATTGCGCCTGTAACGAGCAGTGTTGCGAAAACACCATCTACCAGCGGAAGACAGAGAACGAGCAAAAGCCTTTGGGCGCCGTCATCTAAGAAGTCCAGAACCATACAGGGAAAACACCGAAACGTTATGGCCTGGAACCAATTACCAGAAAAACTTGGACTTGGTTCCCTTGAAAGCCTTGAAATTAAAGAAATTGGCTAGCATAGTCTCTGACATAATATTCATCTGTGCAGTGCCAGAGCATGCTAAAATACTCATTCTATACCAAAACTTGGGCCCGGACTGTTAAAAACATTATTCCCAGCTACCTGGAAGAAATCTTGCTTGAAAGACTGTCAAGAAGACCGGAAATTTCAGTTACATGAGACTTCAGCTCTTCAAAGTCATCCTGAGAAGGAACCGGCTCAATCTCCTCTTTAACATCTTCTTTGGCCTCCTCAATATTATTCTGAAGCTCGGACTCAACTCTCTGAGTCTCCTCCTGCATCTGCTCAATCTTGGTCTTCAGAGAACCGATACTCTGATTAGCCTCGTAAAGATCAGCCTTCAGAGACTCTACCTTATCATCAACTTCATCAACTTCTCCTTTCAGATCACCGTAACGACGATCAATCCTTCTCTCCAAGGCCTTCTTCTCATTCTCAACTCTTTCATCCAGATCCTCTTTATCAACTTTCTCCTCAATCTGGACGTCCTGAACTCTTTCTCTAAGCTCTTCAATCTGCTTATCAGCATCGGAACGAATACTGTTCACACGCTTCTTCAGGTGCTCCTCAGCAAGACGCTCCTCTACATCCGAGAAAAAGTCCTCGAAAAGCTCATCCTTGAAGTCCTCAAGTTCTTCCTCAAGCCTGGACTCCATAATATCCTGAGAAATTTCGACCTCCTTCATCCTCTGACGGAGATCATGCTCATTGAGATCGCTGTAATCATCCTGCTCAACAAGAACTTCGCCGCCGTTATGGGCCTCCTCCAATCTGCGAAGCCTATCGTGAAGTCTTCTAATCTCCTTCTTCAGGTCCTCAGGATCAACATCTGGTTCATCCATTTCAGGAGCCTGATTCTTAGCCTCCGCCAGTGCATCGGCAAGAGAATCCTCAAAATCGGTCGAACTCATAACAGCCTACCCTGTAATTGTCAGACCTTGCTTAAAATATGAACGATAGAAAAAGAGGAGGAAAAAGAAAAAGGCCTACTCCTCCAGGAAGACAGGCTCTCCTTCGTCAAGAATCTTCTTATCGTCAAACCAGACAGTAGGCTTCTCACATACAGAATCCCAGTGAATATCACACGGATTCCTCCTGTCATCTCCCTCAGGAACATACGAACAATTGTCACCGAGAGCTACGTGAATAGTTCCCAGAACCTTCTCATCCTGCAAAGTATTACCGATAATAGTGGCCTCAGGATTCGTACCGAAACCGAACTCGGCAACCTTCTTCGAACAAGGAACATCCTCAAAGGCCTTCTCCAGCTCAGAAGTCGTAGCGCCTTCCTTGTTCTCCAGTGCTACAACCTTGCTGTCTCTGATCTCAACTTTTTTCGCGTCAGGAGAGAACGGGAAGTGATCGAAAACAAGCGTGCCCTCCATGTTAGCAGGATAACCGTTGGGCTCTCCAGCCGGAAGATTTCCGAACGCACCGGCCTCATGCAGAATACCAGTATCGTTATGGTATGTGTCGATCTCAACATCGAAACGCAGATCAGTACCGGAAGGTGTCTCAATCCTTACCTCATCAGCATCCTCAAGAAGATCATAGACTTTCTCGGTAATTCTCTTAACCTCATCATAATCGGCCTGAAGGCTTGAATTCCATATTTCCTTGCTGACAGTCGGCAAAGTAGCAACCCTGGTTCCGGCCTTATTTGCCTCCTTCCTTGCATTGGTGTGGCTCAAGGACTTGATAGTTGGTGCAATAACCACATCGGCCTCTTTCATAGCTTCCGCAACCTTCTCAGGAGGTTCTTCGCCATGGTTCTCCGGCTCCTCGTACTCGATGTACGTCGCCTCGACGTCCCGATCATCAAGCACTTCAAACAGTGCATCAATCAGATCTGCATCATTACCATCGTTAACAACAAGCACCTCCTCGCCATCCTGAACGTTTAAACATTGATTAACAATCGTCCTAGCTCCATCAACTAAACTCATACAACAAAAAAGAGGTTACAAAACTAAAACATCTTTCGGCCTCAACAGAAAATCAAGAAGCCTTCACATAAGTTCCGCGATCAGCGTCAACAAACTCAAGCTTACCCTCACGAGCAAGCCAACCAATAGCCATATTCACCTTTGAACGCGGAAAATCAAGAGAACTCGAAATAGACGAGACAGAACACTTTCCTTCATCCTCTAAATACCTCCAAACATAACCTGCGACTTCACCAATCTTATCCTCCAAAAACAATTCACCTAAATACCAAATAGCAGGCCTCGTTTAAATCATTACACCGATCAATAATAATCCGCAGCACTACTAGCAAAACCCTTCAAAAGATCAGCACGAGAACTAGAAACTTCAGAAGGCCTGTACGACACATTCAAAGGCTCAACACCTGTGCTGGTAGCGCCAATCACCAGAGCAGCAAGATAACTGCCCTGAACACTCGGATGAGAACCATCCGAAGCATACAGATCATAGAAAACAGTACCCGTCCTGTTAGCAGGACCATCCCTCGAGCTATAATCATAGGCCTCCTTAAAAGCCATACCTACCGGCGCAATACTGGCCTCACTACCGTTGTCCCTGACCCTGTAACGCATCTGCTCGTAACCACCTCTCAGATACTTCTGCATCGCAGTATAGTTCGGATAGATAAACCTGTTACGCTCATCACCATCCCTACGGCCCCAGGTCATGAAAAGAACAGTATCCGCACCACTCCGGTTAACAGCCTGAGAAAGCCTCTCACCGGCATCCATCGACTTTATCCTCTCCTCATGATCCAGACTGAAACCAATAATCTGGCTCTGCTCCTGCAAAACAACATAATCCCAATCATCCCCGAGAACACTGGAAATCCGGCCTCCACTCTCAAGATCACTGGCATGCTCCCTCAAACGATAACCGCCATAGGTAACAGAATCAACAGTAACAGAGCTCTCAGAAAAATTAGATGTGGAACCAACAACACTCCTGTAAAGCACAGGAAGATCATTCCTGTCAGTATAACTATTGCCGACAAAAAGAGTGCTCACATTCTCAACAGGCCTCGGATCTGCCTCATCAGAAGAATTAATTGATTCATTCTCCACAGCCTCACCCTCAACAGAAGAACTATTCAACTCATTACTATCAGGCCTTCTATCAGATTCAGAACTATTATCATCCTCATCAGAAACAGAAGTAGTAGAAACATTTTCTGAAGGATTATTGGCCGCATCAGCATCCGGTGTCTCGACCTCAGGCTCCGAACCAAAACTGAAATCAGAGACAAAAAGCACAGCACCTTCCAGAACAAACAAGACCACAACAAAACCAATCAAAGGCCTCAAATTCACCGGAAACCAACCTTCATACAACAAAAAATAGGAAATACAGGACTAAAAAACCCGGTAGAAGATTAAAAACCATAACCCCACTCAATAACTACAGAGGCCTCGGTGGCTCAGCCTGGCTAGAGCGGTCCCCTCGTACGCCTGCCAATGCCCAGAGCGGCACGCATCAGACCATGCACAGCATGGCCTACAATCAAAACTTGACAGGCACAGAAAGGGACAGGTCGCGGGTTCAAATCCCGCCCGGGGCTTGATTAAGAAATAGACGAGGATAACTTCCTAATTCTAAATTATGTTAATTTGCAATCCTACTCCAACTGAACGAGACCGTCTTAGCGAGGTATTTCCGGACATAGTTAACAACTCAGTTACAGGTTGTTTTTCCTGTTAAAAGATATTTGCAATTTTTATAATTCAGATAAAAAAAGCCAATATAGTGAGACAGTACACCGTATATGTTGATCAAAGCGGAAAAGTTGAGAATCTAGGCATGAATACAGGACTTGCCTTCTCAGATGAATCAGGCAATGACTATTCCAATGCTGTTTTTATAAGCAAAGACCATAAAAAAAGATTGAAAAAAGCTGCTAAAGCCGAACTAGGAAATCTGTCCAAATATAGAGTCAAACTTTTTTCAGTAGGCCTGTTTATGCTTATTCAAAACGACGTACACCGATTAAAAGAAGTCAGAATAGATAAAGAATACGAAGGAAAGTTTAAGCAGATAAAACACCATCTAAACAACTTTCTCCAAAATAACACGAAAACAGCTCCTAACAATTACCCAAAGTTCACCACGTGTGAAGTTCACAAAGAGATAGAAGAACCAGAATGCCATAATTTAGCATACAAAGCTAGAGAAAAAGACTTAGAACATCTGCTAGAAAGCGACTATAGTTTCCTAAAAGCTATGATATTGAAATCAAACAAATAGAACAATAGCGAGGAAGGCTCCCAACGGTATAGTATTAACGGGTGGGAGCCTAAAGCGCACTTCCGTCCACCTGATTGGTTACAGATGAACTGCGAAGGGCTTCCTCATATGTCTAGTTATTGTGGCCCACTCTTAAAAACTATCCTTGCACTATTGTGACTGATTAATAACAATAATCTTTTAACTGTTGTCTAAATTACGAGTGAAAAAGTTGATTCTTACGGCTTCCTCCAGTTATGACCTATGAGCACAAATCGAAAAATTTATTCTTTAGGAACGCATTAGATGTGTGACAAGGCCTCAGGACGAATATGATAAACTGGTGCACGGCACTCTTCTCAGAGGAGTTGATGAAAGGGGTGAGTATACTCAGGCTGCTTTTAGGGAGGACGGTGTTTTTGTGGATGTAATTAGAAGGCCTAGGGGATATGAGGTGACTTTTGAAACTGATAAAGGCCTGAAAGATGTTTATCAGGGTGTTGCTGAAAATTATACTCCGGAAGGTGTTGTAGAAGTTTTGAATGCTGAGGGAGATACTTATGCTCTTGACCCTGATGCGTGGAGTGGCGGGAATTATGAGGATTTTGTTGAGGCCTATATTCATTTTCCAGAGTTCAGTGTTGAGTGGATTGATCCTGGAGAAGAAATAGAGAAGAATTCTCTAGTGGAGGTTTTCAGCAATACCATTCATTTTGATATTGAGGAACCTGTGCCGGAACCAGGATGGAAGGTTGGAGAGGCCGTTACAGACGCTGATGAGAGCTTATTTGGAGAAGTTGGCCATTTTCTGAGGAATGGTTAAAAAATGCAATTAGAAAGAACTAGAACAGGCTTGACATGCAGACTTCGTGGACCGGGCCTTCTGACGTCTTCATTCCGCCTTTGACGTCTTCGCCGCAGACCATACATTCGTCGACCTCGACCGATTCCATACTATGTTATACGTATAGCTTGTATATTAATGTATCTTCGAACAAATGTTTAAGTTTTGGCCTATAAATTGTGTTTTATGAAAGAGAGTTCGGTTGATGATAAGGACTTTCGAATAATTGAACAGTTGTTGTCTGATGGAAGGGCCTCGCTGCGTAAAATTGCGGAGAAAGTAGATGTCTCTCCATCGACTGCGAGCAATCGGTTCAAAAAACTGCTTGATAACGGCGTTATAAAAGGGTTTGTTCCTGTTCTCGACTACGAAAAAATGGGCTACACGTTCTCTACGATAACTCATATCAAGTCGGAGCCTGGCGAAGTGACTCCTATAGCTGAGAAGCTGAAGGATGAGGCCTTCATCGAACAGTGTTATTCTATCACGGGAGATGCTGATATTATCGTGCTGGCACATTTCAAGGATAGAGAGTCTATGAATTCCTCTCTTCAGAAGATTCAGAGCATGGAAGGTATTGAGGAGACCAAGACAAATGTGATCCTGGAATCCTACAGGCAGGAGATGGACCTATAGCTCTTCCTTCGTCATAAGGATTACTTCGCTGGATGAGGCCGTTTCATTACGGTCCTTTCCTACCAGGTATTCTGCATCAAGCTGTTCAGCCTTTGAAACAGCTGCCTCGTCAATAGTTCCATCCATGATAACTGCATAACATTTTTTCTCAAGTTCGGAGACTGCTGAGACAGGCCTTTTCTCAACTACTTCTCCGTCCTCGTCCAGAGTATTGACTGCGCGAGTTCCTGTGAGTTCGGAGATTTTTTCTGAGAAGGCCTTTACGTCTTCTTCAGATATCTGTTGTTCGACTTCCGGTTCTTCAGTGTATTTTACGGGTTCTCTGTCTCTGAGTGCTGAGTGTACTTCTCTCTTGGATAGTTCCTCTACTTCTTTTCCTTCGGGAGCTCGGGCCACGTACTCTGGCTCGGCCTTTTCCTTGAGTTCTCTGAGGATGAGATCTCCTCCTCTGTCTCCGTCGAGGAATGCTGTAAGGTCTTTTTCTTCTGCGATTCTTTCGATCTGTGAAGGTACTGATGTTCCTCCGATGGCCAGCGCGTTCTTCACTCCTTTCTCCAGGAGGTTGACGACGTCGGCCTTGCCCTCTACAATTACGATGTTGTCATCCCATTCGACGTCTGGGCCTGCGACAAATGAGTGATAGTCTGTCAGTTCTTCCTTTCTGACTTCCTGTTTGATCTCGTTCATCAGTTTCTTTTTATCCGGTGTCTCGCGCTCTATATCCTGTAGAAGCTGTTTTGAGCGTTTGACGATGTAGTCTCTTTTCGATACTCTCAGGTCTTCAATACTGTTTACAGTGAGATCGGCATTGCTTGGGCCTATCTTTTCTATGGTTTCAAGGGAGGCTGCTAGCAGAGCGGTTTCGGTTGCATCGAGAGATGAAGGTAGTTCGAGTGAGGCTTCTGTGCTGCCGTCTGTTTGCTTGAGATCGAGGTTCATTCTCCCGATCTTTCCTTTCTCTTTGAGTTCTCTGAGATCAAGCTGGTCGCCAAGAAGGCCTTCTGTCTGGCCGAATATTGCGCCGACTACATCTGATTTTTCAACTATTCCTGCTATTTCGATTTTTGCGTTTATCATGTACTTTGCGGATTTCTGTGATGTCTTACCCATTGATTTCAGCCTCCAGTTTTCGATCTACCTCGTCCCGAGATAGGTCGACCTTGATCTTCTTCCTGCTGCTTTTGTGGCCGGAAACAATTCCAGGCCTCTGCCCCAGTATATTTTCCAGTTTGCTTAGTAACTCTGAATTAGCTTTCCCATTCTCGGCCTTTGATTCAAGATAGAACTCGGGAAAACTTCCTTCTTCAACACGGAACTCGTTGCTATCTGGTTTAACTTTGATGTAGAATTCTGTCATTTCAGGGCCTCCTCTCTGAGGATAAAAGTAGTGTGGCTGCCCTGTAACACAGATGATCATCCCTGTAGTCCCGTACGGTAGCACCTGCTGACCGAGGGCAGCCGAATTGAGGAAGTTACCTTCCTCATCAAACAATACGATAGTTAACCTTTTAGCTCTGGGAAAGTTTCTACTGGAAGAAAGGCCCATCGGTCGGCGGAGTATAGACCTCCTGACGTGTCTTTGTCTGGACAGGCTCCTCTCCATGGTATTTTCTGATGTAGTCGAAGTACTCTGTCAGCCTCTCCCTTGCGTACTCGATGTCGTACTCGATCATTTCCTCTCCAATCCTGTTCACAAACCATTTCTTGAAGAAACGATTCAACGGATAGGCGAAGATTCTTGGAAGCCAGTTAATTCCATCGGGAAAGCTGTATTTTACCTCTAGCTTTACCCAGTACTCGATCAGGCCGAAATCATTGTCTCCTGAGGGAGGGCTCTGAGTTGCAGGATTTGTAGTAAGTTTAAGTTTTCCATGCTTACTTGGAAGGTCTTCCTTTACCTCCATAACAGATTCAAACTCGCCGCTGTCCACGTTTTCATAGTAGAACGTCTCAGAAGGCTTGTCAAGCTCCATATTCTGGTTGAAGATGTACTTGTGGTCCTTGTAGATGCTGACAATATTCGGGCTTTCATACCACTCGGCCTTGTTCTGTATCTCCACCCAGTGGCCTTCAAAAAGGTGTTCGTGGTGCCAGATATCGTCTTTTTCGTGGAACTTGTCGTGTTCCCAGTCGCTGTTCTCGGTTTTCGGCGTGTGAAGCCAGCACATCATTTTTCCGAAAAAGCCAGGTTCTTCGTCATCAGACATTTTCTATCACTGCCATGGAGGAGTGTAGTGGGAGCTTCCTGTGCGGACGATACCGTCCTCCACTCCGAACTTTTCTCTCATCAGGTTTTGAAGCCGTACAACTATTTCCGAGGCCTCTTCCTCGTACTTGTGTATTTCTTTCGAGTAGAACTTGTTGTACCAGATTCCTACAAGTATCTTGTAAAATTTTGATCTCTGGAACTGTGTTTTCTCATCTTCAAGGTGCGTTGCATCGTAGTTTTCCTGTGGATACTGTGTAATTGCATAAGGCTCGAATATCTCTGCGTTTCCACCCGGATAAACAGTGATTACTCTTCCAGTAGTTTTTACCCTGACTTTTTTGATGTCATCAGGCCTTGAGTCGTGCGTGTAGATGCTTTTCGGAGTTTTTACTCTCCAGGAAAGGTTGAAGTACAGTACTGTGTTGCGGCCTTTCTCCTTGAATGCGTGCAGCCTTATCTTGTCTTTAGGGCCTGTTACCGAGAACTCGTTTCTTCCTTCCTCGATCCTGTCCATGTCAAATTCTTCGACGAGTAGATCCTTGATTCCTCTGTAGATTCGGGCCGGATCCTCTTTTACGAAGTAGTGATCCTGTTTGGAAAGCGCGTCGTGCTCGTATTTAACCACTGTAATCCGCCTCCATATCGTCCTTGATGTAGTCCATAAGCAGGTCTACTCTTTCCTCCACTGCGTGTTCGTAACCTTCACGTGTTTCCCCATACAGGAACTTGTCGTACAGCGATCTGTACGCGTAGTAGATCAGAGAATCCTGCCACGATTTATGGGTTGGGTACTCTGTCTCGAGCTTGGCCTTCAGCTGTATATCGAGTTCTGAGGCCTCTCTGTCGATGTGGAGAAAGATTTCCATGGTTTCATGGGTTAGATGGTCCATGCCGAAGACTGTGACGATTTTGGCTCTGATGTCTTTGCCGTCGACGTCGTTGTAGTATTTTTCTTCGTTCACCGAGGAGAACTTGATTCTGTCCTCAAGAAGCATTTTCATGGAGGAGTAGACTTCTTCCGGGTCTTCAACCTTGAGTGTAAGCCTTCTCCTGTCTACTTCCTCGGTGATATGCATGCCCATAGAGGAAACTTGGAGAAAGCGGGATAAAAAAGTATTATAGAAAGAGGAAGGCCTTACCGGCATTCCTCACATAGAAGCATTCCGTTTGTTTCCTGGAGGTTCTCGCTGTAGTTCTCACAGTTCTCGCACATACCCTCTCTGGTGGTCTGGCGCGGAGTGGCCTCTGCCTGCATCTCAATTTCCTCCCCCATGACCTCTGCGTATCCAGGCCATGCACGTAGAATATCAGTCTGTGTCAGGATCCCTACAAGCATGTCCTCTCTGACCACTGGAACTCTTGAAATGTCGTTGCGGGCCATTGCCATTGCAACATCGTCAAGCAGCTCATCCTCATCAGCTACTACGAGGTCTGTGCTCATTATATCTTTGACAAGTACTTCTTCAGGATCCTTGTTGTCAGCTACTACCTGGTACACGATGTCTCTGCAGACTACTACTCCTACGGCCTCTTCTTCGTCGACTACGACAAGGCCTCTGATTCCTTCTTCTTTGAGTAGCTGGGCTGCTTCTTTTACTGTTTTATCCTGTTTTACTGCGATGACTCCTTCTGTCATCAGTTCTTTTACCTTTACTTCACTGTCTATGCTCATTTTATTCTGACACCTCTTTTTCCTGCATGACTTCTGCGAATCCAGGCCATGCTCTTAGAATATCTGACTGGGTTACGATCCCTACAAGCATGTCTCCTCTGACTACTGGAACTCTGGAGACGTTGTTTTTCGACATTGCCATTGCAACATCGTCAAGCAGCTCGTCTTCGTCTGCTACAATCAGATCTGTGCTCATTATATCTTTTACTTCAGTTTCTCTTGCCTCTTCGCCATCTGCGATCACATCGTATGCTATATCTCTGCAGACCACTACTCCGACTGCATCCTCGTCTTCAATTACGACAAGGCCTCTGATATCTTCCTGCCGAAGCTTGCTCGCTGCCTCTACTACGTTACTGTCTGCGTCTACGGCTACTACGCCTTCCGTCATAACCTCCTTCAGTTTTACTTTTCCGTCCATAATGAGAAATGGAAGAAATGAACCTATTGAATGTTTCGGTCTTTCAGCTCGCAAACTGTTTCAGGCCCGTCTGCCTATCGCTTTTGCCGAAAAGACTCTGAATAGTCTTGTTAAGAATCAGGATTTGCTGCCTGATGTACGGGGATACCTCATAATTATCAATAATTCTCTTGGAAGGCTCCAGATACTTTTTGATCGTTCCCTCCGAGATTGTTAGAAGAACTTTTCCGTCGCATTCCGGACACCGGGCTGTAGTCTTTCCTGTCGGTGCGATCGTCTGATTGGTCATAGGTACTCTACGGAACTTCTCGTTGCAATCAACGCAGCGCATCTTCTGACTTGAAAACGAACGCAAGTTACCCTTGATATCAGGAATAAAGTGCTTGTCCAGCAATAGATCAGCCACCGCGTTTTCATCAACGGCCCGGATCCTCTCCCCCAATTTCAGCTGGTTGGTAGTCTTCTCATCCATATCATCCAGAGTCACGTACTCCGACTGAGAAGGCCCATCATCAATATCCGAAGTCTCAATCGTGTAGTCGTGAGAATACGGCTGATCGCTGTGGACAATATCCTCACCTATCTCGATATCTGTCTCAAGATTCCACGGCTCCTTGTACTTCTGAGTCTCCTCGTAAAAACTGAGAGGATAATCATCAACAGTCTCAACGGCCCAGGCCTCGTCGTCAACCTCGTCAGGATTCAGCACAGTCGATAAAATCAATGGAGCATCCATTGTACGCGCGCCTGTCATGTCAGGGAGGTATTTACGGGAGAAATTCAGTAATCCGTCCATCATAAGCAGTATAGCGTCTTCGTCACCATCACAGTTCCTTCTCTTGGCTGCATGCCAGTAAGGGTGTGCGTAAATTCCTTTTGCATCCGTGAAGCCGATTATACGGCCGACTGTTCCTCCTGAGGTGTGCGGTGCCAGGCCTATGACTAGTTCTCCTACCAGATCTTCTTTTCCTTCGGCCTCGTAGTACGGGTCCAGGCCGTAGAATTTTTCCAGTAGCTCGTCGATGTATTGAGTTACTCTAAGCATGTAGTCGGAGGCCGCCAGGCTCATGTCGCCGTCAGGGATAATGATGTCCTGCGGCTTCATCTCAAGTACCTGATCCTCGTTTTCCAGAGACTCTCCGTTAATATCTTTTTCGTAGCCAAGTTCTCTGAGCTTCTCTACCGACACACCGGCCTCTTTCGGCTTGAAGTGTGTCATCGGGATGTCTGTTGCGTCATATCTTACTGTTCCGTCTTTGTTGACGTAGAGGTCGTGCTTTTTTCTTAGAAGGCCTTTTTCGATTGGCTCGACTATCTTGGTTTTTGAGGTCATTCCACGGAAAGATTTCAGTAGTTCCGGTGGCCTGTTCATTCCGAGGTTTTCCAAGGCATCGTCCATCATTTCTCGGACGTTGATGTCGGTGTATTCATGTCTTTTGATCCATTCGTTGCCGCATTTTCCGCAGACTTCTGTTTCTTCTCTGTATGTTTTTCCGCAGTCGCTGCAGACCCATAGAGGTTCTGTTGGCTCTCCGCAGTCACGGCAGTAAGGATAGTATGATTTTTTCTCGCATTCAGTACAGTAGTTCTGTACAATTTGCTCTTTGACTATTCCCTTGTCTCCATGCATTGTCTGGTTGTAGGAAGCGACAAGATTTCTCATTCGGCCTCCTTCCTCCTTTCCACACGGGAATAGAAGCTGTGGCTTTCCGTTAAGTGTTCTGCGCTCTGCTTTCTCCGGTCGGCCCATTCTGGCTCCAAGGTAGTGAGGTGCTGGATCACCAAGCTCTACACCAGATATTTCCTCGACTGCATCAACTATACCTCTTCCTGACTGCGCTGACTCTACTACATCCTTATTATCTTCTTCTGGTTTGAGCAGAAGTTTGAGGGCCTTTAGATCCTGTTTTCTGACCTTGATCTGGCCTCCTTCTTTTTCGTGCTGAACAAGTAGATCTTCGAGTGCTCTTTCAGTTTTTTCTCCCTTGAGTTCTCCTTCTCTCATTGACTGGTATAGGGCCTGGAATTTCTCTGGTGATGTGTCTTTCCAGTGGTATGTCCATTTTGGGTGCAGCCTGATTCCGAGTTTGTCGCTAATCTTCATGGCCTCTTCTGGCGTAGGATCTCTCTCGGAGAAGTCCCGGCCTAGTTTGACGTTCTGTTCTTCAAGTGCCTTTTCAAGATCTTTCTCCCACCATTCAGACACATAAGGAGAAGGAAGAAGTTTCTTGCCGTTTTCCACGAACTCTCCGTATGTTACGAGCATGTCGCCCATGAAGAGGATTTCTTCAACGTCTTTCTCTATTTCTCGGGCCTCTTCTCTTGACTCAATTTTCTTGACGTCGCCGTTCTTCAGTTTGACGACAGGCGGATGTATTGAGTCGCATGGAGTGGCCACTGTACCTTTCATAGGGTATTCGGTCTTCAGCTGTGTTCCTATTGCGATAAATCTCTGGGAGATCTCCAGTGTGGCCGGGTGCATCGATACTGCTGCGAGGCCGTTGGTTCTTGAGTGACCGTACCGCAGCCTGAATCCTCCTTTTCTTCCTGGATGCGCGAATATAGGCCTTCCTGCGGTCAGCGATCCCAGGTATTTGTCGGATGGCGTGTATTTTGATTTTTCCTTGGCCTCTCCGTCGTCTTCCTCATCGTCGCTTCCTGATGAGTGGATTTCTTTCTGCAGGTCGAGGTAGTCTTTTACCCATTCCCAGTGTTCGAGGCCGAAGTCCTTGCCCCATTTCTCTATTCTTTTCTTGATCTTTGGGGCTTTCAGTGGTAGGCCGTCGAGGTATACTAGACACATGCCTCCTCTGATCTGGTTGGTGTCGATGAGGTCCAGGTCTTTGTAGTTTGATACTTCGATCTGTTCTGTTGGCGACCCCGTGACTTCGACTGGAACATTTTCCGCAATCATCGAGGTCTCCTCTCTTTCAGGATAGTACTGTTTTGCGGTTACACGGTTGTAGTAGTCGTCTACTTCGGCTGCATATCTGTTTACAACTGTCTCTGATGGTTTGAATTTGTCGAGGCCTACACCTATTCTGACGTAGTCTGCGAGAAGTACTGACATTGCGGAGGCTGTTCCTCCTGCTGAACGGATAGGGCCTGAGTAGTACATTGCCAGGTATTCCGTGCCGTCGTTATTCTCTCTTATCTTTACATCGCCGATTCCTTCCAGAGGTGCTGTTGTAATACCTCCTGTCATGTAGGAGACTCCTACTCGGACTCCGGCCTCACATGCTCTTTCAAGATCTTCAAACTCCGTGAATTCTCCTTCTGCAATCTCTCTAGCGATCGAGAAGGATACTCTTTCATCGTTTTTTCCATACTCGTCTTCCAGTTCTCTAATTCTTTCAGCTACTCCCTGATCTTCAAGTTCAGGGAATTTTGCTGCAATTACAAGTGATGAGGCCTTTTCTGCCAGGTCCTCTGCTACAGGAATGTCAACTCTCTGTTCTGGATCCTTGGACTGATCACGGGCCTCTTCCGCTATATCGTATGCTTTATCCGTTTTCTCTCTTATACTGTTGAAGTAGCTTTCTGTATCCATTTTGTGATCACTTTAGAACTGTTTGACGTCTGTGTTTCGGGTTTTGAAGTCGACAAGTGTTACTTTTCCAGGATCTGGTTCGTGGCCTACTCTTTTCTGGAAGTCTGTCTGTGCCTGGAAAGTTGATGATGCAATTACGTTTACTCCTTTGTAGCTTTCGTTTGCGTGGCTGTGAAGGTGGCCAGCGACGAATACATCTGGTTTATTTTCTATTACAAGGTTGTCACGGCCTTCTGGAGATACAAGGTTGGATCCATAGGTTGGTGCCAGGTGCCTTCTCTTCAGAAGGTCGATCATTACGTGGCTTGGATCGTCGTAGGCCTTCTCCCTCAAGGACTGTATCTGATCGATCTGTTCGTCGAAACTGTATCCATGGTACATCAGATTCTTGATACCCTTGCTTCTGATTGCGTGAAGCCTGACAGTCTGCGGGTTCTGTACCAAGTGCACATTGTTGAAGTCTGAAATAGTCGGTAGTGCGTCCTCAGCAATCCGTGGCTGTGGCTCTGCTAGACGTGTAATATCGTGGTTTCCTGGGCCCAGAAGGATCTGAATATGTTCCGGTACTTTTTCCACCCATTCCTCGAATCGCTGGTACTGTTTGTAGATGTCCGTGACCTCGAGTTCCTCCTCCTGGCCCGGGTATGTTCCTACTCCTTCAACCACATCGCCTGGAATTACAAGGTATCCAACGTTTTCCGCCTGCGAGCTTCCAAGCCAGTCAGCGAAACGATCCAGCCTCTTGTTCAGAGTATCCTGAGATCCCATGTGGAAATCAGAGATATAGGCCGCGGAGACCTCGTCTTTAGTGGTTTTTACTCCCTGTGGGATCGGTAGGTCAGGCCTCACAATATCGTCAGCATAGATTATATCGCCTCCAAGATTTCCTCTTACACCGATTACTTCGTCAGGAACTATTCTCTCTCCGTCTCGTTCATCTGCAAGCACTTTGAAAGTTCCAGTCTTGTCTTCAATTTCAACTATCCACTTTCCGGACTGTGTCGAGTATTTATCGTTTACAAGGCCTATAGTAGTGGCTTCGTCGCCTTCGTCACGTGATTCAAGCCTCTTGATAGAAGTTGCGGATTTCATCTCCATTCTCCGCATAAGCATGTCTTTCATTCGATCGTATCGATCGTTGTAATATCCCAGAAACTCTGGTACATCTTTTTCATCTTCAGAAATATCTGTTTCATCAAGGATCTCTACCTTGGTACGCATCTCGGACCTGTTTCTGTCGTCCTTGATTCTTACTGTCTTGTCCTTGCTGAACTTGGAGCTTGTTTCGTCAAACTCCTCTCCCAGATCAACTTCTTCGTCAGTAGAACTGTTGTCAGATGTATCTTGCTCTTCCTCGAGCTTTGTCTTCTCTACCAGTTTGCCCCCCTCTGTTTCATGTACAACTTCTTCCTCAACACTGTTACTTCTTTCCCTTAGATTATTTAGCATCATCTCGGAGACATACATCGGAGTGACATCAAGGCCTTTTATCGCCTCTACATCATCTTCTGTCAGGCCTTCTGCTGCATCCTTGCCTATAATGCATCCTTGCTGTGTTAGCTCTTTGAGTGCTTTTTCATTCATTAATTGCTGTACCCCCTTCTATTCACGCGCTGTTTAAAGGTAGAATTTTTCCTCTACCATTTCCTCCAGTTGAGCTCTTATCTCTTCCGGAAGATCAACGCTTATCTGTCTTGTACGGCCGTAACGGCCTTTACTGATTACTTTTGCATTGATTACTCCTAGCATGTCAAGCTCCGATATAAGGCCGGAAACTCTTCTCTGCGTGAGCTCTGAAACATCTACGTCCTCACACAGTTCCTTGTACTCGCTGTATACATCCCCCGTAGCGATCTCGTCCTCATCCTCAGTCATCTGTAGAATAGTGTAAAGAACCAGTTTTGACTGCTTAGGCTGTGAACGAACTGTTTCAACCATGCGATCGCGCTCGATCTTATCCTGGGCCCGATCAACATGCTTCTTGTAGATCTTCTCCTCCTCAGATCTCTCACAAAGCTCTCCTGCAACCCTGAGAAGGTCAAGAGCTCTACGAGCATCTCCGTGCTCCTGAGCCGCAAGGGCCGAACACTTGGAGATAACTCCTCCTTCAAGCTTGTCCTCTACAAAGGCCTTGTCTGTTCTCTCCTTCAAGATCTCTCTGAGTTCGAGAGCATTGTAAGGCGGGAAGATTATCTCTTCCTCCGACAGAGAGGACTTGACTCTGGAATCCATGTACTCTGTGAAGTTGAGATCGTTGGAAATACCCAGGATGGAAACTTTGGTCTCCTCTAGATCATCGTTGATACGTGTAAGATTGTAGAGGAACTCATCTCCAACCTTTTTTACTAATGCATCGATTTCGTCCAGTGCAATTACTACTACACCTTTCTGATCTTTCAGCGCGTTAAAGAATCTATTATAGATTTCATCTGTCGGAAGGCCTGTGCTAGGTACGTCCTCTCCAAGCTGTCGGGCTAGTTTTGCGAGAAGTCGGTACTCGGTGTCAGCTACCTTCTTCATTTTACAGTTAATATACAGTACGTTGAGGTCGATCTCCTGCTCATCCGCTACATCCTTCAGTTCTTCAGTAACGTGTTTTACAATTAGAGTCTTTCCAGTACCTACAGAACCGTACAGAAATACGTTGCTCGGATCATTTCCTTTTAGGGCCGGTGCAAGAATCGAGGCCAGATCGTTTATCTGATCATCACGATGCAGAATGTTGTCTGGCTTCCAGCTGGTGGTAAGAGCGTCTTTGTTTTTGAAAACAGAGTCTTTGTCGAGATAGTTTGAGAACATTGACTTCAGATTGCTCTGACTCATCTATCTCGTCCCCCCGTAAACAGAATTAAATCTCATTTTTGTAATCGAACCCCGTAACTTTCTACTTGAAATTAAGGTTTATAATCCTTCTCCAATCGAAGCGAAGGCGGTACCCCCACCCACCCCCTGATTTCATGTAGAGATTTCTATAAACTAACTATACAAAGATATAACACTGTTATATTATTATGTCGCTGTTATAATTTTATTCCGCCGTTATATCCTAGTCTCGGTCTCTAGATACAAATTCCACTCGAAATAGAGGGGTGTCTGGTCATTGGAGCTTAGATACTCGAGCTCGAAAATAGAAAATTCGATCTCCGAATGAAGTCCAGGTCTCCTGATGAAATCAACCTCTCAGTATTTGCTCGAAAATCTTCGCGCGCAAAAATCATCTAGAAAACAATTCTGTTCGAACTGAATCTAACAAAACTCTGAGCTTTCTTCTTTTGCACTGATTCCGGCAGA